>PLDF01000172.1 GCA_003135055.1 Bryobacterales bacterium | reverse complement strand
CGAGTCTATGACCGGTCGAGGTTTCTCTCTACGGCGTGCTTTACCCAATGGGTGAGTCGGCTGGAGACCGCCCGCGGGAAAAAGAACCGGCGACAAGATCGCCGGCGCTACGAGGAACGGACGCCATGCTCGTGAGTGGCGTTTCAACCGCCGTTTTTAGGATCAAGGGCGAAGCCCTTGCCTAGTTCGTGATTTGGACGCTCACAATCTGGCCGGAGCCCGCCGGAAACCCGAAGCCTAAATTGGTTACGTATAACGTGGTCCCGTCGGGTGAGAACGTCATCGCGGTGGGAAACGTGAACCCGCTGGCGATGGTAGTCAGATGGCCGTTGTACTCGACGCGCAGTACCATTCCTTGACCTGGTCCGGGTCCACCCGCGCCTGCGCTCATTTCCAGAACGTACAGCCGGTCCTGGCTGTCGAACGCGATCCCCACCACGGTTGTCAGTTGCGGGACCATAACGTGGATGTGCTTATCGGATCCGTACGTGAATACATTGGACGATCCCACCTCGACGGGAAACAGAAACAGGTTGCCAAAATACAATTGGTCGCGGTCGTAAGCCAGCGCGGTAGGGACGATGTGTCCGTGGCTCTCCGAAATGTCGACCACCCGCCGAACCGTGCCGTTCATGTCGATTTCATCGATTTCCCCATGATTCGGCTCCGTCGTGAACAGCCTGTCGCCCAGGCTGATCAGGCTATAGTAGGTTCCATCCGGCTCGAAATCGTCCGACGAGGGGTTGGCGACCGGGTGACTCGCGATGAACGTACTCAGGTTCGCCAGTTGAGTCCATGTCCCATTAGCGACATTGACCTGAATCACGCCGTTGGGTGAACTCGGCAGCCCGTGCGAGCAGCCGCCGCCGGAGATAAGAGCGTACATCGTGGATCCTACGAAGGCGATATCGGCGACGCCGCTAACCAGGGAGCCCTGTGCGCTGCTGGTCTGGCTGGAAGGCAGGCCGTCCACCACAGTCGACCGGGCGCCCTGCAAACCGATTCTGGAGATGCGGCCGGTGTTTCCTCCCGTATATGGCCCCACGGGGGCAACCACCTGTGTACATATCCCCGCCGAAGAGGCGGTTCCACCCGTCCCGCCCTCGGCGACGTAGATGGCGCCGTCGGGACCGAATTTCAGTCCGCGAGGATTATTGAGCCCGGTGGCGTAGACCGTCGCGTTCGACGAGAGCGGGGGAAGGGATTGCGAGAATGCCAATCCGGTTGCGGCAATCGCCAAAATCAGGCGGGAGCCGTGTTTCGTTAGTTGCGATGCGTTCATTGGTTGTTCTCCTCTGCCGCGTTTGTGGCGGCTGTAAATTGGTGCTGGATCTGAGCCAACGGCTAAGAGCCGTACACGCGAAACTTGAAACATACTTCCACCATCTGCCGTTGTCGGGCCCCATCTTCGGCCGGAGCACGCGGATGCTATTGTTGCTTTGGCGGCGAGATAAATGAACCCATTCCTGTCCACGGCCATTCCGGAAATCAAACCGAATTGCGCCTGGAGTGCGTCGCCGCCATCTCCCGAATAACCTTGACTCCCGTTGCCCGCGATCGTCGAGATGATTCCGCCAGGAGTTACCATCCGGACGCCTTGATTGAAGCAGTCCGCAACATTTAGAGGCAGTGAAATAGACGTAACCGTTCGCCGTTGTAACGCCGCGTGGCGCAAGCGTAAGAGCCGTCGCCTGAATCGGGGTGGCCGGAGGCGCGCCGCCAGCGAAAGTAGTGACAGTGTAAGTCTGTGCGCCGAGCAGGCTGGCCGTAAAGAGCAGGCAAATCGTCGTATTCCGCATCGATTTATCCAGTTCGCGCTATTTCGTCACCCGCTGTAGCATGTGGATTACGTTGTTGAACGGGTCGGCGACATACAGGTTGCCCTGCGCATCGAAGGCAAGGCCCCAGGCTCCGATTTGCGCGCTGGCGGCGGGGCCGCCGTCCCCCGAGAAGCCGACGGTCCCGGTCCCGGCGACGGTGGTGATGACGCCGGCGGGAGTTACCATGCGTACGCTGCCGCCATCGGCGATGTAGAGATTCCCGGAAGCGTCGAATTTGAGGCCGAGTGGACTCCCGAGCTGCGCCTGAATTGCGGGGCCGCCATCGCCGCTATGGCCCTCTATGCCCGAGCCGGCGAAGGTGGAGATGACGCCCGATGGCGCGATCTTGCGCACGCGGAAGTTACCGGTGTCGGCGACGTAGATGTTACCCGATTGGTCGACCGCGATTCCGGAAGGGTTGTTGAGCTGCGCGCTCGTGGCCGGACCCTGGTCGCCGCCGAACTGCACGCCGCCCGTGCCGGCGATCGTGCTGATGATCCCGGCCGGATTGACGAGGCGGATGCGATTGTTGCCCGTATCTGCAATATAGATATTGCCGTTGCCATCGAGCGCCATGTCCTTGGGCCAGCTCAGGAGCGCGTTCACAGCGAGCCCTCCATCGCCCGAGAAGCCTGGCCGGCTCGCCTGACTGGCGCCGGCGATGGTGCTTACCGTGCCGGAAGGCGCGATCATGCGGATGCGGCTATCGCCGCTGTCGGCGACATACAGGTTACCCGAACTATCAGTTGCGAGTCCGCCCGGCATGAAAAAGAAAGTTGAAGATGCGAGCGCGGGATCGTTCAATGGTCCCGCGGCTAAGAGCTGGCCGGCAATCGTATCGATCAAACCTTGCGAGGACACAAGACGGACGCAATCGTTCCAGGTGTCGGCGATGATGATCGCACCCGCGGAGTTCACCGCCACTCCGACTGGCTGAGCCAGACTGGCCAAGGCCGCGGCGCTGGCTTGCTGCATGATGGCGAAGGGGGCGCCGTTTCCCGCCACGGTAACCACCAGCGATTCCGTAAGTTTGCGAATGCGCCCGTATCCGGAGTCGGTGAAATAGAGGTTGCCGCTCGAATCCGCCGCCATTCCCGCCGGAATGATCACGCCCGCATCGACCGCCGATATTCCATCGTATGAGTAGCCGAAACCACCGTTGCCGGCCACGGTGGCGATGATGCCATTGGTAATGCGGCGAATGCGTTGGTTATCGGCGATGTATAAGTTGCCCTGGCTATCGAGCGTAAGCGCTCCTGAAAGGCTGAGCGGGGCCGAGGCCGCGGGCGATCCATCGGCGGCGAAACCGATCGGCCCGGTCCCTGCGATCGTGTTGATGCTGCCGTCCTTGGCCGAAATCTCGCGCAGACGGGAATTCGGGGGCGAATCATCTCCGCCATTCAAGTTATCGGCGACGTAGAGATTACCTGCGGAGTCAGTCGCCAATCCTTGGACCGAGCCGAGCTGCGCGTTGACGGCTGGACCGCCATCGCCCGAGTAACCGGCAGCGCCAGTTCCGGCGATGGTGGTGATGACGCCTGACGGCGAGATCATGCGAATGCGCCCACCGACGCCGACATACAGATTTCCCGACGCGTCGATGGCCAAGGCTCCGGGTCCGTCTAGCATGGCGTTCACCGCCTGCCCGCCATCACCCGAGTAACCGGCCGAGCCGTTTCCGGCGATGGTGGTGATGGTTCCTGAAGGCGAGATCTTACGAATGCGTCCGTTGCCCGTATCGGCGACGTAGAGATTCCCCATTGGATCGATGGCGAGACCGAGTGGCGAGGAGAAGGTAGCGTTGAGGGCCGGTCCGCCATCGCCCGTAAATCCGATGGCGCCGCCGGCAATCCGGGTCAGAATTCCGTTGCGGTCCAGCTTGATCAACAGGCTCTGGAAGGCTCCGTAGATTCCGCCGGTCCCGGTCAGAAAATAGACGTCCCCGGCGGCGTCCAACGCCAGGGCGCCCGGTCCGCCGATGTTCACGTCGTTTCCCGCCATCGGAACGATCCCGAGCGGAAGTTGTCCGGCAACGGTGGAGATGGTGAATTGCTGGGCGGATCCGACGGCGGCAACTAACAGGCATGCAACAATGATCGGGACAGTTCGTTTTGTCGATCGCATCATGATAGATTTCTCCGATTGTCTGTGGCGCAAATTACTGGACGGCGACGGTAACTTGATTACTGGCTCGCCCGAGATAGATCAGGCCAACTGGGACGGCCGAACCGGGCGCGATCCCGCCCGGCATGCGGAAATTCACCTGGCTGTAGCCGGGATAGCCTGGAGCGTCGCCGAAGAACTGGATGTCCGCTGCTTGTCCCCCGACGTCGACCTGGGGCGGGATAAGTCCCCCAGATGCGAGACCGCTCACATACATCGACAACACGTCGCCCGCCGTCGCTGGAGATTGCGGCGAAACCAATTGTCCGGTCGTCGCGTGCCAGATAGCGCCTTGGCCCTTTCCGTCTCCGCTTAACGAAAACAGCGTGGGCGCGGCCGACGGCGATGCAGGGTGGTAGAGTTCCGCCGAGGCGGTGGCCCCTTGATAGATGCCGATGCCCCCGTAGGCATAACCACCAGCCAGCAGCACGTCGCCGTTGTTGAGTAGAGTCGCCGTGTGGCCGGCGCGAGAGGCGGTCATGTCGCCCGCGGAGGCAAAGGCGCCCTGAGCTGGATCGTACAACTCGGCGCTGGTTGTTGTCCCGGAAAACCAGCAACCGTCGTCGGAGCAGGTTTGGCTTTCGCCGCCGGTGACCAGGACCGTGCCGTCCGGAAACAACGCCGCGGTGTGGTTGTTACGCGCTGCGGTCATGCTTCCCGTAAAAACGAAGACGCCCGAGACCGGGTTGTACAACTGCGCGCTTGCGAACCGTCCGGTGTCCTCCTGTTCACCGCCTGCAACCAATACCCTTCCGTTCAACAGGAGGGTTGCCGACTGGCCGTCGATGTAATCGGTCTGAAAGACCGTCCCGGTGGACTGGTACATGACTGACAGCGCGCCCCTGAGGCTAAAGAGCTCGCTAACCGGGTCGTAGACTTGCGCCGCCGGAACCGTTGCAAACAAGACTGTCCCATCGGGAAGCAGGGTGGACGAGGACGCAAAGCCAAACTCATTGGTGTTGAGACCGGCGAGGCTGCCCGCATATGTACCGGCGGCGGAGAACTTGCCGGTCGAAGGATCATACAATTCCGGGTCCCCAATTAGATAACCGGCATCGTTCTCCCCCGTGACGCCCCCCGTAATCAGCACCTTCCCGTTCGCCAACAGGGTCGCATTGGGACCGCTCCGCGCGATCGAGAGACTCCCGGTCGCGGTGAAGGCCCCGGCCGATGGGTCATAGATCTCGGCTGTGCCGGCCCCAATTCCCATCACGCTTGTTTCGCTCCAGTCGCCCCCGGCGATCAGAACTCCGCCATCCGGGAGCAGCGTCGCAGTATGCCCGCTTCGCCCAACCGTCATGTTCGGCCCCGGCGTGAATGTCCGAGCCAGTGGGTCGTAGATTTCGGTAGTCGATAGAGGAGCGGGTGGCTGAGAATCGCTTTGACCACCCGCGATCAAGACCCGGCCGTCCTGCAACAACGTCGCGGTGTCAAAATACCGGGCAGTGCCCATGCTGGCAGTCGCCGTGAACGTACCCGGGGATTGCGCCAACGCAACTCCGGACACCACGAGAACGGAAAGAACGGATTTCATTTTCAATTCTCCGAGATAGCAATCCACGCGGCATCGGGCGCAGTGGACGCGTCACCGATTCGGACAATCACGGGAACATAGCCGCCGGCCGCGACTCCATTTGGAATCTGAACGTTGATTTGCATCAGGCCCGCGATTTGTCCAGGAGATCCTCCGGCATACTGGACGGCAGCGGGAACTCCGCCAATGGTCACGGCGACGTCTAGCAGAGGCTTCGGCGCCGGGAGACTGTTCACTTTGCCGTCGATTCCGGAAGGGGACGTTTGGCCTTCTCCGGTCACGTAAAACGAAATGTAGGAGCCGATCTTTGCAGGGTTCGTGGCCGA
Source organism: Bryobacterales bacterium (assembly GCA_003135055.1). Classification (GTDB taxonomy): domain Bacteria; phylum Acidobacteriota; class Terriglobia; order Bryobacterales; family Bryobacteraceae; genus PALSA-243. The sequence continues at coordinate 34,415 of PLDF01000172.1, read as the reverse complement.
GTTGGCGGAGCCATCCGCCACCTGGATAGCCGCGATTTGCCCGCTACCGATTTGACCGGCCGTAAAGATACCGGGAGCGGATGGCGCCACCGGAACAGAGAACGGCGGCGATGTTTGTCCGTTGTAAGAGACGGTGACTTGCGCCGCCACCCCGGTGATCGAATAAGGCGCGATCGCGGCGATCTTTGTGGAGGAAGAACTGAGAACCGGCGCAGGTATTCCGTTGAAGGAAGCCGCGGTCCCGCCCAGCGATGTTCCAATCTGGCCACCGCTTGGCTGGTTCTGCACCGGTTGCGCCGGCCCCAATCCGCCGCCCGAGAGCACCACGAGTTTGCCTGGCGAAACCGGTCCCGGGAGTAAACTTGCTGCGTCCACCACCGAACCAATCAATACGGAGGTATGCGAGGGCCGCAGCTCACGCACAAGTCCATTGAACGTGTCGGCCACAACAATGTTGCCCGCGCCGTCTACTGCCACGCTCCACGGATAGTTCAACTGCGCCAAGACTGCGGGTCCCCCATCGCCGTAGTAGCCTCTGAGTCCTGGAGTTCCGGCGATCGTGTGGATCGTTCCGTCGGTGGTAACAACGCGGATGAGACTGTTGTAGGTATCTGCAATATATAGGTTACCCGCCGCATCGAACGCCAGGCCGTCCGGCCCACCCAGTTGGGCGCTCGTCGCTGGGCCCTCATCGCCGGAATAGCCAGCCATCCCCGTTCCAGCGATCGTGGTGATGATCCCGTCCGGAGTCATCTTGCGAACGCGATTGCCATAGGTTTCAGAGAAGAACAGATTACCTGCCCGATCAAATACGACGCCGGTGACGTTGTTTAGAAACGCATTGGTCGCCTGTCCACCATCGCCAGGGCTGTCTTTCCCTCCGCCCGCTACGGTAGTGACGACTCCGCTGGGCGAGATTTTCGAGACAAGATAGCCCGATCCGACAAGAAGGTCGCCGCCGCTGTCTAACGCGATGCCATATCCGCCCACGCCGGGCGTCCCGAATCCACCGGGGCTTGCCACCGTTCTCATGGCCCCATTCGGAAACAGCTCGCGGATCGCGAGTCCTGCAGTGAACAGATTGCCTGTGGCATCCTGCGTCACGGCGTTTCCACCGGCGCCGATCGTGTGGATGATTCCGTCCGGAGTAATTCTTTGCAGGCTGCTGCTCGCGATCAGCAGGTCACCGGAAGCGTCGACCGCGACGCCCCATGGCGTATCGATGTCCGCGGTGAAAGCGTCCACGCCATCACCGGTGGAAGGCGCTGGCACACCCTTCCCCGCAACTGTCGTGATGATGCCGGCCGGCGAAATCTTGCGAATGCGTTGGTTGTAGGTGTCCCCGATGTAGAGATTGCCGTCGGAGTCCACGGCGACGCCTTCCGGCCCGGCGAGTTGCGCGTTTGTCGCTGGCCCGCCATCGCCGCCGAAGCCAAAGTACCCCCCGCCCGCGATTGTCGTGATCATTCCGTCCGGCGAAACCTTGCGAACGGCCGAAAGTTCGTCGTCCCCATCTATATCCGTGATGTACAAGTTTCCCGAGCGATCCATCGCAAGCCCCGTCGGCCCAAGCAGCGGCGCGCTGGCAGCAGCGTCGCCGTCGTTTGGACAGCCCCACTGGCCGCTTCCAACCACGGTGGTAATGCTGCCGTCTGGAGCCACCTTGCGGACCCGGAGGTTGTTGGTGTCGGCAAGATAGAGATTGCCCGAGAGATCGGCCACAAGCCCGTCCACGCCGGATATTTGCGCGCTCGTCGCCGGCCCTCCATCTCCGGAGAAACCCGCCGTGCCGTTACCGGCGATTGTTGTAACGATACCCGTCACCGACACCTTGCGGACTCTGTAGCCGCCGGCGACGAACACGTTGCCCATGTTGTCCGCCGCCATAGCATACGCGCCGCCGAATCCCGCGTTGACCGCCGGTCCGCCGTCGCCCGAGGTTCCCATGGCGCCATTGCCGGCAACAGTCGCTATTGTGCCGCTCGGCGCGATTCTTCTAAGGCGGAAGTTACCCAAGTCGAAGAAGAACAGGTTGCCCGCGCCATCCATGGCGAGGCCTTCGGCGCCGTTCAACTGAGCGTTTGTAGCCGGTCCCCCGTCTCCCGAAAAGCCGGGGCGTGAGGTTCCCGCAATCTGTGTGACGACGCCATTTTGATCCAGCTTAAACACTCCGAAACCAAAGCTGAAGTAGACGTTGCCCGCTGCATCCGTCGCGAGGCTTCCCACTCCGATGAACAGATCTGTTCCGCGCGCGGGCGTTGTAGTAACCGCGCCGGCTCCTGCGATTGTCGACATTGTATATTGCTGCACTTGTGCGAACAAACCCATGCAGGCGAGCAGGCTCAGCGCGGCACAAAGGCAGAAACGTCGTTTTATTCCCAAGAGTTCGTATAAACTGTAAGCCATAACTTGTCGTCAGGGTCTGTGAACCACGCCTTCTCGATGATCGTCAACCACCGTGAAAACACCACTCGCAGTCGCGGCGATCAACCTCGTCACCGCGCACAGTGCGGATGATTTACCGGGATCGACCGCCAATTGCGCAACTCCAAAACTCGCGATTGGGATCCCGGCGTTCGACATGGCCCAAATGCTGGTCCCGTTATGGGTCAGGGCGGCCGCCGGCCGAGCCGTTATCACCCAGGGCAGAATGAGTGGAAGAAGACGAGTTCTCATCGCTTATCGCAGGATCGTCGTTGGAACCGATCGTCCTTCCGCCAGGTGTAACTCAGGATGCCCCATCCGGATGGTAATAGTGCATTGCAGACTTCGAATCGTGTGACCTCTCGAATTGCATCGACAACCCGCTCTTTACTGCCTTTCCAGGATGAGCTTCCGCTCAAGACGCCCAGTGGTTTGCTGCTCCGTAATCTCAAGAACCAGCTCTTTGGCGTCGGATGACAAATGACGGACAAAGCGCGTCCATTCCCCCGAACTGCACGCGCGGACGATTTCGACCGCCTCGCTCTGCAGCCGTCGGGAGAACTGCGTTCCCGAACATCCAAAGCCCTCGAACTCACGCGCTTTGCCGTTGAGGTACAGGATTGTGCTTGAGGTGGTGGAGCGCCCGTTCCGGTCGATCTGATCCAGCGTGAATATCTCTCCCTTTGGGTGAGGCTCAAATCGCACCACGACCGCGTGCTGGTATGCGTTCGTCGAGCGCTTGTCATTCGCCACCCACATGCCGAATGCGTCGGCTCCGGAAACCGGAAGATCTAAGCAGGCGCCAAAAACCAGCAAGAACGCCCCGGCGATTCGCATGACAACAGGATGCGGCGGCCGGGCCGAATTCGCAAGGGGTGGACGGGTAGAAATGGTTATGATACCCTTGCATCACACTGACGGTAACGGAAGGGTGTTCGGGGAGTCTTTGACGAGTCTTCAAAGAATCCTCAAAAAAATATTAAAGGCGCTGTGGCACAGGACACAAACGAGATTTACGAATTAGGTCCTTTCCGAATTAGCGTCGGCGAGCGAGTCCTCCGTCGCGAGGACCGCATCGTCCCGCTCACCCCCAAGTGCTTCGATACGCTGCTCGTATTGGCCAGACACGGCGGCAGCGTCGTGGAGAAGCAAATGTTAATGCGCGAGGTCTGGCCCGATTCGTTCGTGGAGGAAAGCAACCTCTCCCAAAATGTCTTCGTTCTGCGAAAGACTCTCGGCGAGACCCCCGAAGGAGCGCAATACATCCAGACGATCCCCAAAAGGGGCTACCGCCTTGTGGTTCCGGCGGCACAGGCCGTCCCAGCCGTCAGCCCTCCGCAGGGCGCCGCTTCACTCCCGGCCTCTCCGCCCGCGGGGAAACGAAGCATCTCCCTGTCTATCGCAGCCGCGATCGCCTTGGCTTGGCGCTGATCGCCGCGGGAGGGGTCTGGCCGTCGGGCGGGGGCTTCCTTTCCGACGTCCGATTGACTCCGTTAATCGTGGCCAATAGTCTCGCGTATGCAGTTATCTCACCCGACGGTCAGCGCGTCGCGTACGTCGCCAATAATTCGGAAGGTCAAAGTCTCTGGATCCGCCAGACTGCCGGCGTCGGCGCCGGCATGCGGTTGGTCGAGGCGATTCCAGGGCATTTCTGGGGCGTAACTTATTCGCCCACCGGGGAGTATTTGTACTACGTCTTTGAGGACCAGTCGCACCCGGTGGGGGGCGCTCTCTTTCGGATCGCAGCTCAAGGAGGCGCAACCCGGAAGTTGATGGTGCGCATCGCTGCAAGCCCTTCCTTCTCGCCGGATGGCGGCCGCCTGATATTCAAACGTCTCGAGTCCAACGACCGCGGTTACCTGCTCATGGCTACGGCGCTGGGGACCGAACCGAGGATCATCGCTACAAGCGGCGCATCCTATCCCTTTCGTAACTATCAGTGGGCTGCCGATGGCAAGAGCATCTATTACGCAGAGGGGACCAAGAACTCCAGTGGAAGCGTCTGGTCCATATTCGAACTTCCCGCCACGGAAGGACCCGCCAAACTCGCGATGGCGCCGCAGGCAAAACATCTTCGCAGCGTGAACTGGCTGAATCGATCGGAAATCGTTGCCCTGATCCCCGACGACGATTCGGGGATTTCGCAGATTTGGCGTCTGCGCGCGGGAAGCCCGGCCCGGCGGCTCACCAATGGCATAACCGATTATGCCCTGATTAGCGTCACCGCCGACGCTCGAACCATCCTGGCGAACAGCTCGGAAACCCAAGATAGCATTTGGACAGCCTCCGCCCCGGGGATGGGTCGAAGACAGACAGTCCGTATCTCGCTGCCGGCCGGCAGCTATAACGATCCCGTCTGGACTCCCGACGGACGTATCGTCTATGCCGGACAGTCTAACCTGTGGCTCGCCACTGCCGATGGTCTGGAACGGAAGCAGTTGATTCCGGAAAGAGTAATTGCCACCGAACCGGCCGTGTCCGCCGACGGCCGTTCCATTGTGTTCGTCTTACGGCGCCAAGGCTCACTGAACCTGTGGCGCACCGGCATAGACGGCAGCGGCCTCCGGCAAGTGACCACGGGGCGATTCGATTGGCACCCCGCGCTCTCTCCCGATGGCAAATGGGTCGCTTATGTTTCGAACGCGGAGGGCCAGTGGACCCTTTGGAAGGCGCCGCTCGACGGGGCCGGCCCGCCTGTCAAACTCGTCGACTCATGCAGTGCGAGCCCCGCCATTTCACCGGACGGCAAGCTATTGGCGTACGCCAGGGATATTGGAGAGATTCAAGTCCGGTCGTTCGACGATGGATCGTTGGCGCGGGAAATGACCGCTCCCGCGGATGCTTCCGATCTTCAATGGAGCCGCGATGGCAAGGCGCTAACATTTGTTTCCCATGCGGATCGGTCCGAGCAGTTGTGGAGCCAGCCGATCGGCGGTGGTCCGCCGGCGCGCATCGGAGACCCCTTGCCCAGTGACGCGCTGCAAGTGGGCTGGTCCCGCGATGCAAGCCGCATTGTGTACCTCCGCCGCGAAATCAGGGTGGACGTGGCGCTGATCACGAACTTTCGCTAAGCACCCCGTTTCATCCTAGGTAGGGAATCGGTTATCGCCCGCGCTTCAGGCGGTCGATGGTTTCGCGCAGCTCGGGATCGGCTGAAGGCGTAGGGCGGTTTCCAGTTCGGATATCGCCTCCGTCATGGGGCCGGGAATGTTCGATAGCGCCAGGCCCAGGTTGTAGTGCGCATCGGCGTAATCGGGCGCCAGGCGCAACGCCGTTCGAAATGGCCGATCGCGTCTGGCAGGCGGCCGGGGGCGCTGGCCAGGGTCACTCCCGCATTGTTGTGCGCCTGGGCCATCTGCTGCTTGAGACGCGGTGCATAGGCGGGGTCGAGCCGGATTGCGGTATCCCACTCGGCGAGAGCTTCCGGCAAGCGGCCCGCCGCCGCCAGCGCGTTGCCAAGATTATAGTGCGGGATGCGGAGCCGGGCGAAGACCGCACCGCCAGTTGATATTCGACGATGACTTGCGGCAGGCGGTCCGGCAGTTTCGAGAGGGCGCTGCCGAGGTCGGTGTGCGCGCGCGGAATTGCACCCAGGCGATCGCCACGCAGGCCGAGCACGCGACGGCTGCCAATGCGACGATTGCGGGCTTGGCGCCCGGCCATCGGAGCGCGATCGATACCGCGCCCCAGGCGAGCATGATAGAGAGGCCCACCATGGGACATATGTGCAGCGGTCCGCGCGCGCCTGCGCGCCAACCTGCACCAGACCGATTACTGGGATGAGCGTGACCAGAAACCATAGCCATCCGATCGCGAGGTAAGGCTGAGCTCGGACCGCCGCAGAACCAACGCCGAGACCCCGGCCAGCACGAGGGCGGCGATGGCGACCTGCCAGACCGGCAAGCCTTGCTGGTAAGGGTAGAACACCGCCAGGCGCGTGGGCCAAAACATTTTGGCGATGTAGACGGCGTAGGAAACCGTGGCGTTTTCGGCGCGCTGTCCGAGAGGGACCTGAACAGCTTCGGCCGCGCCGGCACCGCTCTGGACGGCGTAGATGGCAATGGCCGCTGCGATCGAGGGCGCGAAGAACGGAAGCTTCTCCCAAAGGCGCAACGGCCAACGGTGCAGCGGCCAGACGTCGAGCAGCAGCATCACCAACGGCAGCGTCACAACCATGGGCGTCGACATCAAGCCGAGGCAGAACGCCAGAAGCACCGGAAGATACCGGCTGGCGCCCGGACGCTCCGCGTATCGCACATAGGCCCACAACGCCAGGAACCAGAAGAATGCGCTGCGGACATCTTTGCGCTCCGCCACCCATGCAACCGATTCCACATGCAGCGGATGCAGTGCGAACACGAATGCGACCAAGGCGCTGGGCCAGCGCGCGCCGGTGGCGCGATGGGGAAACGCGAAGAGCAGCAGCGTGGCGAGCGTATGAAACAGGACATTGGTGAGATGGCGCCAGCCGCTGCTGAGTCCGAAGAGCTGGACATCCAACATGTGTGACAAACGGGTTACGGGAAACCAGTTGGCGGCTTCAGTCGAGTTGAGCGCCCACTCGATGCCATCGGCGGTAATACCTTGACGCACGTGTGAATTATTCGCGATGTAATCGGGGTCGTCGAAATTGACAAAATCGAAGCGGAGTACTTGGGAGTAGACGGCTACGGTGGCCAGGATGAGGAGCAGATAAATAGGGAGGCTTTTTTTCGACGCAGAGACGCGGAGACGCGGAGATGAGGGCGGAGAAGCGGTATAGAAGGTCTTCTCTGCGCCTCAGCGTCTCTGCGTCGAAGAGACTTTCCCACCTTCAGATCCGCCGTACCTTGATGCCGGCTTCGGCGAACAACACTTCCACCATGCTGAAATGCTCGTCGTAGTAGGCGCTGCTGTACTGCGCCATACGCTCGGAAGAGACCGCCGCTTCCACGATGCCCGCCTGCACGACGGCGCGGGCGCAATCCATGCAGGGCATGATCTCGACGAAAATCGTGCAGCCTTCGGTGGCCGTGCCGGCGCGCGCGGCGTTGCAGATGGCGTTGCGCTCGGCGTGTTCGATCCAAAGGTACTTGGCGGGGCGAACCAGACGCTCGGGGACATCGTCGCGGATGCCGCGCGGGAAAGAATTGTAGCCGGTGGAGCGGATTTCGTGGTTCGGCCCGACGATCACGCAGCCAATTTGCGTGTTCGGATCCTTACTGCGGAGCGCGACCACCTTGCAGATTTCGAGAAAATACTGGTCCCAAGCCGGAATGGTTCGCATCGGTTTTTCAAATTTACCAGAATTATAGTTGCTTTTCCCGCGCAATTCAGGCAACCTAATAAGTTTTCCCCGTCTTCCCATGCTTGTACGCGTTCTTTATCACGACCACTGCTTCGACGGCGCCGCCTCGGCGGCCTATTTCAGCCGCTTCATCGCGGCCGCCGTGCACCCTGGCGCGCGCTTCGAATACACAGGCATGGCGCACACGGCGTCGCAGACGTTCGACCCGGCGCTGTTCGACGGCGACGAGAACGCCATCGTCGATTTCAAGTATTCCAGCAACCCGCGGCTTACCTGGTGGTTCGACCATCATCAGAGCGCGTTCCTGAGCGCCGAAGACGCAGAGGATTTCCGCCGCGACCAAAGCGGACGCAAGCTGTACGACCCGAATTACAAATCTTGCGCGTCGTTCATCCGCGACTTCGCCCGCGACCGCTTCGGCTTCGCGCCGGCGGACCTGGAAGATCTGGTGGACTGGTCCATCGTGATCGATGGCGCGCAATATCCGGACGCGAAAACAGCGGTGGAGCTGGGCGCGCCGGCCATGAAACTGACGCTGGTGATTGAATCGGCGAAGGGTTCGGGCATGGTGCAGCAGATCATCCGCTGGATGCAGACGCGGCAGCTTTCGGAAATTGTGACGGAGCCGGAAATTCAGGCGCTATACGCGCCGCTTTACCAGAAGCATCTCGATTCCATCGGCATCGTCGAGCGGCTGGCCGTGGCGGACCATGGCGTGGTGTTTTTCGACCTGGCGGGGCATGATATCGAGGGCTATAACAAGTTTATTCCGTATAATCTCTTTCCCGATTCCACTTACACGGTGTCGGTAATTGCGGCGAGCTCGCGAACGAAGATTTCGGTGGGGTCGAATCCGTGGGCGCCGGAGGAACCGAAGCATAATCTGGCGTCGATTTGCGAACGCTACGGCGGCGGCGGACATGCGCGCGTGGGGGCGATCAGCTTCGCGCCAGGGGAATTGGAAAAGGCGCGGAAGGTGGCGGCGGATATTGTGGCGGAGCTGAAGAGCTAAGTACGACAGGCCTCCCGGCCTGTCGTCTTCGAATGGCGCGTTCGAATGTCGTTGGCAGTCCACGAAGCCTTCTTATATGCTCGCATCCGTATTGGCCCAAGGTTGTAGACTTCGACCATGGATATAGTCCCGTTGTTACTTGCGCGCTACTTGCGCGCTACTTGCGCGCTACTTGCGCGCGAAGCAAAGCGCTGGGAATCCAGGTTGCCACCCATTCTTTACACGAACCTTTGCGAGGCCACGTGGCCGCCGGCGTTCGGCAACGGCGGTCCCGGCGTGAAGTGGCCGTTGCCGTCGCCGAAGGCCGCCCCGTCCTTCAGTCTGCCATGCCGGCCGCGAGGAATAGCCTCGAAAGACCGCCATTGTTTCGGTAATGCCAGCGCGCAGGCATTACCTCCAATACGGCGCGCGCTGCCCTTGATTACCGGCCTATCCCTCCTGCCCAAGTGCCCCATCTGTTTCGCGGCCTACGCGGGAGTGTTGAGCTCGGGCTGTGGAGCTTCTGTCCTGCCCGTGTTGCGATGGGCCTGTCCGCCGCTGTAACCGGAGTCACGATACCTGTGTTGGTCAACCGGCATGAGCCTGGGCGGGTTCAGACCTGTTTGATCGCGGGGTCTGTCGCCCTGATCGCCATAGGCGTTAAAATAAGGGCCGGTGGGCACAAGATGTTGGCAACGCAATCTTCGCCGCCCACACTACATTGCGGCCCGGAGCGAAGCTGGGCTGTTATCTTAACGCCTATGGCCCTGATCGCCAGCACCCTCCTGGCAATTGCCGAGGTAGGAACCGCCGCCGGACTGGTGTTCCTGGCCGCCCGCGCTGCCTGGAACTAGAGAAGGTGACAATGTCCGGCGAACAGCGGGAGGGCCAGAATATCGGCCGTGGTTCTTGCCGCGGGAAGGTCCTTACGAATGGGAAGCGTCAAGCAACCGCTTCCGCTCAGCGCAGGACGCTGCTTGAAAATGTGCCGGAGAATTACGGGAATCCCAAGTCGACAAGATCGTTCCGGCACTCGGTTGTTCCGCGGACGCGATTCGTGAGAAGGTTCCGCTTGATGGCGTTAATTAAGGTCATCGTCAACGAGGCCTATCTCGAAGGTCGGAACGTCGGTAAGAGCCGGCATCGAGCAGGTTTCGCCGGAAGCGGACGCGGCGCTGGTGGTGCTGGCGGATCAGCCGTTCGAGCAACCGGGAACCATCGGCCAACCGATTCGCATTTACCGGGAACAGAAGCCGCAGATCGTGATTCCGGTCGATCAGGGCTTCCGTGGAAATCGGTTTCTTCTCGGCCGCGCCGTGTTTCCGGAACTTGCCGGGCCTGGCGGGGGACATCGAGCGGCCTAATCGATTGAAATTGCCAAATCCGCTGCAAGTTGTTAGAATCAAAAGCACGAGCCACCCTAGCTCAGTTGGTAGAGCGGCTGATTCGTAATCAGCAGGTCGCCGGTTCGATCCCGGCGGGTGGCTCCATAGAATCTGTAGGTTAGCGCCTTCCGTCCGGCGAAGTTGGATTCAATTGGATTCAATTCGCGGGCTTTTCTGAATCTGTAGGGACTCTCTTCAGTAGATGGTCGAGCGACTCGACCGCCACGCGCACGCTCTCAGGAACCGACTTGATGTAGTGCTCCAGGGTCGTCTTGGCCGTGCTGTGGCGAAGATGCGCCTGCACGTCCTTTACGGTCGTGATCTGGGCCATGTAGGTGGAGCATGTGCGCCGGAGCATCTGGTGGGTGATACCCTCGATGCCCGCTTTCCTTCCCGCTGCCTTGAGCACCCTGGACAGAAAATTGTTCGTATTTACTGCCGTGCCCCGGCTTGACGGAAAGATGAACGACTCTGGGCCAGCGTCTTTGGTGGTGTTCCGCCAAAATTCCAGTTCGGTCTCGATGGAGGCGGGAAGCCACACGTTGGCGTCGCTGCCTTCGGTCTTGGTCTCTACTTCAATGCCGTCCGTCACGCTGCTATCAATGCGCAGGCTGTTTTGCTGCTTGTCGTTCCAGCGCAAGGCGAACATCTCGCCGGGACGCAGGCCCAGTACCAGAAACATCCGCACGATGAGCCGCTCGCGGTTACCTAGGTGAAAAAGCACCTGGGGAATCTGCTCCGGCGTGAGCGGAAGGCTCGCGGACTTCTTGCCGGACCTGGGGACGGCGAGCTTGCGCGCAGGGTTCTTGAGGAGAAATTCCAGCTCCACCGCCTCGTCGAGGATGGAATTAAGGTACACGCGAGTTTTCGTGAGCACGCTCTTGGAGAAATTGGGCGCAAGCTCATTGAGGTACGTCTGGAGCGTGAATTTGCCGAGATCGGCCAGCAGAGTATCGCCAAAACGCTTGAGCAGATAATTCTCGATGAAACGCTTGGTTTTGGGTCGCGAGGTGACCTTCCACTGTTCTTCCTTCTGCGGAAGGAAGCGATTCTCATAGAACCAGCGGAGCGTCACAGTGACCGGCGCTGGAGCGACGTTTCGGGTCTCCCGCGCGATGATATCGCGCAGCATGGTACGAGCTTCTCGCTTATCCATCACTGACTTCAAGCCGAGATAGATGTTTCGGAAACGACGCACCTCACATCCGTCAGGCAGGCGTTGGTAGATGTAGAAATGGCCGCGCCACTTTTTGATGTGCTTGCCGACCAGCACGATCCGGCCTTCTTGGTATCGGTCTCTACCCATATGGCGCCCAGCCGCCAGAATCGATTGTACCGTGGTCGGGTCAGGCTGATCCATGGCTCTTTGCATGCTCCTGAATGAACCGTTCGATCTCCGCCCGCCGGAATCGCGTAATCTCGCCGAGGCGAACGCACGGCAGGAATGGCTTCTTTCGGGTGACGTGATCATACACCCAAGCCTTGCTGACCCCCAGCCATTCTGCGACATCGTTGATGGTCAGCAGACGATCAGGATCAGCGCCGTGCGGCCGAGCTGGGGAACTGCCCTCAAAGCCAGCATTCAGGCTATTGGCTGGCGCTGTTGCTGGACGGATGGGTAAGGTGGCCATAAGACGACTCCGGTCTAGGCTTGGTTAGGGCTCACTCGCCGAAATGGATGCATGCCATGCCACGTCCGCTCCATCGGCACCTCAAAGTGTCTTATCAATGCATCAAACCAGAGCATACTCGGTTCACCCTTGTGCTTCTGCCACACTACCGTTTCTCTCCGTTGCTCCCTTAGATCGGATCTGAAAGCGCCGATCCAAGGATTCGAGGCGCTCCAGGGCGTCCAACAACTCCAGGCTGGCGTCGCGCATATGAATGCATGGCTTTGAAAACTGTTCCGCGTGCTTGATCGCGAACTTGATTCGATCCATCGCGACGCGGACCTGATACGCCATCTCAAATTCAAGGGGTGATGGCCGGGATCTCACCTCAGCTTCAATGGTTTCGACAATCTGATGCATGATTTCAGAGCTCATGGAGTGCGTCCCGACTACCGGCTGATTCTACGGTAGGCTTTGCAACTCGCCAAAACGCGACCTTGTTCCGTTGGCCTCCATGGCCACTCTTGGCCGTCTTCGGTGAAAAGAGGGATGTCCGGGAGCCAGATCGCTACGCCTAGTTCCTTTGGCGGCTGGTCGGTCCTGGTTAAAGCGCGATAAGAGGCTACTGCGTTGCGGATCCGGAGAACACCGAGCAGGAGTGTGCGAGGAAACCATGAGCAGTTCATTCGTTGGATTTGAAAGACAGCAGTTGGTCCGGTGCCGAATACTGGCGGAACTCTTTCGTCGCCGACTCCCGGGCGCACGCGGATGGAGTTATTGTGGCGCGCAGTGCGGGGCTGAGGCGACCGCGTTGGCGCTACTTGCGCTGTATGCGTATCGATCCGGCTCGACGGCGACGAGAGAGGAACTGGCGCCATTGCTCGCGTTTCGGCAGCCGAATGTGATTTGGCCTGCCGTTGCCGACAGGGCGGCCGACGTGAATTTCTGGGCGAGCTACGCTCCACGGTGCACTCGGCTGTGTAGATCGACGATCCGATCTTCCAGTCCGGTTCGGCGCGGTGCCCTGGTTTCGCCGCTGCTCGTACAAGGACGTGAGAGCGGACGTGCTGCCGGCGATCGAAATAGCGCGCAATCGTCCGCTTGATCGCGAGACGCCCATGGCGTAGATGTGCGCAGGCGGGATGCTAGCTCACTTCGCGGCGTTTGGCACCTGTCCGAGGGCCCTGCCACTCATGTCCACCGACACTATGGTTCAGCGGATAGCCTTGTGTTCGGGTAATGCTCAAACTCGCAGGCTCACGAAAGGGGGCCGAGATTCTCGGAATTTCCGAGGTTGCCAACCCGGCGTTGTGGTCCTAATCTGCTACTCAGAGCCGATGGCAAAGATTCTCGGAATTTCGAGCGGCCGAACCTAAAGGCGGAGGCGAGCAAACTCTGGCAGAACCGCAAACGGCTGCATAGGGGATGGCAGCCCTTCTCCCAGGTGCGCGATGACGCGAAGCGTTCAGGCGTTCCGTTCCCCAGGAACTCAGCCGCTTGAGCCAGGTAGTTCACGCGCAACGGGTTGAGACCCATCAGGCGGGTTCACACGAACCGGCGGCGACGGGATCGTCGGCCAACACGATCCGCCCGAGATTGCGCGGAGAGCCCTGAAGCGGCCCGTTGCCCTCCATGCCAATGATCCCGTCGGCGATGACGAAATGCGCCGGAACAGCGGTATTGATATCGAGGATGCTTCGATCAATGTGTGTTCGACCTGTGGGTAGAAGCCTGGCGCAAGAAAGCGGCAAAGGGCGATGTGATTGTCGTCCGATACTTTGATGATCTGGTGGTGGGTTTCGAACACCGGGCGGAAGCCGAACAGTTTCTGAAGGAGTTTCGGGAGCGGCTGGCCAAGTTCGGTCTGGAATTACATCAGGAGAAGACGCGGTTGATTGAGTTCGGTCGGTTCGCCGCTCGTAACCGGAAACAGCGGGGGGAGGAAAACCCGAGACCTTGACGTTCCTGTGCTTCACACATTACTGTGGGAAGCGCCGGTGCAATGGGACCTTTATCGTCTGGCGGGAAACGGCAAAGAAGCGGATGGTGGCAAAGATGCTTGCGATTAAGGCAGAGTTGCGTCGCCGGATGCATGAGCCGGTAGCGTCGGTGGGTGAGTGGTTACAGAAGGTGACCTTGGGCTACTACCAGTATTATATCATGCTGTCCCGGGCAATCTTGATCACCTTAGGGTCTTCATGCATCGGTTGCGAAGGCTGTGGCGAATGGTTCTACTCCGTCGCAGTCAAAGAAGCCGGGCATCTTGGGATCGGCTTAACCCGATTCTGGACCGCTGGATTCCGGTACCCCGTGTCTTGCACCCTTATCCTACGACGCACTTTGACGCCACTCATCCAAGGCGGGAGCCGTACGCGTAAACGCGCACGTACGGTTCTGTGCGGGGGCGATCAGTGATGTTGTCCGTACCGCGACATCTCTTTAGGTTCAGCGGTGGCTTTAGTCTCAGACTTCCCAGAAGGAGGACAGTCTCGGCAGACGGGGCGTTCTTTGACCAAGTGGCACCGCTCTGGGAATTGGCCAATCTGGAGCACCGAAACCTGCTATCCTCTGGAAACACCTAGTGTGGAGTGCGCCCAGTTTTCGGGAGCCATGCCACTGCGGATGAAGATCGCATGCCGACACTTGAGGAATGGGAGCAGGCGTTAGTTACACCCAGGCGGGTCTCGGTTGAGTCTTCGCTAGAATTACTAGCTGAAGTCGAGAGGCGGCATGTCGCCAAGGACGCAAAGCGTAACGCTGCCGGTCAAGCTATACCACCCAGAAAGGGCGCTCTGACTCCCGTCGACGAGTTTGCTCCGGAAGTTGTTATCGAAATCGTGCCCGCCCACATGCTGCATCGCCTCGGGGTGGCCACCACTCCCCCGATCGAGAACTTGGCGGACATTTGTTCGACTTGGGCGCATCTCAGGTACCTTTGGGCCTTCGAGGTTCCGCCGCCCGGCGCTACACATCCGCCTCTACGCTTGAGCGCAGATGCACGAAACATAGATTTCCATCAGAAGGGGCTATTATCTGATCAGATAGGAATTGGAATGGCTGCAATGCTGCTAGGCCAATATCTCGACGCACCGCTCCCTGTCGACGTGAGCGTCGCGATGTCGGATCCTGCTTGGCCGATTGTTCAACAGCACGACGCTTCGCCGGACTACATTTTCTTTAACAGTTCGCAGACTAGTCTGTTCATAGTTGAGTGCAAGGGAACCCAAACCTCTCGCTCTAATGCGCTCGATCAGCTTCGCCGCGGAAGCGAGCAGGTGCCTTCCTTAACGTTTACCGACCGGCCAAACCCGCCGTCATTGGTAGTAGCGACCTACCTTTCCCAAGATGGGACGCGGGTCTTCGTCGTTGATCCGCCGGGAGACGATGATCCAGAGGACCCGAGGGAATATGAGCGAACCAGTCAGCGGGACTGGAGGGTTCGCGACTCTGTAGATTTCGGCCGAGCTACGCGCTTGATTTCGGAGGCGAAGCTGCTAACATTTGCCGGAGCTACCCAAATGGCGACAAGCAAGGTTGAACGAGCGCGCACACGATCGAGAGTAGGCCCCACCATACTTCCGAGGGAGCTCACTACGACCGAGAATGAGTTCGGCACTTTCAGAGGCATGCGGCAAAGCGTTGGAACACAGGACCGTTTCAATGTTGAAATTTTCCAGGGCCTCAACGTGGATGTCTTCGATGCTTTGGTGGCTGAGGAGCCAGCTCGCACTGACGAACAGCTGCAACGGTTTCGGGCTAGAGCTCGGGCCACGAGGGGCGATCCGACCCAGGAACAGCCGGTTAACAACGTCCGCGAGCACGGCGGCATAGTGGTCAGAAGCGCCGGTCCTGACGGCTCCCTATTTCAAATTCGGGTGGTGCCACCGTAGGGCGAGGCCTGCACTGTGATGCATTCAGCGGGCTGCAAATCGCCCGCCCACTGAATAAGGTCTCGGCTCAAGCAGGGGCGAAGCCATGTGCTGCTGGCACCGTGCTACCAGGAGGATGCTGTCTTTACGGTGTTATCGATCATCTGACGCGGGCCGATATTTGAACCGGCGAGGTGTCCGGGCGGCGAAACAGGCGTCCCAGGTCGCCTAGGCGCACTATAGTCTTGCAGCGTTGTAGAATAACCATTCATCTATGGCCGCCAATTCGTCGGAATTCGCTCTGCACACTGAGGCCGCAAAGCGCGTTGACGAGCGCGCTAGCTCAATTCTGCCTACAATTCAGGCTCTTCCCTGCAGGCCCATCCAAAGGGCCGGACCTTCATCTTGTGACTACGATAACTGTCGCGGACATCCTTTCGGCAAACAGATTCATCTTCGAACAAGATCCAACAGGCACTGTATCCGGCGTACGTTGGATCTCTCAGGGAATGTGGGTCGGCTGGACGGATACAACGTTCAAGCCCATTTAGAGCTTTGGTAGACGACCTGGCTAATCGGAAGCCATTCCGGGACGTCATCTCTCAAAAGTTCCTCCTTCAACAAGCTATCGATTGGCTCTCTGAAACCCTGGAGCATAGTCGCTCCGACACATTTTCCGAATTCATTACCTTTCGCAGCACGGCCGCAGTTCGACAATATGACATCTGGATTCCTCTAGCCCGGACATTTGCCTTGAGCGAATTCAATATTGGCGATTGTCGCCTTTAGGGTTTTTACCAAGCAAATCATGGACGAGTGGTGGAACCGCATCACGCCTAAAGTGTGCGACGATGCAGGTGGCAGGGGCACCCTCAATGAATGGAGGTCAGAACTGCAAGCCCATCTAGCGGCATGCATCTCAGTTCGTGCAGAAGAACGTATGGCGGTCGAAATCGCGCGCGCGAAAGCCAAGAATGCTACTGCTCTTCTGCGGTTCATCTCACCCGCTAACCTGGATTCTCGTCTTGCAAGTTGCTGCAGGCCTGCTGGTTCGCAGTCCTTCGGCATCGTGATGGAAGTCTTCATGAACGGCGGATGCGTCGGCGAAATCAGCAGAGGGACCGAAGATCAACAGTGCTTGACGCAATGGCTCGTTGATAATAGCCGTAAACAGATACCGGGCGTTTTGGAGAATCTTCATCGGTTGGATTCAGATCTCTCAACAGAATTCGGTCGCAGTTTGTATGACGCTCTGATCCTATATTCGCGGCAGACATTGGCTGTAGAGGTCTCCGATAAGCTCGTATTTGCGCTTTCCGCTCTCGAGTCGATGCTGTTGAGAGACAGTAACGAGCCTATTCAGAAAAATCTCGGGGAACGTATGGCGTTCCTCATTGGCCAAAGCGCGCCACAGCGGAAAGAAATCCTCAAGAATATCGACGAGACCTATAAGATTCGATCCGCGTTTGTTCACCATGGGCAGACTGCAAGGCACGTAGATACCGTTGACCGTTTCTTGGTGAATGCTTGGACCGCTTTCTCCAGGCTTTTGGACCTTGCGCCAAAATACCGAACGAAATCGGCCCTTATAGGTGCCTTGGAGGACCTTAAAATGTCCTAGCTTCGCGCCAACACAGAATCTTGGTGGCCCGGCTGCGAGCCGTCACCCTCCACTATTTCGGGAATAAAACAAAAATGCGGAAACTAAAAGGCCCACACGACTACGAGGTGATCCGTGGCATCGTGATCGACATCTTGCTCGGTAAAGAGACGATCAAGTATGGAGTCGGTAACTTTCACTACCTGTCCGACGGCGTGGCTCAAGTCATGTTGCGGCGCAATGAGCCATTCGAAGAAATACCACTGAGTTCCGGCGACGTTCGTATGGACGACCGGGACGTAGAGTTGGTTAGAGATGTATTTTGGGACCTTTTCAGGCAAGGCCTGATCACATTGGGGAGCAACGCATCAAATGATGGATGGCCGAACTTTCGACTGAGTCACCACGCCGCCGAGACCCTTTGTAAGGCCAGCCCCTATCGGTTTCACAATTCCGCTTCCTACATCAAACTCGTCAAGGCCGAAGCTCCTGACATTTCATCGGATGCCGAGGAGTACCTTGATGAGGCGGTTGCGACCTACTACGCCGAGTGCCTGCTCGCATCATCTGTGATGCTTGGCGTTGCGGCCGAAATCGAGTTTGGACGTTTGATCGACGCTGGACTTGCAAACACCGTTTATTCGACGTTATTCCTTCCCGCCTCAAAGGAGCAGAATATTCGTCAGAAAATTCTGAAGTTTCAGTCCGCCTTTCCGTCGTTGCCGAAGGACTTGCGAAGGCAGATAGGCGAAGACTTTGAAATGCACGCCAACGCGATTCAGTCTGTACTTAGGGTTGCACGCAACAACGTAGGCCACGGCCTCGCCAAACGCAAGACCACCCGTGAACAGGTGTACGTCAATCTTCAGATGTTTGTACCATTCGCTGGCCACGTCGAGCGCCTCCGCAAGGTGCTCTGAAACGCTACAAACGAGCCCAAGTTTGCCAAGCCCGACGCCCGCGGCCCCGTACAAAGACAGCTACAGTCTGTCGGGCCCGGCAGCGGCGCTCCGGAATCCGTCGTGGGGACCCTGGTCCTTGTAGTATCAAGCTGCTCCGGCCGGATGCCGATCAAGTCCGGCTCACGTCAAGTGGACGCAAAACGCGCAAAGTGTCGTCATCCTGGAAAAGAATGCCATTAGCGTGACGACTTCCACCTCGGCCGGGGTCTGCAGCACACGTCGTGCGGTTCAGAGCGAGACGACAATACCGTTCACCGCGAGTCCCTTCGGCACAAGGGTTCATCACTGGGCCCAAAACCCTAGAATAATTGACGTGAGTAACGTACGTCATTGCGGGGCCTAATTCAGCAGACAGCTCCCACTGCATCGTGACCCCCTGTGGCGGCCAAGTCCCTGAACTGCTCGTACCCTTGGGCCACCTTCGGCATCCGAATCTCGATTCGCGGCCCGTCGCCGGGATAGATATTTTCATTGTTGGTTCCAACTACTGTCATGCCCCGTCGCACGGCGATGATATGCATATGCCTGCTGATTCCGGTATGCGGGTGATGGGCTAACGATTGAGAAATTCTGAATGCCATATGATCGACCCAGCCGTTCGGATTTCCAACTTCTGCCTGAAGCGTACGAGTATGCCCTTCCCAGCGGAACAGCGGCTTCAATCGCTTATGGTACTCGTCGACTGCAGCGCCGCTTCCGATACTACACAGTTTAAATGGCCTGCTCATCACTCCCGGTAGAAAGTTCGGTTCTGAGAACCTGATGAAATAAGTCTTGGCACCAAATCCGCAATTCTCGTTGGGCGAAGCGGCTGCCACGAGAATTCGCGAGCCGAGCGCACGCTCTGTTGCAGGAGCCTTCTCAAACAGAGCCCTTGCGATAGGTGCCCAATTGGATGCAACCCACCGGGGGTCCCATCCGGCCTGGTCATCCCAATTTGGCAATTTGACGAAGTCCGCGAGGCTTTGAATGAGCATAAAACCAATCTGAACGGAACCCGCAAAACCAGCGCCTATCGAATTCGTAATCGGGTATGCCTTCTGCACAAGATCCTTGGTCTTTCCGTCTTTGAACGTGACCTGGACATCGGAATAAAGACCGCAAGACCCTAATACGTTTGAAGCCGCGAGAATCCAGGTCACATGGAGAACTCCTCTTATCGAAATCATCCCACATGCAAATTTCAGATGCCGTTGGCTTCGAGGAGGCGGATGCGGGGCAATACACGGCGGCGGACACGTCACATTGGCGTACGCCCATACCGTCGATGTGCCGCGGCCATTACCCTGAAGTCGTGATGATTGAAGCGGTTGCACCGGTCAAAGCAGATTTAGTCGCCATAAACGCTACGACTCAATCGGAAGCGCCCCGGCGGATGAGCCTCGGGCGAAGCGCGGGAGATCCGGTCCCAGGCACTTTCGATTGGGCGTTTGAACGTAGCCGCTCGCGTTTAGGGCAGACGCGGGCCATTATTGGAATTTGAATCGATATTCCACTGGAAGTAATGAACTACAAGGCTCTACTGTGAGCATTCCAAACATTGAGCATCGCTCAGGAGGTTAGTCCTTCTGCATCGCGAACGCAAACGGGTCGAAGAGAGAGCCTCGACGCGTCGGCACGCGTAAGCGTCCGCTGTGCGAACGGCTTCGTTCAAACGCGTTTACGACCGTCCACGGTTTCCACTTGCGCGCAAAACTTGCCTATGGAGCGTTCCACTCCCCAGTACGGCGGCCCAGTTTCGCGGATCCAGCCACGCTTTTAGGCTCTTTCCCCAAGCGGAGCCGCCAGGTTTTTCGGCGAAAAACACATCTTCCCGTAGAATCCTGGCTGAGGACCTAACGTGTTTCCGTCGATTGCTGAGCTCCGCCGGAAATTCCGGGATGCCAAGTACATCGTTGATGAAGTCACGCTCTCCCAGGTGTACGTCGCGGGAGAGCTCAAGAAGCCGGTTCTGGTTGAGGGGCCGCCCGGCTGCGGCAAGACAGAGCTTGCGAAGGCCGTGGCATTTGCTCTTGACACAGTGGTGGAACGACTTCAGTGCTATCCGGGAATCGACGAAGAGAAGGCCATCGGCAAGTTCGACACCGCCTTGCAGAAGCTATTCCTCGAAACCCAATCGGACCAGCTCGGCACGGATTGGGAATTCATTCGGAGCCGGCTCCGCACCATGGACTTCTTCGTCCAAGGCCCGCTCATGCGCGCGCTGCAGCACACGCCGAAGCCGTGCGTCCTACTGATCGATGAGGTGGACAAGGTGGATGAGGAGTTCGAATCGATGCTCCTGGAAGTCCTTTCGGAATGGCAACTCTCGATTCCGCGGCTTGGAACCGTGCCGCACAAGACGATCCCGTTTGTGATTCTTACGTCGAACGAAGTCCGGCGGATTGGCGACCCACTGCGGCGCCGGTGCGCCTATTTCAGAGCCGAATTCCCCACCGTGGAACGGGAGGCGGAGATTTTGAAAACGCGGAGCAGAACCGGGAGCGCTACGCTGCAGCGACAAATCGCCGGCCTCTCGTATGCGCTCCGGGCTTACCGGATGGAAAAGCCTCCGTCGATAGCGGAAATTCTGGAGCTTGAGCAAGTGCTCCACATCATGGGCATCAACGAACTTGATGCGGGCATGCGCGATTTTCTGCTGCCCTTCCTGGCAAAGACCAAGGAAGATCGAAAACGACTGACGCTTCAGGATGGGTTTGCTTCTCTCGTATTGAATGCGAAATCCCGCGCTTCAAGACTCAACGCTGCGGACCTGGTGGGAGCCGGAACGTGAAGGCGGCGCTTCTATTTTCGTTGCTATGCTGTACCGCGAGTGGCCTTCCGGCCGTCTGCGCAGCGACCTCCGCGGCCCCGCTGCTCGATGTCGAGATGTGTTGGGCCGATTACTACGCGCGGGCGTACGGCGTCCCGCTGGAATTCGTGCAAGCGGTAATCGACGTCGAATCGGCTTGGCATCCCTACGTGATTTCGGCGAAAGGCGCGGCGGGGCTCATGCAGCTCATGCCGCCGACCGCGTTCACCTTCGGCGTGACCAACCGTTTCCTGATTGAAGAAAACATTCGGGGCGGAGTTGCATACCTTGCGTATTTGATTCGGCGGTTCGATGGAGAGCTCCGGTTGGTGGCAGCCGCCTACTATGCCGGCGAGAAACGGATCAAGAAGCAAGGGCTCGGATGCGCCGATGCGGATATCTACCGCTACGTGTCCGTGGTCCAACGGTTCTATCTGAAACGGCAGATGGTCGCGCGGACCACTGACCGGCACTCAACCAAAGGAGCAGAACACCCATGAAGAGTCTGAAAATACTGATAGGCGGCGTCTGTGCGTGTTTGATTTCCAGCGCCCAAGTGCCCGAGGTCCGTCCGAAAGTGGCGGGTCGGGCGGTTCAGGAGGGCCAAGTCACGGTTGTGCACCTGGCGCCGCGATTCGCGACGGCGATTCGAATGCCGGAGGCAGTGAATTCCGTTGTGCTCGGGGATCCGGATTCATTCACGGCCGAGCACTCCGAACGGGAGCCGCAGATCGTTGTCGTCAAGCCTATTACGGCGAAGGCGGCGCAGACGAACCTCCTGATTTCGACTGTCCACGGATATCAGGCCAATCTGCTGTTGATCAGCCACGGCGAATTAGCAGGGCAACCGAATGTTGATTTCATGATGCGTTACCGCCCGGCCGGCAGGTTTGTCATAGAGCCAAGCGCGCCTTCTGTCGCCATCGCTCAGACCGTCGCATTGCCAACGCCTGACCAGGCAGCGGAACCGCCGGCCAGATCGACAGGCGCCAATCGCTCAACCGTCGAACGCGCTTCCTTCAACCCTGGCAGGATTGAGGCCGCGCCGGATACCGGATCGCCGGCCGAGGTTCGGCCGGCTGCGCACAATGCCGACGCAGCACTGGGCCTCGATGCCTTGCTGGAGCGACAGCGGCTGGCTCCGCTACCCGCTCTCTACGGCGAGAAGCCGGGAACCGCCCCTCCGGGCAAACAGATTCTGGAGGCCGGCGTCAGCGAGGTGATCGATCAGGGAAAGGAAGTGGTCGTGCTTTTTTCCGTGGTGAACCTGCAACGCCACGCGGTGGAGCTAATGCCGCCGCAGGTGCAATTAGGCGGCAAAGTGAAGAAGGGGGCGTTTGTGCACCACACCGCCTGGTCCAATTCCGAGCAGTTGCCCGTGGAAGATTTCCGCATGAGCCAGCGGCGGATTGGTCCCGGAGAGCGCGCCGATGGCGTCTTGATTTTCCAACGACCGAGCTTCAAGCAATCCAATGAAACCCTGTTGCTTCAGATGGCCGATTCCGGAGCTGTCGACCGGCCGGCCTTGGCACCGATCGGTTTCGGGATCAGCAGTCTTCGACAGAAAGGAGCCGAATAGAATGACACCAGAATTGAACAAGACCGAGCGACTACCCGACGACGCCGGGCCGGACGTAACTCAACGTATCAGCGCTGGCGCAGCCGAACAGCCCGATGGTGCCGAACCAGCGGAACACAAAACCGCCTTTAGCTCACTTCGAGAGTCCTATATGCGGGCCAGGGATGGGCGCAAAAGGGGCCAGCCGGAAAAGCAGAGTAGGTCCGCCAAGAGCGTAGACCGAAGCAAAGGCCTATTAGTTCTTGCCGTCGCTGTTATCATCCTGATCTTCGTGTTTCTCGGAATGTTCTCAAGTTCGAGTGGTACGAAGGACGGCGCCGCGAACAGAACGAAGCCGAGTCTCGGCAGGCCGGATATCACGGCGGCCGGAGCGGCAGAAAAGCGCGGGTCCGTCACACCCTTGCTGAGTGCGGATATGAGCGGGCAGGATGGGAACAACGATCAGCTCAGCGCGGACGACGTAAAGGCAACCGGGCGAGTGCGCGTGCGCACTCAGCCGAAACCTGGGAATACGCTCGCCAGCGTTCCGCCCATGGATCCGGCTCTGGACGCGTATCGTCAGGCGCAGGCTGCCTCCACGGTTCCGCAGGCTCCGCCACCGGCCGCAACCGCTCCGGCTCCAGCGCCACCGGTTGCGCCGGCCCATAACGAAGCGGATGCCCTCAAGAAATCGTCGCTGGTTTTCGTGAGCAACAATTCCGGCGCCTCCGCGAGCGCGATTCGGCCCGCATCCATGCCGGCCGAGCCGGCGCTTCTGGAAAGGAAAGCAGCCGCTCTGCTTCCGAATGGCAGCCGCCTCATGGCGCGCTTGCAATCCGCGGTCAGCACGGCAGTCAAAGGGCCTGTGGTTGCCGCCATCGAATACAACTATGAGAAGGATGGTGAGACCATCATCCCGGCGGGGACGAAAGCTTTCGGGACACTCCAGCAGGCAAACAGGAATGGCGACATTGGGATTCACTTCCACACGCTGCAAATGCCGGATGGAGCACCGAGAAAATTGATGCGGGATCGATGAGCCTCACGTACGGCGCGCTGAAGGGTTCGGTCTCCGGCGGCAACGCGGTGAAGCGGATCCTGGTACGTTCCCTGACTGGGGTCGGGACCATGGCGGCCTATCTGGTCGGCGGGCCGGGTGGTCTTGGAGGGGCCAGCGGCGACCTCAACAACAGCATCTTGTTGCGCGAGCGCATCGCGTCGAATGCCGGACTCGCCGGGGAGCAAGAGTTTCAGGGCCTTGCCTCCAACGAGAACATCGTGGTTTCAGTGCCGGGAAACACGAGGTTCTTCATTGTTCTGCTGGAGGGGAGCGGGGAGACGGCGGCCGGCAGAACGGTCCCGACCGTTGGCCGCGGCACGACCCAGGTTGCATCGGATGGAACCTCGCAGCTACCATCGGCGCAGGAACTCCGCGAATTGATTGAGCTGAAGGAGCAGCTCAATCGGATGTATCAAGAGGTGGGGACTACCCAGACTGTTGGCCTCCCAGCACCGCCTCAACAACAGTAAACCTTCGATTTGAAACCATGCCGCGTGACACTGGCCATCCTCCCAACTCGCGCCCAATCTGCGGTAAATTGGGCGCAAGGGAGGGCCCCGTGCAGCCGAGATACGATCCTCGGATCGCTGATTCGCTGGCATCACGCCTGGAGCATGTCGTTAGGCGCTTTTCGCCCAAACACCTCACAATCGGAATAATCCTGCTCGTCCTTGGGGTTTTCGCGCTCCAGATCAGCCCGTGGTTTGCCTGGCTTACAATCGGGACCGGTCTGCTCTTGCTGACTTGGCACACCCGAATGCGAGGTACGTATCGCGGGCTGCTCTACTTCATCGCACTGCTTCCCGTTCTCCACTGGTTCAACTCGACCAATGAGGTTCTGTTTCACGAAGACGCCGTGACCGGGATGGTGCTTTCCCGCGACAGCGCTGCTCCGCTCGAACTGGCGTATAGGCTGGTTTTTGCGCTGGTCGCTATTGGCGGCCTGATATTCGTGATCCGCCATCGTCCACACGGCCATGGCATACGGGCCGCCGGAGGGGGATTTGGAAACCGACAGAGCGCGCAGCCCCGGTGGTCCAACGTCCCGGCACGGACGTTTGCCGACGTCGGAGGACTGGACGACCAGAAGAGGCGCATCAGCGCGGTGGTGCAAAACCGGCTTTTTCCAGAGAAATTCAAACGGCACGGAGTAGTTCAGAACGGCGTTCTGCTGTATGGACCTCGTGGCACAGGCAAGACCTTTCTGGCCGAGGCGACGGCGGGTGAGTTTAAGATCAACTACTGGTACGCGAAGCCGACCAGTCTCATGGAACGCTGGATCGGCAGCAGTGATGCAAACATTCGGGAAGCATTTGCCCGGGCTTACGCGCACCGGCCGGTGTTGTTTTTCCTGGACGAGATCGATTCGATAGGCGCCCAGCGCCAGCAGTTGGGCCGGAATGACGACCCTGGGGGAGGCTCCAGGGCGTACAACTCGATAGTCACGGAACTGATGCAATGCGTCGATCAGTATCGTGGCGCCGCCGGATTCATCCTGATGGCTGCGACTAACTTCTACGAGGGCCTGGATGAAGCGCTGGTGAGGGATATGCGCTTCGATGAAAAGATCCGCGTGGACTTGCCCGACCAGGCCGCGCGGGCACAGATCCTTGCCGCTCAGTTGTCCAAGAGGCTGTGGACGCCGTTCCCAGTCGAGCCCTTTGCCAGCCGTACGCCGGGCTGGAGCGCTGCCAAGCTCACGGGCTTAGTGAATAAGGCGGGGTCGATTGCCGCGCTTGAGAATCGCCGGATGGAACAGCGGGATCTACAACGAGCATTCGACGAAAGCGGCGGCGCCGACCGGCCGCTGATAAGGCCCGTCGATTGGGGCGATCTCATTCTCCCTGCCGCGGTGGAACGGGACCTGCGAAATCTGATCCGGCTGATGGACGGTCGTGAGGCCGAAAAGCTGAAGGTTCCAGTCCCCACCGGCTTACTCCTGGTTGGCCCAGCCGGTATAGGGAAAACGTCAATTGCACACCTGATTGCCACTCAGACGCGCCGCAGCTTCTACTCGATCGCCCCCGCCGATGTTCCGACTGCCGAAAAGCTTGCGCAGTCCTTCGCCCGAGCCCGCGAGCACAGCCCCTCCATCCTGTTTATCGACGAGATGGATGGTCTTCTACCGCGCGGAGACAACGGGTACTACATGGGACAGCACCAGATCCAGTTCGTTGAGCAGGCGCTAATGTTGATGAGCCAGCTCGATCCCGGCAACCAGGTGTTCCTCATCGGCACTACGAACCATATCGACAATATCGACCCGCGGGTGCTCCGTGGCGGACGATTCACCGAGAAAATCGAGATTGGCGTTCCTGATGACCAAGGATATTTGCGTCTGATCGACAAGTACCTCGGACCGATTCCGCTGGCTGCGGGTATTGGTAGCCACGATATCCTGAGCCGCCTAAGGGGCATTTCGCCGGCCGACCTGCAGGCCCTGGTGAGCACAGCCAAGCGAATGGCGATGAATCGGATGAAGGAGAGCGACGAAGTCTTGCCGCCGCTCATCTGGGACGACTTCGAGCACGCCCTCAAGCGGAACCGAGTCCGCCTTTAGGGCCGGGACGGCTGGAAAAGTATTGCGTGTCTCGAAGCCAACAGCTCGCGCATCTGCCTCGGAAGCAGGCGCGTGGAAGCCTCGTGCTGCGCCGGCAGTGGATAGGCGGTTTCCGATCTCCTGTATCGCGTTGAAGCGAGTCCGCGCCGTGGTGAACTGCCTCATGCAACGGATTCCCCCTCTTACCTCTTGGACTTCGCGTCTCCAGCGTTTTTCGGCATGATCATCACTTTGTGGAGTACCATGTCGCCTTCGTAAACGGTTGCCCTGATCATGTCACCCACCTTCACCTTCTTCAGAATCGCGGCATCATCAACTTCGTAGCTCATCGTCATCGCGTCCATCCAACCCGCCACCTTCTCGCCATTCACTTTCAGGCTCTTGGCGCTTTCATCGATGGCCTCTATCTTCCCGTGGAACGTGTACGACTTCTTCGCGGCAGCGGCTGCCCCAGACAGATCGCTACCGCGAACACTGCCAGAGCAAGTACCGTAGACCAACGTTGCATATTGTAATTCTCCTTTTCTCTTTGAGTTTTCTTGACATCCTGATCGAACTTCTTGGCGCCACGTTTACCGCCTATTTCATCGTGTGCTCCTTTCCAGGTTGCATATCCAGGCGTAAACCCTGGTCCACGCCAACTGGAAGCCGGCTTCCGGAAGATCTTCTTTGAGTTCGAGGACGTAAGTCTCCCGATTCGTCGTCACGCGAAAACTGAAGGAGTCCGGCCTTCCAATGGTTTCGATGTCCCGATAGAGCCAGGTTCGGGAATCAGCCGGTTTGTCGCTGACAAATTGAATCGATTGCTGGCCGATCCTCAGAAGTCCACTAGCGCCCGCACGCATACTTCGATGGTATGCGGCGGCTTGGAATTGAAATTCTTCGGGGTAATGCCCGTCGACCGTCCGGTGAACATGGGCCGTAAGAAAGTTCCCCAGTTGCTCGACCGAAGTGTCTGGCGGCGCACGAAATGTATACTCCACTCGCTCCACGGGCTTCCACTTTTGAACCTCATACGTTCCGAAGCGAAGTGCATGGGAGTCGGCAACGTTTACGTCGCGCAAGTCTTTCATCGGGATGGCGATGGTGGTCGTGCCATCGGTGGAGCGAAACTTGATGCCCTGGCTGTCGATATGAAGATCGCCGGGCTGGTCGCGCAACGCCCGCACGCGGGTGACCTTCAGATCGAACACACTATTCTCCTGAGCGGTCATCGCGAACAATGGCGCAAGCGCTGTCAAAGCAAGAACTCTCATGAATGTCATACGGCCTCCTTGGCCAGTCTCCGGACTTCAAATCCCTTCCAGATTTCGTACACGGCCGGATAAACCAATAGTTCCAGCAAAAACGAGGTAAAGATGCCGCCGACCATGGGTGCGGCAATACGCCGCATCACGTCGGAACCGGCCCCGTGCGACCACATGATTGGCACGAGTCCGAGAAACATCACGGCAACCGTCATCACCTTCGGCCGCAGACGCTTCACCGCGCCGTCTTCGATGGCGGCTCGTAGATCGCTCATATTTCGCATCTGGCCGGACCGCTTGCGTTCGTCGTAAGCGAGTTCGAGGTAAAGCATCATGAAGACCCCGGTTTCCGCGTCAACACCGAGCAGGGCGATCATTCCTACCCAGACAGCCACGCTCATGTTGTAGCCAAGCACATAGAGCAGCCAGATCGCGCCCACCGCAGAGAATGGAACGGCCAGCAGGATGATCAGAGTTTTGGCGAATGATCCCGTGTTGAAGTACAGGAGCAAGACTACGATAAGCAGCGTGACCGGGACTACGATCCGCAGCCGTTCCGTCGCGCGCTGCAGATATTCGAATTGGCCGCTCCAGATGAGTTGATAGCCGGGTGGCAGATGAACCTGCTGCGCCACCGCGCGCTGCGCCGCCGTGACATAGGTGCCCAG
Organism: Bryobacterales bacterium; assembly: GCA_003135055.1. GTDB lineage: Bacteria > Acidobacteriota > Terriglobia > Bryobacterales > Bryobacteraceae > PALSA-243. The sequence continues at coordinate 6,403 of PLDF01000172.1, read as the reverse complement.
ATCCTTCGTGGTATCTACGTAGACGAATCCGGCAAGAAAGCCCTCTTCGTTTTTGATCATCGGAGCGCCGCTGCGAACCGTGAGATCCGCCAACTCTGAAATCGGAACCTGAGCGCCGTCAGTCGTCGGAACCATGACCCGGCTCAGCTTCGAAAGGTCGTCGCGGAAGCCGCGGGCGTACCGCACGTTGACCGGATACCGCTCGCGGCCCTCCACCGTCGTCGTGACATTCTCACCACCCACGGCCGCCTCGATGATTTGATTCACCTGCGTAACGTTCAGGTTGTAACGGGCGGCCTCGGCCCGTTTAACTTGGTAGTCAATGTAGTATCCGCCGGTCACGCGTTCGAAATAAGCGCTGCGTGTTCCGGCGACCTTTTGCAACACCTTTTCAACCTGCAAGCCGACGTCTTCGATGGTCTCCAGCTTTGGCCCCAGCACCTTCACACCGACCGGCGTACGAATGCCAGTGGTGATCATGTCGATTCGGGTGCGGATGGGGAAAAGCCAGGCGTTCGCATATGACGGAATCTGTACTGCGTGATCGAGCTTTTCGATCAACGCCTCCCAACTGATCGGCTGGTCCTCCGGCCAAAATCTTGCCAGCGGCGGCTTGGCCCACTTGGGAGCCCACGCCGAATACCACCGCTCGCTGTGCTGCTTAGGCCACTGACTCTCGGGCTTAACCAACACGGTTGTTTCCACCATGTTGAGTGGCGCCGGGTCGGTCGCGCTGTCGGATTTGCCGATCTTGCCGGAGACGCTTTGAATCTCCGGGAATTGGTGGAGAAGCTTGTCCTGAATCTGGAGATATTTGCTCGCTTCGGTAATCCCAATGCCCGGCAGTGTGATCGGCATATATAGAATGGATCCTTCATTGAGGGGAGGCATGAACTCCGATCCGAGGCGCTGATAAACCGGAATCGTGACCAACACGACTGCGACCGCAGCAACCACGACCAGCCAACGCAGTTTCAGCACAGCGCGGACGATCGGATGGTAGATCCGCATCAGAGGACGGCTGATCGGGTGCTTCTCCTCGCTGTGAAACTTTCCAACTAGCACCGCGTTCGCAATCCAGGAGATCCACCGTGGCCGGAACTGGAATTCGCGGGTCTTCATGAGCAGCAGCCGAATGGCGGGATCGAGCGTGATTGCCAGAACGGCTGCAATCATCATTGAAAAATTTTTCGTAAAGGCCAACGGTTTGAACAGACGGCCTTCCTGGTATTGCAGCGCGAAGATCGGTAGAAAGGCCACCGCAATCACCAGCAGGGAGAAAAAACTCGGGCCGCCCACCTCTTTCACCGCGCCAATGACCACTCGCTCGGCAGGGCCGGGCCGCCCTTCAGCCTCCCAATGCTCCAGCTTTTTGTGCGTTTGCTCGACCACGACAATCGCGGCGTCCACCATCGCGCCGATGGCGATGGCAATCCCTCCGAGCGACATGATGTTCGCGGTTAGACCCATCTGGTGCATTGGTATGAACGCGAGGGTCACCGCTATCGGAATGGTGATAATCGGAATGATCGCACTGGGAACATGCCAAAGAAAGATCAGAATGACCACACTGACGATGATCAGTTCTTCAATCAAGGTATGGCGCAAAGTGTCGATTGACCGGTCGATCAGATCCGAGCGGTCGTATGTGGTGACCACCTCTACGCCAGGCGGCAGACTCGATTTCAACTCAGTCAGCTTGCTCTTTACATGCTCGATCACGTCGCGGACATTTTGGCCATAGCGAACAACAACCGTTCCGCCTGTCACCTCGCCTTCGCCATTCAGTTCCGCGACGCCCCGGCGCATTTCGGGTCCGAGTTCGACGCGCGCAACGTCGCGCACGCGGATTGGCGTACCGTTGTCGCCGACCGCGACGGAGAGGTTCTGAATGTCGGCTAGAGACTGAACGTACCCCCGCCCGCGCACCACGTATTCCTTACCGGTCATCTCCAGGCTGCGCGCGCCGACTTCGTTGTTTCCGCTGCGCACCGAATCCATGACCTGCGTGAGCGGCACCTTGTAGGCAAGCAGACGATTGGGATCGACGTTGATTTGATACTGTTTCACAAACCCGCCGACAGTTGCGACTTCCGCTACCCCCGGCACGCTTTCCAGCCAATAGCGCAGGTACCAGTCGTTGAATGAGCGCATCTGCTGGAGATTGTTCTGCCCCGTCTTGTCCACGAGCGCATACTGGAATGCCCATCCGACGCCAGTGGCATCCGGCCCCAGTTTTGGCAAGACGCCTTCCGGCAGTTGGCCGCCGAGCTTGCTCATGTATTCGAGCACACGCGTGCGGCCCCAATAGATATCCGTGCCCTCATCGAAGATCACGTAGACATACGAGAAGCCGAAATCGGAACTGCCCCGCACGACGCTGACGTGAGGCGCTGCGAGCATAGCTGAGATGATTGGGTACGTAATCTGGTCTTCGATCAGGTCGGGACTGCGGCCTGGCCATTCCGTGTAGATGATGACTTGCGGATCGGAGAGATCCGGAATCGCATCGAGGGGGATCTGTCGCATCGACCAGACGCCATAAAGCGTGAGGCACACCGTCAGAACGACGATCAGTACTCGATAGCGCGCGGAAAAATCAATGATGTGGTTGATCATCTGTTCCTCTATCGCGCCGTGATATTCGTCTGAGCGACGCCTATCACGCTTCCGTTCTTACGCACGGTTACCGTTGTCTGCCACGTCCAGGCCATGCGAAATTCAATTTGCCCGGTATAGAGTCCATTGCCCGCTTCCGTGAGCGTCGCTTTTGAGCTCATCGGCGCCATGCTGCCCATCTGGGGCATGAACAGTCCTACGTCAACTTGCGCGCCCGTCACCGCTTTGCCGGCGGCATCTTTCACCATCAACCGGATCGAATTCATTCCGGTCTTGGCCGTCTTGGGGTCAAGAATGTCAACGGAAACCGATTGATTCGTCCCCGCCGCTGCCCCCGTTGGAGGCACCGAAGGCGTACCCATCCCGGCGAAGACTCCCTTCAACCGGCTCTCCGAATCAACAATAAAGTTGGCCCCGGTAACAACCCGTTCGCCAGGCTTAAGACCTTGCTCAACACCCACTTTGTCTTCAGCGTCGGCACTGACCTTGACCTGTCTCGGTTGGACATAGCCGTTGCCCTTATCGATGAACACGTACTGTTCAGTGCCGGTATTCATCACCGCATCCTGCGGAACCAGCACTTGCCGACCAAGCGAAACAGACATCGTGATGTTGGTGAACATCTCGGGCTTGAGCAATAAATCGGGATTCGGAAACTCCATACGCAGTTGGACGGTGCGGCTTTTGGGATCGAGGAAAGGGTAAATGAAATCGACACGCCCCCGAAGTTTCCGTCCACCGCCTGAATACGGAAGCTCGATTTCAGCGGCCTGTCCAGCGCGGATGAATGGAATGTCCGTTTCATAAAGTTCACCAAGGACCCAGATCCGCGAAAGGTCCACAATCGTAAACAGGTCTTTGGAGGAGTCAACGAACGTCCCATGGTGGTAGGCCGTGCGCTCCATCACGACCCCAGTCACGGGCGAATAGACCGCGATTGCGTGCGTCACCTTTCCTTCCGTTTCCAGGTTTTGAATCTGCCGATCCGTCACGTCCCAAAGGCGGAGGCGTTCGCGCGCCGCGGCGATCAGGTTTTCCGAGCCTTGCGCCGCCGATGCCACAGTGCTGTCGCGTAGCAGGGATCGGGATTTCAGAGCGAGCAGGAAGTCCTGCTCGGTGGCGACCAGATCCGGGCTGTAAATAGTGAACAGAGGATCGCCGGCATGAACCGGTTTTCCCACCGAATCGGCGAAGACCTCTTCGACATAACCGGAGACCTTGCTGTGAATGTGCGTCAGCTTCGTCTCGTCGTAGCTCACTTTCCCGACGATTCGGATCTCTTTGGTGAGGGTTCCGATCTCCGCGGCGACCGAACGCATCCCGATGAGTTGCTGCTTCTCGGGCGCGATGAAGATCGCGCCTTCCTGCGGAGCCGCGCCGGGTGGAGTTGCCGCTGCGGGAGCGGTCTGAGGCATGTCCATCCCGGCCATATTGCCGCCGGGCATCTTGTCGGCAGTTGCGGGTGTGGCTGGTGCGGCTGGCTTGACAAGATGAAGCAGCTGCCTGTGGCTGAGCGAGAACCACACGGCCGCGAGTATTGCAACAATGAGTAATCCTGCGAGCGCCATCTTGCGCATACGATCTCGATTCACTGGTGTGCCTCCTGAAAGGGAACTAATTCTTTGCCCACGATCGGTTCAAGGCGGGCGATGGCCTCCTCGTGCCGGGCGACCTCGTCGTAATACTGGCGTTCCAGCGTAATCAGGTTCGTCAGGTTCGTTAGTAAAGTCAGGAAGTCCGAGCTTCCGACCTCATAGGCTGCCGTTGAGGAATCCACTGTCAACTGGGCCTGGGGAAGCAATGTCGTCTTGTATAGCTTCAAAATACGGTCGCTGCTCTGGATGGAGAGATATTGGTCCTTCACCTGAAAGATTGCCTGTTGCTGCGCGGATCGGTAATTCTGCTTGGCCTCGTTGAGACGCGAATAAGATTCTTCGAGCGCGTAGCGTTGCTTTCGCGCATAGTAGATGGGAATCTTTACATGCACCGTGGCCATGTAATAGTCCGGGAAATTCGATCCCGTATGCTGCCATTGCAGATCCACGCCGAAGTCCGGCCGGAAGTCTTTCAAGCTCCGATTGATCCCCACCGCGCTGGCGTCCACCATCTTCTGTTCCGCCAACACACCGGGAGAATTGTTTGCCGCTCTTAGCAGCTCTTCGATGGGGAGTGAGAATGAACTCGGTTGGATTTCACCGGGCGCGCGCAAGACAACCGCCGGCACTGCCAACAACGACGCGATTTCCGCCTCGGCCCGCTGCCGTTTCTCGTCCAGCATTGCGAACTGCCGTTCCACAGCGAAGACCTCGAACTGCGCTTTCAATACATCCTGCTGGAGTCCCTTGCCTACTGTGTATCGATTTCGCGCGATCTCCTCAAAGCGGCTGAGCAGGTCGCGGTCCTGGCGGGTCAACTCGATAGCCTTCTGAACGGAAAGCCACTCGTACCAGGCAACCTTCAAGCGCGCCGTCACGCCCAGAACCACCGAGCTGTAGTTCTGCTGTTCGCTCTCCGCTTCACGTTTGGCTTGCTCCGAGGCAAGCCCGAGTTTTCCGGGAAAGGGAAGCTCCTGAGAGATACCAAACCCCTGGTAGGCAAAATCGCTGTCATTCAGGCGTGAAAAGGGATGACCGACACCAAAATTCGTATAGCTCGCTGTCGGTTCCGGCAGAGTGCCTGCTTGCGCAGGCCGTTTCGTGGCGGCCTCGAAGCGCGACCGTGCCGCCTGAATTTCGGGGTTGTTCTGCATCAGGCCATTCACTAAATCCTGCGGCCCGAACGTCTTTTCTTCTGCGTGCAAGCTCGCGAGAGCAAACGCAAGCACCCAGAAGCCATTCCCGCATAATCTTGCAGGCATATGACCCTCCTAAAGTTTTGAAGCTGAAATTGAAAAGGGAATCTGTTGCACGTGCCGGAAAGACACGTTGGCTGGAGGTCTAGATCAGAAGCGGAAGATTGAGACAGAGGTCAGGAGGCGTGCCTGGAGGCTGATGAGTCTCAACAAATTGGGCTATTGCCGACAGCTGAAATGTCGTGCTTGGAGCATCCGCTAGCACGACATCAAGAACGGGGGCTGAGTGATCTGTCGCTTGCGCCGTGACGAACTGGTCGCCGTCAAGAACTGTAGCTTTACAACAGTCGTCGGAATTCGATGGCGAGCACTTGCCTCTTTTGCAGCAGTCCGCAGCCTTTTGATCGAACTTGCCACTGGAGAAGCAGTCGAGCGGCCTCACGAGCAGAAACACTGCTACGAGGGCGACTGCAATGTGAACGCCACGATGCATTCCTCTTCAAAATACCATAGTTCCTTCGATGGAGGACATAATAATAATCAGATCACTCTGGCAAAACGAAAAGGTCGGGGTCAAGAGGGGGACCGTTTTCCCGTTGGCGCGCCGGGCTGAAAGTGCGGGCTGTGTCGGCCGTCGAATAGCTCGTCTTTGAGCATGTTGGTATACGGAAAGCGCAGCAGCCTTTTAAAAATCGAGGGATTACCTCCCAGACGTGGGAACCCCTCACACATCCAAATGAGCGGCTACGAGCGTGATTCTCGGTTCGTTTTTTGAGCTTTGCAGATCTTGCTCTAGCATTCTCACAAGCCCCGAACTTGTCGATCCGGCGCCGATCAGCGATTCCAAAAGCGCACGGCGGCGATAAGGGGCGGAATCCCGATGGAGGTCTACAGAAAAATGAAGAACGTTCGTATAGCAGCCGCGGTGCTGGCAGTCTGCCTTCTGGTGGTGTGCCAGTCCGTGGCTCTCGCTGACGGTGGCGCCGGAAAATG
>PLDF01000113.1 GCA_003135055.1 Bryobacterales bacterium | reverse complement strand
TGGAATTGATGGCGCCCGATCCCGCCCCGTTCTGGTATGCAATCCGGATCTGGTTGCCGTTAGTGTCCTCAATCAGGGTGGGGTAGAGGGTTCCGTAGTCCTGCTCGCCGCTTGAAGATTGACAGCCCATCACCCAGAAGCTGCCATCGGGCGAGTAGAGCTTGTTGGCGTTAGCATCATAGCTTATGTAGACGCCTTCCTGCGAAGTCCACACGTTGCCGGTGTTGACGGAGAGGCTGTACTCGGCCCCAGTGGCATCGGTGAAAATGTAGTGATCGAGCACCGCCGGGCTCGCCCAGATGGGGGTCAGAGAGCCGGCCTGCAGCTTCCAGCCCATGCCGTAGCCGGTATCCTCGCCCGCCAGCCACGTGCCGCCGGAGCTGCTGCGCCACATCTGGGAGTTGTAGTTGAGCATCAAGGCGATGCTCCAGCCGCCGCGGCTGAACGGCTTGATCAGCGGCGTGGAAAAATTCAGGTTGCCGGAAGCGGTATCGATATTCTCGCCGGAGGCGCCCCAGTAGGCGCCCAGGGCGCGCCGTTCCTTCAAGCGTATGGCAACAGGGGGAGTCCCTTCTGCGCTCGTGCTCATCTCAGTCGTGGGCACGGCCTCTTCGCCGTAAGTAGGTGGCACCCGACCCGGCTCCGGCTTGGTAGGCGATCTGGACCTGGTTGCCGTTGGTTTCCTGGATCACGGCCCCACCCCTTGCCACGGCCCTCTTCAGTCAAGCCCTACATGCAGTCGAAGCCGTGCATACAGGTCCAGTACAACAAACCTGACATCACTGGCCACCACACCACCAGCGGCACGCCAATCAGCACCCAAAGCCCGCGCTTCCGATATCTCCGTAGCGCGACGATCACAAGGCCGGCCCAAAGGACTGAGATCGCCGCGTTCACGTAGAGAAAATCAAACGTGCTCGGCGTCAGAGGTAGTATCGTCCATCGCGTAGAAACCGCTAGCACGCCCAGTATCAATGACGAGACCACGAATCGGCCGAAGTGCGTCATGTGTTCCTTCGCGGCCATTCGGATTTCTCACTACGGTCAGCCAGGGGCGGGACAGCTTCCACGAAAACCCTATCGGCACGTTCACGGGGAGTCATAGAAACAGTCCGAAGCCGAACATCTGCATAATCCGGAGCAGGCGCCGGAGAGTTTGCTCATCGCCGGCTAGCGGAATCATACTCTGCCAGATCCCCGCGCCCAGCGAGTTGAAGCTGGGAAGATCTCTCATAAGGCTTATGCCGCCTGCCGTGTCCTGACCTTCTCCAACTTCTACCAGTCGGAGAATGCAGGCGGCACTCCCAGGGTCAAGAAAGAGCATGAGTGCCTCGCTATCACGAGGGATTCCGACAAGCCCAGCAGCAATTCTGTTGGCCGGCCGGCTCCACTCGTAGCGCCGATAGGCCCAAAGTGGATGCTGGCTGATCAGGTCCCACTGGCGGATATGTTCCAGGACAGGAGGAGTCGTACTTGAACGATCAAGCCACTTCGCGACCGACTGAAGCTCGCTTAGGCCGGTTGAGAGCAGTAAGTAAGAGTGTTCAATCTGGGTTGCATACAGTGGGATAGTCAGCAGAGGCTCTCCAGACAGCCTTGCCGACCATGTCCAGACGCCTTTCTGCTCCTGGGAAGTTGTCGACCCACTGCGAAAGTATTTCGAGGCGTCGAATGGTCGCTGTCCTCCGAAGACGACAACATAACAAAACTGCGATTCTACCGCCCCAATGCCTTCCGGCGAACGAAAGTCCCTCGCGCCAAGCAGGACAGCTTCGGCGTTGCTCATGATCTCGCTCGCAGCATGCTCGTCTACCGCCTTGAGTCCGGAGAACAGATATGCGAAAGGAGCCTGGAGGGCACCCATATCCTGTTTGGAGATGCCGGTTCCGACGGAGGAGAGAAGCGTGGCCTTTGAATTGACCACTGTCTCAAATTCCTGAAAAAGCGCGGCTGCAGCGCGCGATTCATCGGTCATCGTGGCAGCACTTCCAGTACGCATTTGGCACGCGACCAGAGTCGCCAAGAACAGCTTGTGGATGCGAGTGTAGCTCATAATCCGACCAAAGAACAGCTAAAAGGGATAGTTCCAGCCCCAGGAGCCCGGCGGAGCGGGCGGAGAAAAGCCCCCGAGGTTGCCCAATATGTGCGCCACGGTATTACTATTTGGAAAGAGCGGCCCCCCATACGGGATCTTATTGTTGGGCCAGGTCTCTGCCGCATCAAGCATCGTGTTGACTCCGGGACAATTCGCCGCTGATAGGCCGGTGCTCCAAGACGACGTTGCTGCCGACGCGGTGTCTACCCCCTGATATGGCGAATGCACCCAAATATTGAGGTATGTCGCGGGGCCGTGCTTCAAAGTGCCCTGGACGTTATTGGGACCAGCGGAGATGACTACGTTGAATACGTCGGAACCCGTATTCGGGTCGTACTCCTCGATGCCCCAGTACGAGTGGGTACCGCCGAACGGGACTGCAATCGGATTGTCCACAGGTCGAGTATACAGGGTCGCCTCGCACTCCATCGCCAAAAGTGCCGGCGGCGGCGGCGGCGGAACGTACGAATAACAAGACGGGTCGGGAGTGGGGTCAAACGCATTCCCCCCGCAGCTGTTACTGCCGCCGCCCCCGCCTCCATCTTCGCCGTCGCCAACCATTTCGCAGCTGGCGTCGTAGATGCTCTGAGCGTCTGGATCGTCGCACGAGACGACGATCCTCCCTGTGGGGTCGCCGAAATTGACTGGGTCACCGTTGGTACGCGCGTAGCGGTTCCAGCTTGCCGGATTCGATGGCTTCGCCGTCTTGATCCCGCCCG
>PLDF01000106.1 GCA_003135055.1 Bryobacterales bacterium | reverse complement strand
ACTTCTATGTCGCGCACCCCGGGGCAGGGGCGGGGGCGGAAGCGGGCCCGGCTTCGGGTTTCGAGCGTCGCAGGGCATGGCCCCGCGCCACTTCTAGCTCTTTCATGGCACGGTGATAGGTGCGCTCGCAGGAATTGGCGACCCGTTGGAAGCGCTCGAAGGTGGGGGAGGCGGTGGCGAAGGCGTCGCCGGAGGAGCAGGCCGGGGCTTCGGTATTGTTTGCCAGGAAGGCGTTGGTGGCGTGCTCCCAGAGCTCGGCTTCGACGCGGCGCAGGCGGCGCAGGCGCCATTCGCTGTTAACGAGCGTGTCGACGAGGAAGCGCTGGCCGGGATCGGCGGGGCTGTGATGTTCGTGGTATTCGGCGGCGAGCTCGGCGAGATCGCCGGCGGTTTCGTCAAACATGATCTGATGCTGAGCATCGATTCCGTGCTTCGCGGCGTTGTAGCGGGATGCGGCTTGGCCCTGGGTGGCGCCTGGCCCGGTTGATTTTTGCGAATTCATGCGGTTCGCCGCGGTTTGTTTAGCTGTCGGCATAAAACCTCCGATTAGAGGCTAGCAGGCGGTCTTGCGGCTGCAAGGGGGTGGAGGGGCTAAAGTGCTCTGGAACGGCCTAAAAGGGGCGAAAAATAAATCTCGACGTGCTGTGACCGGGGTTTTGGAGGGGTGCGGAAATGGCGGAAAGAAAGAATTGGCCGCCGATCAACGCCGATGAACGCGGATAAGTCGGTTTGGCGGGTTTGTGTGTCATCGGCGCGTTGGACGGACGATGGGGCTCAGACGACAGGCTGGTTGACAGGCCTATCGTGGCCGCCGACGTCTGGATCCGACGATAGGCAGGCCATGAACCTGGCTTGCCAAGCTTGTCGACTGGCGCACTTCTACGGATGAGGATATTTTTCGCGCGAGTGTGCGGGGCGACGGGCATTATCGGACCAAAGCCGATTTCGAGGGAGTAATCCATACGGGAGCCCGTCTGCCAATTCACTGGTGACGAAGCGCTTCACCTCCGAGGTGCGGATACCGGACCAGACACGAGCCCCCGCGAGGCTCGCATTGGCTTTCGGACTGCTCCTCGGGCTGATAGACTAACGCTATGTTCGATCGGATCACGTTTGAGCCCGCGATAATGGGAGGGCGCGCCTGCATTCGCGGGATGAGGATGACCGTCTCGCTTGTGGTCAATCTCGTGGCGAACGGGATGTCCACAGAGGACATTGCCCGCGAATATCCTGAACTTGAGGCCGAAGATATACGCCAGGCGCTGCAATACGCTTCTGCGCTGGCTAACGAAGAGATCGGCTTTTTCAAGAGCCCCGCCGCGTGAGATTTCTGGCCGACATGGGCGTGTCAATCACGACCGTGCAAGCCTTGCGTGCGGCCGCTCACGACGCGGTGCATCTCCGCGAAGAAGGTCTAATTCGGCTTCTCGATCCCGATATCGTCGCCAAAGCCTCGCAAGAGCAAAGGGGCGTGCTCACATTCGATCCGGATTTCGGGGACATTCCGGCTGTGGCGCGCACGGAAACGCCCAGCGTCATCATTTTCCGCCTGCGAAATCAGACGCCCGCCGCCGTGAACCCCCGGTTATTTCGCGTGATCGGCGATTGCGAGAGTGAGTTGGCCAGCGGTGCGATCGTCATCGTCGAGGACCAGGGATATCGCGTCCGGCGATTACCGATTCGACGCTGAGGGGATTCGGCCGACCGCGAGAGGACGCGCTGCGCCACAAGCCGGCTTGAACGGGAGTAATCTCCCAGAAGGCCGTAATTGAGGGCGTTTCGCCGGTCCGGCAGCGGCTGTCGAACCGAAGAAACGCACCCATTGAGGAACGAACGTTGTTTCCATGCTCCGGCCTGCCGGCGCAATTTCTACCGACCTGATATAGTGAAATCACTATGTTGATCGGCAATGACGGCTGAGCCGACGTTGAAACCGGTAATTTGGGTTGGGACGAGCCGCAAGGATTTGCGCAAGTTCCCGGAGCCCGTGCAGGATCATCTGGGTTATGCATTGTTTGCTGCCCAGCAGGGCGGGAAGCATCAGGACACGAAACCGCTGACCGGATTCGGCGGCGCCGGCGTGGTGGAGATCATCAAGGACTACCGGGGCGATACGTTCCGCGCGGTGTACACCTTGCGGTTGGCCGGGGCGGTTTACGTGCTTCATGTCTTCCAGAAGAAATCGAAGATCGGGCGTAAGACGCCAAAGAGTGACATCGAATTGATCAAAAAGCGGCTGCGCGAGGCAGAGCGGATCGCACTGGAACTAAGCGAAGAGGGGGAGAGGGCATGACCAGGAAGGGATACGAAGCCGGTGGGCGCAATGTCTTCGAGGACATCGGAGTGCCGAACGCCGAGGAACACCTCATCAAGGCGAAGCTCGTCTTCAAGATCGACACGATCCTGAAGCGCCGCGGCCTGAAACAAACCGGCGCGGCGGAATTGTTAGGCGTGCGGCAACCCGACATCTCCAAGATGCTGCGCGGCGAGTTTCGGCAGTTCTCCGTCGAGCGCCTTCTGCGCTTCCTTGTGGCGCTCAATCAGGATGTGGAGATTATCGTAAAGCCACACCGGGACAGGCACAATGCTCCAGCGCTGCATGTGCCTTAGAGGGGTCTAATTCGGCTTCTCGATCCCGATATCGTCGCCAACGCCTAAAAAGAGCAAAGGGTCGTGCTGACATTCGATCCGGATTTCGGGGACATTCCGGCTGTGGCGCGCACGGAAACGCCCAGCGTCATCATTTTCCGTCTGCGAAATCAGACGCCCGCCGCCGTAACCCCCGGTTATTTCGCGTGATCGGCGACTGCGAGAGTGAGCTGGCCAGCGGTGAGATCATCATCGTCGAGGACCAGGGATATCGCGTCCGGCGATTACCGATTCGACGCTGAGGGGAGTGGCGCGTTCGCCCCCGGCTAAGGGGTGTAACCGGAAGCAACCCGAGGATCGAGCCAAGCTCCGTAGCGGACTCCGCAGTTGGAGCGTTGGAACATCTGCAAAGGAGGTACTCTTCTCGGTCTGCAGGGGCCCCGCGCCTGTCAACTTAATAATACAGAGACCTGCTAAAATGTTCTTTGTTCCGGTGCATCCTCTCTACCAACGCCTGAAGGAACTCGACTCCGACACCTTCGAAAAACTCTGCTTTCACCTCGTGCAGGCACGCTTTCCCGGAACCGAAATCCGGCACGTCGACGGAGCGGCTGGCGACGAGGGCATTGACCTATTCCAAGGCCTGTTAGATGGTGGCCCGACGATCTGGCAGTGTAAGAGTTTCCCGAACGGCGTTGGAAAGCATCAGCGAGAGCAGATTCGAACATCATTGAAGCGGGCTCTTAGGCATGTACCGCTACGGTGGGTTCTCTGTCTATCCGTTGACATGAACGCTAGCGCGCACCGCTGGTTCCAGTGCCTGCAGGACTCCTACGCCAGCCGCCTTAACATCCAGCTCATGCAGGGTTCCGAGATCGTTCAGGAGCTCCTTTACCGAGGCGCGATCCGTGAGATGTTTTTCCCTCACGCCGTCCTTGACGTTGCAGAATTCCGTGACACTGTGGCAAAGACCCGAAGGATGTCGACCGAAGAACTCGCCGCTTTAAACGCCGGAAATATCGATCAGTATCTAAGACGGCTCGAGGCTGCGGACGCCCGCTTTGCTTACGCCGTTACATACCGGCGGAACCTTGAGCCGCCGTCGGCGGCCAGGAAGGTTCCCGGCCTGATTGCGTCGATTTCGGACGGGACGAAGACCATCGACGTGTTCGCCAGGGATGCTAAGGCGCTGAAGTTGAATCCGCCGAAGGCGCATTTCACCGTGACGGGTGCCGGCGTAGAGAAGATGAGTGAGCTCATTCGGAGCGGCCGGCAGCAAGTGATCGAGCCGGGCGAATTGCTGGCCTACACTTCTGATTTCGAGTTTCTCGCGCCGCCGAGGGGGCCAATTCAGAGCGCAAAGCTCATGATCGGCCCTGCCGGCAGCGCGCTGACTTCGCGCCTTACTCGCCTGACGTTCGGCTCCGGCGCAGACGCGGTTGTTTACGAATGCGTGAAGCTCGCACGTACGCGTCACGGACAGGAGGAGGCGGAATTCGAAAGTTCGGGCGCGCTACCACTTCGTATGTCGTTGATTGTCCGATTATCTGGGACGGGATCGGTGCACTTTGGAGGGAGTTGGGCTGGCTCAGACGTACGCGCCGTCCGTAAGCTCACTGGAGCTCTCAAGGCGATGTATAGCTCCCAGGAGTTAGAGGTTTACGATCTTGAAAGTTCTGTGGCGTTGCTAAGATCGCACGGCATCAGTGGGGCCTTGCCCGACTGGTTCTCTGCCTATGACGCCCTCCTCGACGACGCGGTACGGGTTGCGGATTTTTACGAGGTTGACCTGAAAATGCCCGAAACGCCGACGGCCACCGACCTTGAGTCGCTCGCGTTGCTCAATTGCCTGATTGACGGCCTACCCCTCGCCGCCGAAAACATCACCTGTACGTTGATCAAACGAGCGAATATCGGCGACGGTCAGGAGGAATCGATACTCGGGGTGGGGTCATACCTCCTCACATTCCCAGAGTACTCCGTCAGGCCTGTGCTATTTGGCGTACCTGTTTGCACTGGCCCGGTCGTATATCAGATCCCTCGCGCGAGCGTGGAAAATCCAGAAGCGGTCTGCCGATTCCTTCGGACAGCAGCCGCAGGCGAGGACATCACGCTGGTACTGAGGCCCATTTGCCCAGTTGAGGCCCGCGCCGTTCGCGCGGGAAATTCATTGCCGGGGTGAAGACTGTTGACTCTAGCATCGCGCCGACTCGTGACGGGGTCGGGTTTCGAGACGATGGTTCCAGTTCCGTCCTTCCTCAAGCGCGACAACGCCGCGGCCCCCCGTAGCGAAAGCGCGCCGTCGGTCGGACTGGAACACAGCCGGCCTTAGACGCGCTTGCGTGCGCTGATGGCGTCCGCACGGGCGGAACGGCATCCCGTAGATGGATAGCGTTTTGGTTGCCCCAGCTGCGGAACCGAAAATTGGAAAAAATACATCAACGCGACATTGGGACACAGGAGACTGGAGTTCGACAGACGCCAAAAAAGCGCGCCTCCGGCCCGTCGACCGGCCAGGAGGCCGGTCGCACTAGCAGCACTTCGCGCGCGCATACTTCGCCCGCATCCGCTCTTCCGAAAATCGCCGCCACTCGGCGCCGGAATGCTCGCGGCCGTGCGCCGCCAGATGCCGCTGGTAGGCGTTCTCGTCGCCGATTTCGCGCAGCAGCGCCAGCACGAATCTGCCGAAACGGCGGATGCCGCTCATAGCTCCTCCGCCCGAAGCCGCGATATCACGAACGGCGCTTCCGCTATCCGCGCTTCGTGCGTTCCGCGCAAAATGCCGTACCAGACGCGGAGCGAATCCGCCAGTATCGTGGCCACCATCAGCAGCAGGATTCCGCACAGCGCCGCGTCCAGGCGCGCGTTGAAGATCAAGGTCTGCGTTGCCGCCGTTGCCGCGGCCGGACTGGCCTGCAGCCGATCCACCTGCGCCAGAAACCCGATGGCCGGAACGGGCGAGAAAATCTTCTGCCATGCCGCCGTGAAGGTCACAATCACCAGCCACGCCAGCGGCGCGCAGGTGATCCACATGAATTTCGGCCCATGCATCTTCAGCAGAATCGTCGTCCCCACGCACAACGCGATCGCCGCCAGCAACTGGTTGGCAATGCCAAACAGCGGCCACAGCGAATTGATGCCGCCCAGCGGATCGCGCACTCCCTGAACCAGAAAGTAGCCCCACCCTCCCACCACAGCCGCGCTGGTCAGGACCACGCCGGGCATCCAACTGGTGCGACCCAGCGGCTCGGAGAAGTGCCGCAGCAGGTCCTGCAGCATGAATCGCCCCACGCGCGTGCCCGCGTCGATGATGGTCAGAATGAACAGCGCCTCGAACATGATGGCGAAGTGGTACCAGAATGCGATCAACGCCTGCCCGCCTCCGGTTTGCGCGAAAATGTGCGCCATGCCCAACGCCAGGGAAGGCGCGCCGCCGGTGCGGTAGAACAGAGTCTGCTCGCCCACGCTATGCGCCAGCGCGCTCATCTCCGTCACCGAGACGGGAAAGCCCCACGATGCGATGGTCGCCACCGCCGCCGCGGGAGTCGCCCCGACGACACCGGCCGGCGAATTCACCGCGAAGTAGACGCCCGGCTGCATCACGCACGCCGCCACCATCGCCATGATGGCGACGAAGCTTTCGAGCAGCATGGAGCCGTAGCCTATCGGCAGCGCATTCCGTTCCTTGGCGATCATCTTCGGCGTGGTACCCGAGGAAATCAGCGCATGGAATCCGGAAATCGCTCCGCACGCGATGGTGATGAAGCAGAACGGAAAGACTTTGCCGGCGAACACCGGCCCCGTGCCATCCACGAAGCGCGTCAATGCCGGAAGCTGCAGGTCGGGGTGTACAAATAACACTCCCACGCCGAGCATCAGTACCACGCCCAGCTTCACGAAAGTGCTCAAATAATCGCGCGGAGCAAGCAACAGCCAGACGGGAAGCGCGCTGGCCAGGAATCCATACGCGATGATCGCGAGCGCCAACGCCATGGCGCTCCACGTGAACCACGGCGCGAGCGACGCCGACGCCGCCACCGATTGGCCTGCGACGATGCTCGCCATCACCAGTGCGAACCCCAGCGCCGAGCATTCCAGCACTTTGCCCGGACGCCAGTAGCGCAAATAGAGCCCCATCAGCAGCGCCACCGGCATAGTAGCCGCGATGGTAAAAGTTCCCCACGCGCTGCCTTTGAGCGCGTTGACCACTACTAGCCCCACCACCGCCAGCAGGATCACCATGATCAGCAGCACCGTGAACAGCGCTGCGAAGCCGCCGACTTTACCGATCTCCTCGCGCGCCATCTCGCCCAGCGATTTGCCGTCGCGGCGCATCGAGGCGAACAATATCACGAAGTCCTGAACCGCGCCGCCCAGCACCGCGCCAATCACGATCCACAGCGTGCCCGGCAGATAGCCGAACTGCGCCGCCAGTACCGGACCAACCAGCGGACCCGGCCCCGCGATGGCCGCGAAGTGGTGTCCGAACAAGATCCATTTATTAGTGGGTTCGAAGTCGTGACCGTTACGCAGGCGCTCGGCCGGTGTGGCGCGCTTATCGTTGAGCGCCATCACTCGCACGGCGATGAACCTGGCATAAAAACGATAGCCAAGCGCATACGTGCAAGCCGCCGCCAGTACCAGCCAGATGCTGTTAATGTGTTCGCCGCGGTTGAGCGCGATTCCGCTCAGGAAAAAAGCCGCGGCGAACGCCACCACTATCCAGAAGAGACGCCTGAGGAATTTCACGTCTCTATGAGTCTACTAAACACTGCCGATGGACTGCGCAGGGCATGGCCCCGCGCCACTACTTTGCGCGGTCGGCACCCGAGAAGGTGGAATACCGGTCCAGCTCGTGAATCAACGCATGCGCCGCCTGCGGCGGTTCCATCGATCCCGTGAGCACTTCCTTGTTGCTCATCTTGTGCCCATAGAGCTCCTCATTGCGGTCGGCGTCCGGGCGGAGCGTCGCGCCACTCAGCGAGACGCCGGCGAACAAGCCTTTGGATCGCGACCAGGAGAGCATCTCCGCCGTCATCGACGCATCGGTCGCCGCACTGGTTGTACGTCCCACCGGGCCCGCCGCGACGGACGCGTCGGCGCCAAGCTGGACTTTATCTTCAGTCAATCTGACCATACCGTGCCGATTCATCACTAGCAGGATCACATCCGTATCGGACGCGCCGATCTGGAAACCGAAGCTGCCGCCTTCCATACGAACCGCCGCCGGAGCGCCCCAGCCCTTGCCGTCCTCATGCCGGCACTCCGCGATTCCGCGCCCATACTCGCCGCCGACTACGAAGGCAGCCTTCTTCATGCCCGGAATAATCACCACGCATTGAGCCTTTGCCAGCAAATCCTGCGGTATGCCCTTATCGGGCGTTCTCATGATCTCGGAAAATACCCTGGCCGAATCGCCAAGCCGTTCCTGCGCCGTTTCCGCGGCAAGTACCGACGCCGCCATAACCACCGACGCCGCTAACGCTAAACCTCGCATATATAGTTGAACCTCCGCGGAATCTAGTGCACGGGGGTAGCCAATGGGCTGACTGGCGTGTACTTCCCGATACAAACGTAGGCGCGCGCCGTCAGAAAAAGACGCCGGAGGAACATCAACGCCTCTAAGTGGCTGCCAGAAGCTGCTACCGATGGACTACGCGGCCGGCATTGGTCCAAGTTGCGGTCGGCGTCCGGCCGTAGCGTCGCGCCATTCAACGAGACGCCGGCGAGTAAGCCTTCGGCCCTGACCACGCGAGAATCCCGCCGTCACCGAGGCATCGGTTTCCGCATTGGTTGTGCGTCCCGCCGCGCCGGCGCCAAGCTGGACCTGATCTTCGGTCAATCTGACCATACCGTGCCGATTCGTCACCGGCAAGACCAAATCCGTATCGGGACCCACCGATCTGGAAACCGGCGCTTCCTCCTCCATTCGGACTGCCGCACAGCCGCGCCCCAATCTTTGCCGTCCTCATGCCGGCACACCGCGAATCCGCGCCCACA
Organism: Bryobacterales bacterium; assembly: GCA_003135055.1. GTDB lineage: Bacteria > Acidobacteriota > Terriglobia > Bryobacterales > Bryobacteraceae > PALSA-243. Next base: position 7,788 of record PLDF01000106.1, on the reverse strand, counting down.
TTCGGCGCCGACCGCGAAGGCACCCTTCTTCATGCCGGAAATCATTACCACGCACTGCGCCTTTTGCCAGTCAAATTCTGTGGCAGACCTTGTCGGGTGTTCCCATGATCCCGGAAAATACCCGGGCTGAATCGCCCACGAGCCGGCAAACCGGCCAAATGGATCGGCGGACGCAAGCGGCCGTTGGGATCTATCGGAGCCCGAACCTGGCAGACCTTTTTCTGCAAGTTGCCATCAGGAAAGTTCCGAGCATCCGAAAAGTCGTCGATTGCATGGGATCAGACTTTCGTCGGGTTCTTAGACGATTCCCCGGAAGATATACTCTCGTTAGCAGCCGCGGTGACAGGTTCGGGATCAAACGTGGAAGCCATGAAAGCACGCCAGTACTTGTTTCTTTTGTGTTCTCTTGTTGTCTGCGGAGCGCTGGCGCAGGAGCCCCCGGAGATAACGTCACATCAGGCCGAGGTGACGTTCAGCAGCAGGGTGAATCTGGTTTCCGTGCCGGTGGTGGTGCGCGACAGCAAGGGCCGCGCTGCCGGAAACCTGCGCCAGGAAGACTTTCGGCTCTTCGACAAGGGCAAGCCGCAGAGCATCACGAAATTCAGCGTCATTCGAAGCCCTACGGCGGCGGCGACTCCCGGGCATGCAGTCGGCGGGCGGGCATCGGCGAACACGGATACAGCGCCTTCCCCGCTCCCGGCAGCCGCGCCGAAGCCCCCCTTGCCCGATCGCTATGTTGCGTATCTTTTCGACGACATCCACTTGAACTGGGAAGACCTGGTGCGAGTACGCGCGGCAGCGGAACGGCACTTCGCCGAGTCGCTCGCGCCCACCAGCCGCGCCGCCATCTACACCGCGTCCGGCAGGGTGACGCTCGATTTCACGGAGGATCGCGGAAAACTGCGCGAGGCGCTGCTTCGAATCGCGGTCGGTCCGAACGCGGAGCAACCGGCGGACGTGGACTGCCCCCCTGGTATCACCGAATACGAAGCCGACAGGATTCTGAACAAGATGGATTCACAGGCGCTCGCAGCCGCCGCGGGGGAAGTCAGCAGGTGTCTCCCGGGCGTCCGCGACCCGGCGATCTTGGCAAGGGCAATAGCCAACGAGGTGCTCGGCGCCAACCACATTAATACCGGGTCCGCGGTGAGCGTCATGGCGGGTGTGGTTCAGCGCCTGTCTGTCATGCCAGGGAGCCGGAGTATCGTTCTGGTTTCTCCGGGATTCATGGTGTTGAGCGACCTCCGTGCACAGGAGATGGAAATGATGGATCGGGCGATTCACTCGAATGTCGTCATCAGCAGTTCTTAACGCCCGCGGACTTTATACACCGCTGATGGGTGACGCCGCCGGCAAGAGCGGCCCGAATTCGCCCAGGGTGCGCTATAGGTTCGAGAGCGCTCAAGCCGATGAAGACGTGATGGCGGAGCTGGCCTATGGCACGGGCGGCAAGTTTTCTCACAACGACAATGGTCTGCTGGACGGCCTGAATCAACTGGCCGCCCCGCCGGAATACACTTACGTGCTGGGGTTTTCGCCGCAAAACCTGAAGCTCGACGGCAGCTACCACGGATTGAAGGTAACCCTGGTCAATGCGAAGGGACTCGACCTGCAGGCCCGCCGCGGCTACTGGGCGCCCAACCACGCGGTGGATGAGGCCGAGCAGGCTAAGGAGGAGATTCAGCAAGCGGTTTTCTCTCTTGATGAGGTGCGCGATATTCCAGTCGATGTGACCACGGAGTTCTTCAAATCGAGCGATGCGACGGCGGAACTGACGGTGGAAGCGCACCTGGACTTGAACGGCATCAAGTTCCGTACGGCCGGAGATCGAAGCGAAGACACCTTGACCGTAGTGACGGGGTTGTTCGACCAGGATGGCCGATACCTGCGCGGGATTCAGAGGGTGATGGGTCTGCGGCTGCGGCAGCAGACGCTCGAAAAGGTGCTCGGCTCGGGCATGGCGGTTAAGGAGACTTTCAACATCGCGCTGGGGCGATACGTGGTGCGGGTGGTGGTCAGGGACTCCGAAGGGCAGATCATGGCGGCGCGCAACGCTACGGTGGATATAAGATGAAGTGCTTCGCGACACTCCTCTCGATCGCCTGCATCACGGCAAAAGCTTGGCAGGCGCCGGTCTTTCAAAGCGAAACCAAAGTAGTGTTGGTAGATGCAGTCGTTACGGGCAAGAAGGGTGAATACATTCGCGACTTGACTGCGAAGGATTTCCGCGTCTGGGACGACAACCGGGAACAGACCATCCGGAGCTTCTCCGTCGAGACGGATTCGTCCGCCGCCGAGCCGCGCCGGCTGGTGTTGTTCTTTGACAATGCCGGCATGAGCGCGACCGATCAAGCTGGCGTGCGCCAGGCGGCGGCCAGCTTCATCGACGCCAACGCCGGACCCAACCGGCTGATGGCGGTGGTGAACTTCGATGGCGGGTTTCGCGTCGCTCAAAGCTTCACTGGCGATGCCGGCCGGCTTAAGGAGGCGGTGCGTGGCGTTAAATTCGCTGCCTCGAATCCTGGCGGACCCGGAACTATGGCAGGGATTCGAGGGCGGCCCATGGACACGCAGGATGCCGCCAACGCTCGCGGCCTGATGCAGTCGGTGGGGAGTCTTGCCCGAAATCTGAATGTCTTGCCGGGTCGTAAGATCATCGTTCTGTTAACCGGTGGGGCTGCGTTTGCGGCCGCACCCGCGGCCGAGGGAGCCGATTTAGTTCAGATTTGCAACCGCTCCAACGTCGCGGTGTATCCGGTTGTGCAGTCAGTCGTGCAGGACATATTTGCAAGTCCGGGAGTCCGGTCTCCGGCTGCTGTCCCGGCCAACATGGCCCCCAACATCCAGCCAGACGATAGTATCCCGCTCGCGATCGCCCGCGGAACGGGCGGTTTCGTCGTGTACGGTAGTAACCTGACGGACCTGCAGAAGATCGGCGCGGAGCAGAGCCAGTCTTACGTGCTGGGCTATACGCCTCCCGATTCGCCCCTCACCTCGAGGGATGGGGCTTGCCATACGCTTCGCGTCAAGGTAGATCGTGGTGGCGCCGAGGTGCGGTCGAGATCGAGTTACTGCGCGGCGAAGCCGGCGGACCTGCTCGCGAAAGGTAAAGTAGAGCAGGATCTGGAGAAACGGGCCGCCGCCGCCCAGACAGGCACTGCGGCGTCGATACAGGCTCCCTTCTTTTACGTCGCCCCCAACGTCGCGCGGGTTTATGTCGCGATGGAGATCGCAACCGATGCGCTGAAGTTTGAAAACCAGAAGGGCAAGCTGCATGCCGAGATGAATGTTCTGGGCATCGCTTCAGCCGCCGATGGCTCCACGGCAGCACGCTTCAGCGACATTGTCAAACGGGATTTCGACAGTAAGGAGGATGTCGACAAATGGAAAGAGAAGCCTCTGTATTACGAGAAGGAATTCAAGATTATTCCAGGCCAGTACAATCTGACGGTTGTCTTCAGTTCCGGCGGCGCGAGCTTTGGGAAAGTAGAGACGCCGCTGTCGGCGCCCGCCTACGACCCAAGCCAGTTCGCCATCAGCGGACTCGCGTTAAGCAAGGTAGTACGGCCGGCGTCCGAACTGGGCTTGGGGGCCTCGCTGATTGACGAGGGAACGCCGCTGATCGCCGACGGCGCGCAAGTCTTCCCGGCCGGGTCTAACGCGTTTGCCAGGTCCGAACAAGTCTTCTGTTACTTCGAGATTTACGTACCCGATGCCGCAATTCCGGCGAACGTAAATCTGCGCATACTGGAGAGCAAGACCGGGGCGTCGAAGTGGGATAGTGGCGTCGGGAAGCTTCGCCCTCCCGCGGGCGGCAAATCCACGATTCCGGTTGGATTGAATGTGCCGGTCGCATCGCTGCCTTCCGGTTCCTACCAGTTGGAAGCCACGGCAACCGACGGAGCGGAAAAGACCGCCAGACGGACGGCGGATTTCGAGATCAAATGAGCCGTTGCTTCCCGGCATGGCCGCCGCTAATCCGATATTTGTCCCATGCCGGCGCGGCCGAGCCGGTTTAACAAGCAACCCGGCTTCTCAACCGGAAATCCGGCCATGTGCGCGGACTCCGCCCCACGTTACTTTACTTCTTTCCCAGCATCCGCAGGCGCATGGTGAACGCCCGAGCCTGGCCGCGTCCGTAGGTGAGATAGTCCGGCGATCCGAACACATTGTTCACGAAGTTCGGGTTGCCGTTGTTGGTCAGATTGTCCACTCCCACGCGCCATGCCCACAGGTAATGCAGGGCGTGGAATTGCCGCTCGAAATGGAGATTGACGCTAAAATAGCCCGGCAGCCGCATCTCTCCCGGCGGGCCCATCATGAAGCCCTGCTGGTCTACCACGCCGAACGGAAAACCTGTGCGGTACTCCACAAGGTAGGCAGCGGTGGTGTTGCGGGTTGCGAACTGCAACAGCTTGGGCAGCGACGCATGCGGCAGCGGCGCCCAACCCCACATGTGGATCCGGTTGGGCGCATCCCACGGAAACGGTCCGGGCAATTGGGGCCCGAAGATGGGGTTGATCAGGCTGTACTGCACATCGTCGTTGGTTCGCGAGCTCGACCTTGTGTAGCCCAGGAACCACTCATAACGGCCGGCGAAGGTGCGCTTCAGGGTAAAATCGGCTGCATCGTAGCGGTCGCGCCGCGTATTGCGCAACAGAAACTGGGCGCCGGTGTAGAACTCCGCGCCCGATTCCGGCGCCGCCGTCTCGAACACGAAACCGTTGTTGGTCTGCCGGTGCGTATAGCCGGCCTTGCCGTAGAAATCGAATGGCAGCTTGCGCTCCACTCCCGCGCTTGCCGTTTGATACCGGGGCGTGGAGAGGGCGTGATCGTTGACCACGAAGGACGTGGGAACGGGGCCTTCCACCACCCCGCCGGGCAAATAGAACGTCGAAAGACTCGTCTCATCCGGGCGGGCGATCAACTCCAGGTTGATGGCGTCGTAGTAGATGCCGTAACCGGCTGAAAACTTGGTTCCGCCCAGAGCGCGCGGCGCCCACGCGACCGAAAATCTGGGCGCGATCTCCAGATCGCGCGCAATCTCGTTCCACTCCGCGCGCACGCCCGCTTCAATGGTGAGGTTGTCGCGAACCGCCCAGTGATCCTGAAAATACTGCGCGCCTTCGAAGTTGTTTTGCCGCTCAAAGGGACTCCCGGAAAACGTCACGAAGCGCGCCACCGAATTATCGGCCTGCAGCACCTCGTAATCATTCAGCGTCATGGCTTGATGGAAGCCTTCGCGCTCGAAATCCACGCCGAATTTGAGCAGATGCGCGCCGTGCAGGTGGACCGTGGGCAAAAACAGGCTGGCCAGGGCCTGTTGGCGGTAAAAATGCTGCACCGTGCTCACGTAATAATTGCCCAGGCTGCCGAACGGAGTGATCTCATAGAGCGCGTCGCCTTGCGGCAAACTGCGCAGAAATCCGTGCGTATCGGCGAATCCAAAATCGAGCAATGCGCCGCCCCCAAAGTAACGCTGGTCGCGCGCGCTGCTTATATACGTGCTCTGGCGCGAGTTGGTGGTGGTCTGCTCGGGGTTGAGAAAGTTCAGACCGTTATGCGTCTGGCCGTTCAAGTTCCAAAGAAAGCTGGCGGTGAAAATATTTCCCGGTTTCAGGTCGGCGCGGAAACGCGTGATGTCGTCGGCCGTCAGGCTGCGCGCGCGATTTTGTCCGGCGGGCAGCCCGGAGATCAGGTCCTCGCTATAGAATGCGTCCAACCCGTTATCGATCCACACGCGGCGCTTCTTGATGGGACCGGAGAGGTCGAGCCGCGGCGTAACCTTGTTGATGTGCAATCCGTGATCGGTGGCGACGCTGGGAATAAAGTTGGTTCCGATAAAGCGCCAGTGGTCGTCGCCGATCTTGGTCGTCAAGTTGAGCACGCCGCCGGATCCGCGGCCGTTATCCGCGGAGTAACGGCTATCCAGCACTTCCATGGATTGCACCGTGTCGATGTTGATGCGCGTATCCAGGGCGCCCGTGACCGGGTTTGAAATGTTGAAGCCGTCGAGAGTGTAGTTGGTTTGGCTGGCCGCCGCGCCGTTGAAGTGAAACCGTCCGGAATTATCCGCCACCACGCCGTTCAACAGTTGCAGCGCGTTGCGGTAATCCTGCGGCGCCGCGTAGGGCACGGCCTGAATCTCGGTATTGTCGAGTTCGTGGCGGGCGGCGGGCTGTTGCGGGTCGATTCCCGCCGGTGAATCCTTCACTTCCACCTTTTCGGGAAATTCCTGCTGGTGGTTCAGCGTAATCGCGAACTGGTTCTGGGCATCGTCGAAGCGCTGGTTGTGGCTGGTAAAGACGTAGAATCCCTCGCGCTCCACGCGAAGGTCGTATTCGCCCGCGGCTGGCACGGCCAGCTTGAAATTGCCGGCCAGATCGGAAGATGCCGCTACCGGTGCGCCTCCATCCGGCGCCCGCGCCGTCACCCGCGCGCCCGCAATGCCGGCTCCGGTTTCGTCCACGACGCGTCCCGACACCGCGACCTGCGCTTGCGCCGGAACGGCGAACAAGGCGATGGCGAGGATCGCCAGCGGGTTGGAAACGGACTTCACCAAAGGCCTGCGGGTATCCTTATTTTAGACGTGCTACTGGACCCAAGGATACACCCCACGGAGTTAGGGATCAAAGGCCCATGGGGACCAGTACCTGTAAGCGCTCTGGGGATTCTAGGGGCCTAGCTCCCGCCGCGAGGAGAGGGGCTGCGTCGGGGGCCTTGCCTGGGCGCAATACAAGCCCGGCCACAACCTGCTACACCAGCCTGTCGGAGCACTTCATAAAGCAGGACCGACGTGGTACTCTTTCCAACGCCGCCTTTTTTTTGCGAGCAGGGTGATATTCAACGGTGCGTGCATGCACATGGACTACATAAACTGTTGAGACTATGCAATCTGTCGTTTGTATCGAGACTACGTAGTCTAAGGAGACAGCCTGCGGAATGTTCGGCTGCCGCCTCGGTGCGGCCATATTCTGACCGTGACAGCGGGCAGGGGTCTGCGGTAGATTATCAAATCGCGAGATAATGAGGGTGAGGCCATCCGTGAGCATTAATCTGACACCAGAGCAGCAAAACGCTATTGAGCAGGCCATTCAGTCCGGCTTGGTGCGGTCTGTCGATGAGTTCATTGACTCTGCCCTTGGCGCATTGTCACACCGCAACGGTGAATTCGACAAGGCAAAAGCGCGGCTCGCCGGTTCGCGGATACGTGAAATTCGCAAGGGTGTCCGGCTCGATTTGAAAGGCATGTCTTTCCGGGAGTTGGCTCACATCGGGCATAAATATTGATGGATGCGTTTGTGCTCGACGTATCCGCTTGCATGCCGTGGTGCTGCGAGGACGAGACAACGCCGGCATCGGACGAGATGCTTGAGTGGGCGATGGATGGAAGCGCCTTGCATGTGCCTTCATTGTGGGCGTGGGAAATCCTGAACACCGTGGCTGTCGTTATCAAGCGGCGGCGTATTACAGCGGATCGCGGCAAGGAATTTCTGGAGCAGCTTGCCAAGTTCAATATCACGGTGGATCAGGCCCCGCCGATTGCGGATTTTCCCCGGCTCCATTCCCTCGCCAGTCTACATCAATTGACCGCTTACGATGTCGCGTATTTGGACTTGGCTATACGTCTCTCTCTGCCGCTGGCGACACGTGACGATGATCTGATGAAGGCCGCGCACGCAGAGGGCGTGCGAATTCTCTGATCGCCCTATTCAGGCACAAGTCCGGTTTTCCCGGTCGCGGGAAACAGTATGCGACATCAGCATCTGTCAAGCCCAAGTAGAAATG
>PLDF01000299.1 GCA_003135055.1 Bryobacterales bacterium | reverse complement strand
CGCAAAGCCATCCGCCAGATTCCGCGCGGCAAAGTAGCCACTTACGCGCAGGTTGCGGCGGCCGCGGGATACCCGCTCCATCATCGCCAGGTGGCGCGGCTGCTGCGTCAGGCGCCAACGGGTTCGCTGCCGTGGCAGCGCGTAGTGGGCGCGGGCGGCCAGATCAAGCTGAGGTGCGAGGCTGGGATGGAGCAGCGTACGCGTCTTGAAATGGAAGGCGTGCGATTTCATGGCAAGCGGATCGATATGGTGGAACACCAGCATCGGTTTCGGACGTGGGAATTCGAGCTATAGACCTGGCTTGCCTCCTGTGCGACATGGGCCCGATGTAGCCAAGGGCCGAACTGCCCGGATCATCTGCAGCGGCCGGACCTACCCGTACCGGCCCGCAATGGACCGCTGGGCCGATAGCCAGTTCTTTGCCAGTTATACTTGAGTCACGCGCCACTATGAGCACCTCTGTTGAGACAACACGGCCCGGCCAAGAAATTTTAGACATCATTCGGTCGGAAGTACCCCAACCCAAGACTCTCAATCACACAACACAAGGAGGCCTTTTGGGGATCATCGGGAGCCAACAAATCTGGGCCACGCACCACCAGTGTTTGAACGATACTCAGGAATTCCTGCATGCCAAGGAGATATTTCGCCGAGAGCTTGCAGGGCAAGCAGACGCCAACCCGCTCTCGGCGGCAATGTGGCATACGCTGGACGGGGAGGGCTTTGAGGGGGTACCTCTGTATGTTGCCAGCCTCTCAGAGGAGCCGGATTCGCTCGCTCAATGGCGCGCCTACGGAGGCCCAGCATCAGGCTTCTCCCTCGGCTTCGAGACGAACGGGATAGTTCTCCCCAGCCGATTCAGACTGGTACCCTGCATATACGACAAAGAGAATCAGCGCGAAAAAGTGAGATCCCTTGTCGACGATATCCGGGGCCGGGCCCCCGGGTACACCACCGGCAACCCCGAGCCCCTGCGACTGTATGTTTCCGTGTCGTCACGGATAGCGCTTCACACGCTAGCTCTGGTTTTTAAACATCCGAAATTCGCCGCGGAAAAGGAGTGGCGAATCATTTCTGAGGCTATGATGGATAGCCCTCCCGGCGCGCCGCTGGACTTTCGAGAGGGCAGGTCGATGCTAATACCATACCGGCGCGTTCCGCTAAGGAATAGCAGGAACTGTTTCCCTCTAACTCATGTAGTCGTCGGACCAAATCCAAACCCCGAGCAATCGGTCAGATCGGTGCGCAGCCTGTTGGCGAGCCATCGTCTAACCCACTGCAATCCTCGTATGTCCGAGGTGCCCTATCGAAGCTGGTGAAAACAGGGCCGCGATCTGTGGCAGAATGTAGGGTGCCGAGGCTGCAGCAGAGCGTTCGGCCATTCTGTGAAGCTGGATTCTCACTGCGGCCCACGGGAGTATACGAAACATGCCCGGAGTAGCTGCAAAAGCAGAAAAGATCGAGAAGCTTCTGGCCGAGCGGTTTCGCGCGCGGTGGAAGTCCGTTGAGACAGAGTTCGCCAACGGCATCGACGTGGCCAAGGCCCACGCGGATTTCTTTTTTGCTGGCGACGGCGGCCGAGGGCTGCGGATAGCTCGGCGCTATTACACTCCTGCACGCGCCACGAAGTTCGCCAACTCTTCAATCAATGAAATTGCGGATCTGTGCTGGGCTTGGTTCATCCCGTTTCAGTATTACGCGCACCACGACTCGCCGGGGTTGCGTGAACTCAGGGATCAACTGGACCAGTTGGTCGCCGCCGAGTACGTCGCTATGACCTGGCGGCCGCTTGAGAATCGGCCCGAATACTACTGGGATCCGTCGGACCCGTATTTCGTCGAGAACTACTTGGACTACGACAACGCTTCTCCAGACCTGCATCCCCTTCCCAATTTGGCTGTATGTTATGTTACGGCGACGTCTACGAGATTACGGCAGCCGGCTTGTCGGCAGGGAGGTACCTGAGAATTTGCAAGTCGATTTCGGAACCGTTTAGTAAGGCCGAGCGGGAACAGGCCATGGCCGGCATCGAGGAGGACTTCTTCGAAAATGCCTACGACGACGGCGAACCAAGGCCAACGCGAGCATGGAGGGTAGACTTCCGTTGCCCTGAACACTCGCAATCGCTGATCGAGGCTGACATCGTCGAGGTAGGAAGCCCCTATCATCGAGAATTAAAGAAGCAACTAAAGGCCAACGGGGCCGCCTATCTTAAGAGGGCACCATACAAGAGGGCCATAAATAAACCCGCCAAGAAACCGGCGAGAGAGGCCTGACCCCTTGTCCGGCATTGTTCTGCGCACTCTTCTTCGTGGCCTTCGGCGCGGCTCTCCTAACCGCCTTCTCCGCTGCCGAGCGCGCCCGCCTGATCGTCCTTGGAGCCTCTGTGCTGTGGAGATTTCGTAGGGTTCGCTGGGCATGAGTCCGACGGTCGTAAGGTGATTGAAGAACTTGTCAGCCGCCGACGCGACGGCGGCGGCCATCAAAAGCGAGCATTAGGCGGCAGAATCCGTGAAAGGAACCCCATCCCGTTTCCCGGGCACCAATCCGTGATATGTTCCGACTCATGCCAGATGAACTGACGGCTGGACAAAAAGCCGCGCGGACTCGGAAAAGGCGCGTGGCTGGCGAGAGAGCGGCATTGTCGAAAAAGCTTCGCGCCGTTGGCGGCGGCGCCCCATCAGCGGTGGCCGTCACTTTCTCCGGGCGGAAGGCAAAGAGGGGCGAGCGAATGACAAAAGGGAGGGGCTGGAGGCTTGCCGTTGTTAAGGGCGATAAACGCGTATTCGTCGGCACTCTGCTTGAGACACTCAACCTCGGAGATAAGCGGATCGCCATCTTCAGCGTTCCGAAATGAGGAACCTTTGTGACCGCAACTACGACTAAGGCTTGAATATGCTGAGGTTGAAGGCTGGGCGCTCGATACCGGTCGGATCTTCGCCGCTAATTTCACCGAGACACCCGCATTGTGGATTAGCGACGCTGCCGGTGACTCCGAGTGGGCGGCGCAACTCAAATCGGCGGGACTGATCGCCGGCTTCTGCGCGCGCCTAAGAGCGAGCCGAGAGACGCCGCTTTTCGCAAAGCCATCCGCCAGATTCCGCGCGGCAAAGTAGCCACTTACGCGCAGGTTGCGGCGGCCGCGGGATACCCGCTCCATCATCGCCAGGTGGCGCGGCTGCTGCGTCAGGCGCCAACGGGTTCGCTGCCGTGGCAGCGCGTAGTGGGCGCGGGCGGCCAGATCAAGCTGAGGTGCGAAGCTGGGATGGAGCAGCGTACGCGTCTCGAAATGGAAGGCGTTCGCTTTCATGGTAAGCGGATCGATATGGTGGAACACCAGCATCGGTTCCGGACGTGGGAATTCGAGTGACTCACTTGAGTGACATCTGATGTGGGGCGGGATGGCGTCCAGGATGTCACTTACTCTGGATACCAGTGACTCTGCGCGAATTGTGGGGCAGTCAGTCGTGGCGGGCTGGGCGGGCTTGGGCCGGCGCTGCCGGGTGCGGCGACTTGCGCATGGCCCGAAAGAGCCGCCGGAAAGGCGGCTTGAATATTCAGATGTCAAAGATCGCGCAGGCACGGGCCGAACCGGCGCCACAGAATTCCATAAGGCTAAGCTACGAAAAAGTCGAGTTCACGCGATTGTGAACGGCTGCACGCTCGAAACCTGCGGCACATGCCCTGGCAGCAAAATCAACGGCCGGTGAGACAGGCTGACTCATATTCATTGTGCGGCGGCGGGGATTCCGCCTGGCGGTGTTGGCTCCAATTCCCACTGCCAAAGCCAGCACGGCCATGGCGGCGAAACCGGGGTTCCTGGCCAGGGTGCGAACGCCGTAACGGACATTTTGCGATAGTTCTTCGCACATGCGGCTACTCCTGTTTCATTGGGTGCTTGTTAACCGATCTGGGGGAGCTGGCGCTCTGCGAACGCTCCGTAACGGTCGCGGCTTTGTAGCATCTGAAAACACGCCGAGTCCGAAACGCAACCGTTAAGCACCCCCCTGTTTCATTGACTAGTCCCGCGCCGCCCGGTTAGCAGTGTCACCGGCCGTCACTCCTTTTGTAATGTTCCTACTCGCGCAGCCAGTGAGTCATTCGTGGGTAGGAATCGTCCGCCAATCCGATCCACCGCAGAACGGCACGCCGATATAGCGGCATTCGCCAAAATTTTCGAGGATGCTTTCCGATCCGCCGCGATACCCGTGCGCATGGAAGACCATTGCGGGGTCGAGTCTCAAGTGCAGTGCGGCGGCGTACGACCACGCGATCCCGCCAACCTCTTCGCCGCCGTCGTCGCCGGTGTCTCGATCCAGCAGGCTGCGCCTTGCGGCCGGAACCACGGCGAGATGCGCCGCCTCATGCAGCAAGTCGCCGGGATAACTCAGTTGCGCTTCATCCACAACCAATGCGCCGCGCTGAATCTGAATGCCCGGCAGGATGACCGGCCCGAAAAGATTTCCCGCGCGGATTCCGAGCCCGATCCCGGTCAGGAAACCGGCGATCCGATCGGCGATCGGGTCGGAGAAGAGTTGAGACATGCCTCAAGTCATTATCGCCCGCGGCCATGCGGTATAGTTGACAATCATGAACGTGAGAATCGGCTCGGCCCTCCTTCTTGGAGGCCTCTTCGCCTCCGCCGTCGTTCGCGCGGAGAGCACGCCGCCGAGAGCGTTGCTGGTGCTTTCGAAGAGCGACCACACGCTCGCTATCGTCGATCCTTCGAGCCTGAAGGTGATCGCACGGATGCCTTCCGGACCCGATCCCCACGAAGTAATCGCCTCCACCGACGGCAAGTCCGCGTATATCTCAAACTACGGCGGCGGGGCGTATAACACTTTGACGGTGGTCGACCTGGTGGCGCAAAAAACTTTACCCGTGGTGGACCTTGGCGCGCTGCGCGGACCCCACGGCCTGATGTTCGTGGGCGGCAAGGTATGGTTCACGGCGGAAGCGGCCAAGGCGATCGGCAGCTACGACCCGGCAACCAAGAGCATCGATTGGATACTGGGAACAGGTCAGAACAGAACGCACATGATTTACGTTTTCGACGACCTCAAGCGAATCATCACTTCGAACGTCAGCTCCGCGACCATGACCATCATCGACAAGAGCAGCGGCGGCGGGCGTGGGCCTGGGCGCGGGCCCGGTGGTCCGCCGCCTGGTTCTCCGCCGGGTTCGCCGGATGGGCGTGGTCCTGGTCCCGGTGGTCCGCCGCCGGGAATGCAGAACGGTCCCGGCCGCGGTCCGATGGGGGCGCCTCAGGGGGATTGGGACGAGACTGTGGTCGCCGTGGGCCGCGGCGCCGAAGGGTTCGATGTTTCGCCCAATGGCAAGGAAATCTGGGCCGCGAACGCTCAGGACGGCACCATCTCTATTGTCGATATCGCCGGCAAAAAGGTGAGTCAGACGCTGGCCGCCAACGTTATGGGGGCCAACCGCCTGAAATTCACGCCGGATGGAAAGCTGGTGCTGGTCTCTACATTGAGCGGTCCGGACCTGGCGATATTCGACGCGGCCAGCAGGCGCGAAGTGAAGCGAGTGAAGGTTGGCCGCGGCGCAGCCGGCATACAGATGCAGCCGGACGGCTCGCGCGCGTTTGTGGCCTGCACGCCCGACGACTACGTGGCGATCGTCGATCTGAAAACGCTGGAAGTGACCGGCCACATCGATGCAGGCAAAGAGCCCGACGGTCTTGCCTGGGCCGTTCGGCGCTGAGGGCGATTCGCGACGAATCTATGGTTCCGGTTCCACCGCGGCGGAGGCGCTTCGATGCGGCAGCCGTGGCCTCTTGGGCGCGCCCACGTAGGCGTACGGATCTTCGGGCGGCTCCGGGTCGCGTTTGAACAAGCGTCTGATCCGGTCCCTAACTCGCTGGAGCCGGCTGTCCTGAGAATGGTCTGTCACGGTGCGCCTCTCACCCGACAAGCATAGCCCTGTTTGCGCTTCGCCGCATCAATTCAGACGCTACGACGGCTACAGACGGCTACGAGTGCTCAACCGATCTGGGGGAGCCGGCTCTCAGCGAACGCTCCCTGACGGTCGCTCGCAGCCCATAAGGCTGCTTATCTTGCCGGTGAAAGTCCGGTCGGGGGAATTGACTGCTTGCCCGTGTAGTCATATTCGACGTTATGCCGCGAGCCGGGCTCGGAAGCCGGCTTGCCGTTGAAAAGGTGCAAGCCGGTTGCATTCGCCAAGTTAATGTCCACGTTAATGTCCACCGGAAGTGGCCATGGGTTTATCTTACGGCAATAGTAGCTGCATCTACGGCCTTGCGTTCGAGCGTTCGCGACGTCACAATGGAAAGCCCGGTACCAGACAGGAAAGGATATCAGGCATCAGATGAAGACAGTTGCCACTCCGGCCGCACGCTACGCCGTGCTGGCGGGGCTCGTACTCTGGATAGCGATTTCGCTGATTCCGCTTTCCCGCCCCGCCCCGATCCCGGCGACCGCCCCGCCGCAGGATTTCTCAGCCGCGCGCGCCCTCGATCAAATTCGGGCGATCGCCCAAAAACCTCACCCTCTCGGCTCTGCCGATCAACAGCGCGTGCGCGACTATCTGGTTGCGGAATTGACGAAACTGGGGGCCGCTCCCGAATTGGAAGCCGGATTCGCCTCGATTACCTTGGGCAAGTTTCACGGCGAAGGCAACGTGGAGAACATCGTCGCCCGCCTGCCCGGCAGCGGCAACACTCGCCCAGTGATGCTGGCGGCGCACTACGATTCCGTGACGCGAGGCCCCGGCGCAAGCGACGACGGCAGCGGCGTGGCCGTTCTGCTGGAAACGTTGCGTGCCCTGCGCGCCGGGCCGCGACTGCGCAACGATGTCATCTTTCTGATTACCGATGGCGAAGAGAGGGGCCTGCTGGGCGCCCAGGTTTTTATGCGGGATCACCCGTGGCGGGGCCCGTCGGGTGTGAACCAGCCCGATGCGGCTCAGCCGGCCGTGACGCTGAACTTCGAAGCGCGCGGCACGGCCGGCAACGCCTTCATGTTCGAAACCAGCGCGGGCAACGAATGGCTCATTCGGGATCTGCAAGCCGCCGTGCCGCAAGCCGACGCCACGTCGTTCGCCTATGAAATCTATCGCCGCATGCCCAACGACACCGACCTGACGGTATTTAAACGCGGCGGCATGGCGGGCATGAACTTCGCTTACATCGAGCACCCGGAGTTCTATCACACGGCGCAGGACAACGTGGCGAATCTCGATCCGCGCAGCCTGCAGGAGCAGGGCAGGTACGCTCTGTCTCTCGCCCGCCGGTTCGGCAACGAGGATCTTAGAGGGAAGCATAGCGGAGACGCCGTCTACTTCCCGACGCCGTTCACTTCCCTGATCGTTTACCCAGCAAGCTGGGTGAAGCCCATCGCATGGCTCACAGCGGCAGGATTGGCAGCGGCGCTCGCTTTCGGCTGGAAACGTGGGGCGCGCGGCCGATGGATGGCGGCGCCTCTCGCCACGGTGGCCATTCTGCAACTTCTGCTGGCGACTCCCGCGCCGGGAGTGACTTACCTGTTTGCCTGGCCGCTGCTCGCCGGAGTAGTCGCCTTCGCCCTGCTGATGACGGCCCCACCGCGCATCGCGATGGGCTGGCGTCTCGCTACGATGCTGATTTGTCCCGCTGCGGTTTTCGTGCTCCTGGTCCCGCTGCTGTCGATCCTGATCGTGGCACTGGGCGCGCGAGGCGCCGCACCGCTGCTGGGACTTGACTTGGTGCTGATGGCGATTTGCGTTTCCCCGCAATTGGCCTTGGCGATCCGGAGGTCCGCGGTGGCGGCAGGGACGCCGCACGTGATGCGAGCGGTCGCTGGGGCCTGCCTGTTTCTGTGCAGCGTATTCGCGGCTTTCGCGCAAACCGCGGATGCGCCGCCGGCGTTTGAGGTGGCGTCCGTCAAAGTGGCCGCCAGGGGTGGGCCGCGGGACATCCTGAATGCAGTGATTCCGCTTGGAATGCGTGGCGGCCCCGGCGGCGATTCCCGGCTCCGGCGATCCGGGGCAGATTGCATTTACCGGCGCATCGCTGAAGACCATCATCGTGAGCGGGAACGGCCTGAAGCGCTATAAAGTTTCAGGTCCGGACTGGCTGGAGGCCAAAGGCTACAACATCGTCGCGAAGCTTCCGCCGAATACTTCCAAGGAACAAGTCAGGCCGATGCTTGCAGAATCTTTTAGCGGAGCGATTTGCGCTGACGCTCCACCACGAGAAGAGAGAGCTTCCGGTCTACGCGCTGCTGGTCGCGAAGAATGGGCCGAAGATGAAGGCATCGCAGGCCGACCCCGACTCTGGCGGGACGTGGGGCGCATGGAACGGCAATGCCCGCTGGGTGGCCCCTAATGAAACCATGCCGAGTTTTGCGGACCTCTTTCTGTCTCCGCGCCTCGACCGCCCAGTGATCGAGCATGACCGGTCTTATGGCAAAGTACGATGTGACTTTATATTGGGCGGCTGAGAATATGGACAGCAGGGTTCGGACGGCCACCCAACGAAATACGGGAGCGGAAGCCGCGAAACCCGCTCCCACGATTTTCGCCGCCGTGCAAGAGCAGCTTGGGCTAAAGCTGGAGCGGGGCGCGAGCCCGATGGATATGCTGGTGATCGACCGCGTGGAGAGAACGCCGACGGAGAATTGAGCGGAAACGGGGTTAGAATCCAACCATGTTTTGTTCCGAGTGCGGAAAGGAATCTACCGGAAAATTTTGCTGGAATTGCGGCGCGCCTCTTCATGCCGGCGGCGGAACTCAGGCGGCGCCCCCCGCGGCCATGCCGCCGCCGGTCCCTGCGGCTATGCCCCCGGTCCCCGAGGACTGGCAGAACGAGGTGGATTACGAAGCGTTGATTCGCAATCCGGAGGTCCGCGACGTTCTTGCGAAGCAGAAACCCGCCGCGGTTCGCATGACGGGCGAGGAATTCGTCGAAACGTTCGGTAAGATCCTGAAATCTCCGGTCTCTCTGGTTCCCGTCATGGCAATCATGCAGGACGTCAACGGCCGGCTTGGCGTCCACACTGGCAAGACCCGCTCGGAAAGCTATCGCCAGCCGGTGGGTCGAGTTATAGTGACTGCTTTGTGCGCGCTGGCGAGGGACGGTCACAAAGTGCAGGATGTGCACCAGGCTTCCGATGGCTGCATGCTGATATGCGAAATTCCGTCCGATATGTTCAGCCTCGCCGGGCAGTTACTGGTCACGATTCACCGCGAGCCGGAGGGCGCGTCGGTTCACGCGGATACGCGTACCGAAGGGCAGCCTTTCGATTGGGGCAAGAGCAACGCCTGCCTCAACCGATTGTTCAACGGGATCGAGGCGGGGGCTTGAGCGGTGTTCGGGGATGTGCTCGAGCGGCAGTAATCGCGACGCCTCGCGCGCGCGAACGGCACGTCGTTTTCGCGGCGGGAGCGAGCGCGCGTGTGGATTCTTGCTTACACAAGGCGCTCTTGCAGAATCTGTTTCACGTTGCGTTTGCCTCGCAGCACCGCCATGATGCGAATCGGATTCACATCCGGCTGATACGCCACCAGGAAAGAAACAGCGAAAAAAACAGGACTGGCCGTTTCGTGAGGTCTTTGCGAGTGTGCCCTTGACCAGGCATCCGGCCCAACGACGCAAACAAGCTGTAGAGTTCGCCTTCGATACGGTTGGCCAGGTCTACACTGTCCTCCGCGATGCGCCGCCAGATTTCAAACAGGTCATTCTGAGCCTCGGCGGAAACGTCGGAAAGGGACGCCATCATCCCTTTTGTTCACGAAGCCATTCCGCTTTGCGCTTCGCCATGTCAGTTTGTGATTCGGTGGACGAAAGGAATTCACCACGCTCAAACTGCCCGAAAGCCCGTTCGATTTTTTCGGCAATCTCATCCTTGTGGCCGTAAAGCCATTCATCCTCCGCGCGCAGCACTTCCAACGCCCTGCCGATGACTTCATCGGGATTCTGGTAGGCGCCGGATTGAATCGCCTGCGCGATAGCCTTCTCGTGTTCGGGACGTAGGGTAATTGTCATGACGCCTCTGTTTGCTATTGTAGTCAAACGCATGAAGCATCTAGCGGCGCCATCGCTACAGCCGTGTGGTAAACGGACCAACTCTCTCGCCCCGCATGTGGTAAAGCTCCAGCCTTGGGCCTAGTTTGCGCGTCTCAGCATCGACGCCGGCTCCGCTTCGAAATGATCCGCCCGGCTACTAAAATTATTGCCACTAGCGCGGCATCGACTGCGTACCGCGCTATCTCGGACGGGTGCAGCGTGCGCATAACCACCGGGTCTTTGAGCGCCATATCTCCGCCGACTTTGCCTAGGATCGCCGCGCCCAGATATATGATCGCCGGGTATTTGTTCATCAGCTCCGCCAGCAGGTTGCTCGACAGAATCACGAACGGAATGCTCACGCCCAGTCCGAAGAGAATCAGGCCGAAGTGACCTCCGGATGCGCCGGCGATCGCCAGGATGTTGTCGGTGGACATCGTGATATCCGCCACCACCACGTACCAGATGGCTTTCATCAGGCTGCCCGGGCGAACGGTGGAATCGGGCGGCTCGCAGGCGTCGATCAGCACCTTGAACGCGATCCAGAGAATGAACAGGCCGCCCGCCAGCTCGACGAATTCCACGCTGAGAATCTTGGCCGCAACGAACGTCAGAGCCACTCGCAGAACCACCGCCAAGGTTGCGCCGCAGATGCTGCCGATGCGCCGCTCGCGCTGGGGAAGCGAGCGCACCGCCAGAGCGATCACCAGCGCGTTATCGCCGGCCAGCAGCAGGTCGATGAGAACCAGCGTCAGGCCCGCGATCAGGAAGTGGCCGGCGGCCATGTTGAGGCGATCCACGCCTGGGTCCACTCCTGAGTACGGCGGAAGTAATTCCGGGCAGCGCTAACGTCCCGCAGGATTTGCGCCTTGAGAGCCTCCGGCGATTCGAATTTGCGCTCGCTCCGCAAACGCGCAAGGAACTCGACGCGAATATGGCGGGGCGCGGCTCCTGTCGATGGGCCGGGCAATGCGTTGATCAATGCGTCCAGCAGAAAACTCTCGATGGAAAGTCGGTCGCTTTCGCCGAATGTCGGGCGGTAGCCCACGTTGGTGACAGAGGTCCATGCGCGTGCGGAATCTAGATCGCGCGTGCGCGTCACATACACGCCGCGAGCCGGAATCACTTCGCCGGCGGTGGCAAGATTCAGCGTGGGAACGGTTTGCTTCGATCCCACGCCGCGGCCGCTCACCACGTCGCCTTCGAGCGCGTAGGGCCGCCCCAGGAAGCGGTTCGCCAAGCCGATCCGTCCCGCGCAAAGCAGGTTTCGAATGCCGCTGCTGCTGACCACCTGGCCGCGGCAAGTCACGGCGGGCGCGATTTCCACTTCGAAGCCCAGTTGGCGCCCGAGCGCTTCCAGCGTTCGCGTATCGCCCGCCTGGCGGCAGCCGAAACGGAAGTTGTCCCCTACCAGCACGGCGCGCGCGCCCAGCCTTTCGATCAGTAGCTGCGTTACGAATTCTTCGGGCGACCACTGCGCAATGGCGCGGTCGAAGGGAAGGATCAGAATCTGCTCCACGCCCGCCGCCGCCATCAGGTCGGCGCGGCGCTCAGGCGTGGTCATGAGCTTCGGCGTGCGCTCCGGCGCGACCACTTTAGTGGGGTGCGGATCGAAGGTCAGCACCGACGCCTTCCATCCGCGCGCATCTGCCAGCGCTTTTACGCGGCGCAGGATTTCGCAGTGCCCCCGATGCACGCCGTCGAAGTTGCCGATGGTGACGGCGCTCGGTCCGAAGTTCGGTGGAAGCCCGGCAAGGCTGCGATAAACGCGCATACTACTGTGGATCTCCGACCGTGATTTCCAGGCCGTCATAAGCCAGACGAATGTGCGCCGGCAACTGACTTTCGGTGCGCGCGTGCGGCAAATCGTGGCAGATATGGGTGAAGAATGCGCGCCGCGGAGCGAGCCGTTCCACAGTCTTTACGGAACGCTCCACCGTGGAATGGGTGGGGTGCGGCTTGTGGCGCAGCGCATCGAGAAAGAGCACGTCGAGCCCTCGCAGCCGCTCCATCGACGATTCGGGAATCTCGCTGTGATCCGTCAGATAGGCCGCGCCGTCGAAGCGAAAACCGTAAATGGTCTGCGATCCGTGAAGGATGGGGATGGGCCGGAATTCCAGGCCGAACAGGTCGAACGCCGCGCCGTCGATGATATGAGTTTCCAGCTTGGGGACGTGCGTTTGGCGCTCCACGTCTTCGAAGACGTATTGGAAGCAGCGCTGAATCGAATTCATGGTATCGGCCGAGGCGTAAATGGGGATGCGGCCCTTCTGCCGGAAATTGAACGGGCGCACGTCGTCGAGCCCCATGACGTGGTCGGCGTGCGAGTGTGTGAAGAGAATGGCGTCGATGTGGCCGATTTTCGCGCGCAACGCCTGGGCGCGGAAGTCGGGCGTGGTATCCACCAGCACGTTGCGGCCTTGGTAGCCGATCAGAATCGAAGGGCGCAGGCGGTTATCGCGCGGATCGGTGGAAGTGCAGACGTCGCAATGACAGCCGATGGTGGGCACGCCGACGCTGGTACCGGAACCGAGCACCGTGATCTGGAGCGGGGACCCCATTCACGAGTTCTGCGCGGCCGGCTTGGCGGCCTCGTCGGAGACCTGGACGAAGCGGAATCGCAGCTCGGTGAGAGAATTTTCCAGCAGGCGCTGTTCTTCGAGCGACAGGTTGCCTTTGGTCTTCTCGAGCAGCACGCCCATCATATCGATGGTATGGCGCGCGATGGGGAGATCGGGCTCGGGTTTCGGCTCCGGCCCGAAGTGCATGAGGCCGAGCTGAATTTCGGCCTGCGCGCGCAAGGAGAGTACGAGGAAAGAGAATGTCGCAGGCGGCAGCGGCATGTGGCTCTCCGGAGGTGTGGGTTGTTCTGCGGGTTGTTCTACGTCGCTCATCAAATCTATCTTACAGCCACCGTACGCAGAAACTCCGCGGCCACTCTGGAAACGGGGCGGTGTTCCACGTCCACGGCCGCATTCAACTGGCGCATGGCGACATTGGTGAGCTTGCCGGAGAGCTGCTGCAACGCGGCGCGAAGCTGAGGAAAACGGTCCAGCGCCGGCTCGCGGACCACTACGGCGCACTGGTAAGGCGGAAAGTAGTGCAGATCGTCTTCGAGAATGGAGACATCCATCTTTGAGATCATGCCGTCGGTGGAGCTGGCGGCGATCATGTCCACATCGTCGTGATCCAAGGCGGAGTAGAGCAGGCCCAGATCCATCGATACGGGACGCGCCGCGAGATGGAGATTGTAGGTCTTCATCAGGCCGTCTAATCCGTCGGCGCGCTGGTTGAATTCGTAGCCCGTCCCCATACGCCAGGGGTGCGCGCGGGCGGCGTCGGAGAGCGTGACCAAGCGCTTTTCGCGCGCTTCCTTGCCGTGAACGATCATAGCGAAAGTGTTGTCGAAGCCCAGCGGATCGAGCCACTCCAGATTCCATTGGCTGCGATAAAGCGCGCGGACGGCGCTGAGCGCTTCGGCCGGGTCCTTGATGGCGCGCTGCTTCAGCACCGCGGTGAGCGCGGAGCCGGTGTACTCGGGATAAAGATCGATATCGCCTTTGACCAGCGCTTCGTGGGTGAGCAGAATACCGCCGAGATCGAGTTTGCGCTCCACTTTGACGGGCAGGCGGCGCTCAATCTGCTGCGCGAGAATTTCACCCAGCAACACCTGCTCGGTGAAGTTTTTCGAGCCCACCACGATGCGGGGCTTGTTCGCGCAGGCGGCGCAAAGCAGCGCGATCAGGCAGGCGAGAGCTTTCGTTCGATCCATTCCAATACCTCGTCGGCGATGAGGGCCATGATCGCGGCGGGAACCGCGCCGGCCAGTATGGTGTTGGTATCCGCCATGGCAAGGCCGCGGAAGATGAAGACGCCAAGGCCGCCGCCGCCGATAGCCGCGGCGATGGTGGCAGTGCCAATGGTGGAGACGGTGGCGATGCGAAGCCCGGCGATTATGGAAGGCGTGGCAAGCGGCAATTCCACCTGCCAGAGAACCTGGCGTGCGGTCATACCCATGGCCACGGCGGATTCGCGGATAGCAGCATCGACTCCCAGAATACCCGTAAGCGAGTTGCGCAGAACCGGCAAAAGTGCATAAATGCACAACGCGATAATGGCGGTGCGCGCGCCGATTCCACCGATGCCGGGGATGGGCAGCAGGAAGCCGAAAAGCGCGAGGCTGGGAATTGTCTGCCCGATATTGGCGAACCAGACCGCCCAGCGGCGCGCGGACGGACGGCGCGCCAGGAA
Source organism: Bryobacterales bacterium (assembly GCA_003135055.1). Classification (GTDB taxonomy): domain Bacteria; phylum Acidobacteriota; class Terriglobia; order Bryobacterales; family Bryobacteraceae; genus PALSA-243. The sequence continues at coordinate 57,517 of PLDF01000299.1, read as the reverse complement.
AACCGCGCTGGGAATTCCCACTGCGGCGGCGATGGCCATGGTGATGAGCACCAATTCGAAATGCTGCATTGAGAGCGTCAGGATTTCGGAGACCGGCGGGGTGTTCATTCGCGCCTCCCAGTCTCGGTGCTCGCTGGTTCGTCTCTAACTGGCTCGGCTCTCCACGGTTCGACCAGGCTACTAAGGAATGCCAGCGCCTCGGGCGTGCGGGCGGCGAGAAATTCGTGCGGCGTGAGCATCAGATCGAGCCCGCCATCCTTCAGCAAAGCGATGCGCGAGCCAAGCATCAAGGCTTCGCGGACGTCATGGGTGACGAACAACGCCGACTTACGCACGGTGCGGCGAAGATCGAGGAATTGCCGTTGCAGATCGAACCGCGTGATGGGGTCGAGCGCGGCGAAAGGCTCGTCCATCAGCAGTAGCGGCGGGTCGGCGGCAAGGGCCCGCGCGATGCCGACACGTTGTTTCTGGCCGCCGGAAAGCTGGCGCGGGTAGCGGCGGCCGAATTCGGCGCCGGGCAGTCCGAGTGCAGCCAGCAGTTCGGTGGTGCGCGCCGCGGTCCGCGCTGGCGGCCAGTTTTCAAGGCGCGGAACCAGGCCGATATTGGCTTCCACGGTCCAGTGCGGAAACAGACCGCCATCCTGTATCACGTAGCCCATGCGGCGGCGCAGACGAATCGGGTCTTGCGCGGCGGCGGGCTGGCCTTGGAACAGAATCTCGCCGGAATCGGGGCGGATGAGGCCGTTCACGGTCTTGAGCAGCGTGGTTTTGCCGGAACCGCTGCGGCCCAGCAAGACCACAATTTCGCCCTCGGCGACGGTGAGCGAGATCTGGCGCAGCACCGGGCGGCCGGCGATGGCGCAGGAAAGATCGCGAATTTCAAGGATGGGCGTGGCGGACACGGGTAGCTTGCCAGTATGTCATATCCGGCGGCGGGGCGTTGGACCAAGCGAAGCTTGCCGTGCGCCCTTCGGCGCTAGACGGCCATGGCAGCCAAAAGCTGCGCCACGGGCTCGGCTCGCGAAGCGTTTCGATATGTTGCTTATTTTGCTCGAAGGGTCAAAATACAGAAAATAATTGACTTATCGAAATGCTCGAAGGTATGCTGGGTCTAGGATGCAGTTCAACTTCGATGGCCCTTTGGCTCTGCTGACGGTGGATGAGATTTACGAACGTGCCTCAATCGCGCTGTTGCGGGCCTTGCGCGAGGACCGCCGGATCGAGAGGAAAACAGCGGGAATCCACGGGGAGGCGCTTGGCGATTATTTTTCGATGTGGGCAAACACTGAACCCGACGGCGGTTTGATTGTCGTCGGCATGGAGGACGATGACGCTGGCACCGTATCCGGATGTTCCGGACTATCGATTCAGCAGCTCAATCGGCTGGAAAGCGCCAGGATTGAGTACTGTGCCGACTCCCGTTCGGAGAGCAAGCGGATGGAAGCGATTAATAAAGAGGGGCAGGCCGACTACTTGTTGGTTATTCGCGTCTTCTATCGCGCAGATAAGGTGGTTCGAGCTAGCTCAGGAAGCGCGTTTTGGAGAATCGCAGACAAAAAGAAGCGACTGACGGAAGAAGAAGTGCGCGAGCTTCAAATCAATAAGGGCGAGGTGGATTTTGAGCTTGAGCCTTGCGGACTAACCTATCCTGGTGATTTCAATCCGGATCTGGCCGGTCAATTTGTAGATCGTTTCGCGAAGATGCGCGGCCTGTCTTCGCACACAAACCAGGAGATACTCACGCTGGCGCACCTGGGAAAACGGCAGGGCTCCATCTTCGTTCCGAATATGGCCTGCGCCCTTCTCTTTGCTCAGGACCCCAGGGTCAAGTTTCCCGGCTGCTTTATCAGATTTCTCAGGTTCGACGGCGAGACCGAAGGGACGGGAGAGAAATTCAACGCGGTGAAAGACATCCACATTGACGGTAATATTCCATCGATGATTGTGGAGACCGCGCGCGTGCTGGATAATCAGTTGCGCGAATTCTCGAGACTCGGCACGGAGGGTAAATTCTATACCGCTCCCGAATATCCGCAACCAGCCTGGTACGAGGCGCTTGTGAATGCCTGCGTTCATCGGTCTTATTCGCTCCGCACGATGAACGTCTTTGTAAAGATGTTCGACGACAGATTAGAAGTAGAAAGCCCTGGAGGGTTTCCGCCCTTAGTTACTCCACAGAACATCTATGATGTGCATAAGCCCAGGAATCCATACCTGATGGAGGCGCTTCTCTATCTCGATTTTGTGAAGTGCGCCCATGAAGGGACCCGCCGAATGCGCGATACGATGACAGCGGTGAGTCTCCCGGCGCCCGAGTTTCGCCAGGTCGAATACGCAACCACTCCACTCGTGCGGGTGGTGCTTCGTAATAACGTGCGCCAACGTCGCGTGTGGGTAGATGCGGACGTCACCGCAATCGTAGGCGAGGCTGTAATGAAAGATCTTACAGAGCACGAGAAACGCGCAATAAATTTCGCCGCCGAATATGGGCAGGTAAGTGTGAGCGAAGTGCAGCGGCTTACACAACGCTCATGGCCCTCAGCCAAGAGATTACTGACGAAGCTCGTGGTCAAAAAGATACTTGAGCATCATTCCCGCAACGATCTCGATCGCGATCCGCAAGCGCGGTTTATGATTCGTTCCCAGACGCCAGCAGATAAATTACGAATGATGATGCTCAGGAGAAAACGTCAGGAGTCAATCGAACAGAACCCGGACCGGCCTAACGCCAAAGAAGAGACATAATCCCGAACTTACCCGGCCCGCGACTGACAATTAATAGTCCAGTCCGATTTAGGGGCAGAGTAACACCTCGGCATTACCCTGCCCCCAGTACCAATTAGCGCATGTGTCCGCGACCCAGCTCCGGAATCGGAGCGCCGCCCCGTCCGCCAGCCGCTGCCGCAGCCGGCGCCGGTGGCAGGAACTTCGGATCCAGAATCTTCGCGATCTGGTCCTTCGCGCCTTCCAGATGAGCCTTCGTATCGTGGTCCGTCGCCTTGGCGATGGCGGTCGAAATGGAGCCGTTCAGCACGCGCAATTCCGCGCGGTAGAATGGCTTCTCATCGTCGCTTAACGCCGGCGCGCCGCGTCCCCCGCGTCCGCCGCCACCACCGCCGCGCCCCGCGGCAGCCGCGGCTCCGCCTGCGCCGTTCAGCTTGGTATTGACCAGCTCCAGATATGCGTTCTGCAGGTTGCGCCGGTATGCGTCGATCTTCACCGCCGGCGCATCGAGCTCCTTCCACACGCCCTTGCGGACCGTGGAGAGCAACTCGGCCGCGGTGTACGCCGCGGTGCCGTCAATCGCCTGCTGCTCGATCAGCCGCGCGAAACGCTGATCGTTCAGCAACGAATTCAACACGCTGTTCTGCGCGGTACGAATCCGCGCCAGCGCGCCGTTGGCCTCAATGCGGCGCAAAATCTCCGGATCGATCATCCAAATCGGAGTGGCAAATGCGTTCTCCACCAGGAACTTCGCGGCCTCTTCCTGCCGCGCTTTGGGAACCAACGTGAACACGCGGCCTTCCTGACCGATCACTTTCTCCTGACTGTTCAGTCCGCCTACCACCTGCGTCACATGGTTCATTTCCAGTGTCCACTGGCTCAGCATTCGGCCATACACGTCGGTGAGATCTTCGTAGGTTTCGCCCTCCTGCCAAGCCGTACCGGGCATCAGCATCTTGGCCACGCGCTGCAGGTTCTTCATGCCCATGGCAGTCGATTTCACGGCGTCGGCATCGCCCACCGCCTCGGTTTCGTCGCCGGGGTCGGAACCCTGCGCATTGGCCGTGGAGAAGCGCAGCCACGGAGTGTTGTCCTGCTCGCGCGCCCACTTATCGAGCGTGGGCTTTTCGGCCTTGGGAGTCTCCATGCCGGGAAGCGGCGTATAACCCCACTTAGTCGCCCAGACGTCATACGGCCCGATGCGGGGAATCAGATCTTCCACCGCAATGTGATCTTCCGGCTGCGCTACATAGTTGAAGCGCGAGTAATCCATGATCGAAGGCGTGTGTCCCATCTTATGGACCCAATCCTTGTCGCGGACCTTGTCGGCGGGATACATGGCGCTGGCCTTCATATTGTGTTGGAAGCCGATGGTGTGACCCACTTCGTGGCACACCACATACTCCAGCAGCCGGCCCATCAGCTCGTCCGGCAGCGGCAGCTTCTGCGCGCGCGGGTCGAGCGGCCCCACCTGCACGAAATACCAGTCGCGGGCCAGAATCATCACGTTGTTATAGAACTGGATGTCGGCATTCAGAATCTCACCCGTGCGCGGGTCGGAAATGTGCGGCCCGCTGGCGTTTTCCACCGTGGAAGGCAGCCAGCGAATCACCGAGTAGCGGACGTCTTCGGGGCTGAAATCGGGGTCCTGCTCAGGCGTGGGCGCGTACTTGGCGACGATGGCGTTCTTGAAGCCGGCGGCCAGGAAAGCCTCGTTCCAATCTTCGACGCCCTTCTTCAGCCACGGGGCCCATTTCTTGGGCGTGGCCGCGTCGATGTAATAAACGATGGGCTTCACCGGATCGGAAACCGCGGCGCCGGGGTCTTTCTTCTCCAGACGCCAGCGCGCGATATATTGCGTGTTGCGTGCGCGGGTGTCGTCGGTGGTGAAATCCTCCGTCCGCGTGGTGAAGTAGCCAACGCGCTCATCGAACAGCCGCGGCATCATGGGATGCTCCGGCAGCCGCACCATGCTGTGATGCAGCACGATGGTGGCGCTGTTGCCGCGCATGGTTCCGCCGCCCAAACCGCCGCCGCGGCCTCCGCCGCCAGCCGCGGCATTGCCGCCGGTGCGAGTATAGGTGGCCGTCACTTCCGCTTCGATGTTTTCGGGGTAAGTCGATATGTGGTCGATGAACGAGCGCGAAGCGTCGAACGCCGTGGCGCCGATGTGCTGGCGCGCGCTGAATTCGGGGACGTCGGTATTATATAGGCGGCTGACGTCGATCACCGGCGCGCCATCGTGGTAGGCGGCCACGTTGAATGCCATGATGATGGTGTCGTTATTGGCGTCCTTCACCGCGGCGGCGATGGGCGAATCGGCGCTCGCGCTGATGCTGAAATTGATCTCTTGCAGGTAGACGCGATTATTGCGCAGCTCCCACGCCACCACCTGGTCGGCTAGCTCTCCGCCGCCGTAGCCAACGCCCACGGTGGTCTTGGCGATCTGCGTGTTCCACAAATACTGCTTCCCCAACTCGCTCTTGGGAATCTCAAAGTAGAAGCGCTCGCCAACCTGGTGGACGGTGAACAGGCCTTTCTTCGATTTCGCTTCCTTGGTGATGACGCGGTCGTAGGCTTGCGGATTGGGCGCCGCCAATGCCGCTCCTCCTCCGCCGCCGCGGCCGCCGCCACCACCGCCGCCTCCGCCTTGCGGCGGCTCGTCCTGAGCGACCAATATGGTTGCCGCTGTTAGGGCCAATAGTATAGCCGGTAAGCTTCGCTTCATCGAAAAACTCCTTTCAGGGGTTGTGGATTATAGTAACAGGAAAGAGCTAAGGGCGTGCTGCTAAGCTTCGAACTTACCTCGACCGTCAGGCCCTTTACGCCATCCACGCACGCGCCGTCCGCATCGTATTGGTACGCCACCTCCCCGTGCGGCCCCTGGCGGCCAGCGCAGCGCCGCCGCCTCACTCCTCGACGGCGCTTTCTCGCGGGCGCTGTCTCTATTGTGAGGCTGGGAACATCTGGGTGATGTTCACCCATTTCTTTTCATCGACATTGGTTCTCATCCGCTGTTTGATGCCCAGTTCGCCTCTTTTGATCTTGAAGACTTTGACCGTGTTCGTCCCGTGCTTGACAGCAACGTAGTCAGACTCGTGGTCAGTTCCTGCGTAGAAAACGCCGGAAAACCACGACGAATAGCGGCCCATGGGGCTGTTCACGTATTCCTTCACCTGCTTAAGATCGGCACTTTCGGCCTTCTTCAAATCAGCAGGGTACATGCACATCGAGAGAATCGCACAACTAAAGACATTGATAGAAGTCGCATATTTTTCACTTGTCGTCAAACGGTCGCTTCGACGGTTTGGGTCTGGTTCACCTCGAACTTCAATACGGGATTATCCGCCAATTCCTGCCTCGTCTGCTACGCGAGGGCCGGGAACCAGTTGTACCTGCTTAACGACGCCGGCACGGTCTGGTCGTCCGCAACGCTAGGAGCGGCGGTGACGCTGAGCAATAGTTCGTGCTCGATCAACGCGGCGGCGACCGTCACGGCGTCGGGGACGAATCTGACGGTGAATCTGCCAGTGACATTCACGGCGGCGTACGCCGGAGCGAAGGGCGTCTACATGTATGCGGCGGGGTCGCTCGCCAACAGCGGATGGCGGGAGATGGGGAGCTGGACGGTAATTGCCACGCCGGAGCCTGCATCGGTGACGCCGAGCAGCGGGTCGGGAGCGCAGCAGATCTTCACGTTACAGTACATCGACCCGTATGGGGCTATCGACTTGGCGTCGACTTGGGTCTGGTTCACCTCGAATTTCAATACGGGGTCATCGGCCAATTCCTGCCTGGTCTACTATGCGAGGGCCGTGAACCAGTTGTTCCTGCTCAACGACGCCGGCACGGTCTGGTCGCCCGCAACGCCAGGAGCGGCGGTGACGCTGAGCAATAGTTCGTGCTCGATCAATGCGGCGTCGGCGAGCGTCGCGGCGTTGGGGGCGAATCTGACGGTGAATCTGCCAGTAACGTTCACGACGGCGTACGCCGGGGCGAAGGGCATCTACATGTATGCGGCCGGGTCGATCGCCAATAGCGGATGGCAGACGATGGGAAGTTGGATTGTGCCGTAGGCATGCCGCCGCTCGGGAGCCCGGCGCTTGCAAGCTGTCTTCAACGTCTCGCGGCAACACCTTCGCCACGCGCGTAGCACGGCTTGGTAACCAGCGGGGTGACGAGCCATCTTTGTTCGGCTGCGTATACCGTTTTGACAAAGCAGAACCGATCGCCTTGTTGCGTCAGCGTCCGCGGGATGTCGAGGTCTTGTGTCCACGCCTCGGCTTTGAGGGCAATATAAATCCGCGACGGCACGTTGAGAAGTTCCAGAAAATGGCCTTGCGCCAGATTGAAAACGCGTAAATCGGAGGCGAACCGGTTTCCATCCCCGGAATCCGATTCAATCACCAGTTCTTCGTCGGCGGCGCCGGTCACTCGCGTCAGTTGAATCCCTTCCAGATGATGGTGCTTCGCCGTGTCGAAGAGATACCGCTCTTCTATCTCCCAATTCTTGCCGGCCGGCGCCAGACGAAACAGAGCCGCGATGGAAGTGCAAGACGCCGAGGGCTTGGCGCCGTCGAATCGATATTGCACAATCGCCAGTATCTCCTTGTTGCGGGCGCTTCCGGGCCAAGGGAAAACCCGGAAGCGAACCTCCCGGGAATTCATGGTCTTACGGTTGAGCATGTCCTCCGCCGCGCAACGCTCCTGTTGGTTCAGGGGCGGTCCCGTCACACGATATAACTGCTCCGCAACCAGCGCGTCGGGAAAGACCAGCCGCCACCTGTTTTGGATTCTCAAACTGCTGTCCTCGGTGCGCTGGGATATCCGCTCCACTTCCATGCCGGGGAAAATGGAAGCCAGCGCTTGGAGCCGAAGATCTTCCGCAAAAATCGGCATAGAGGCGCAGATCGGTTTCGCCGCGAACAGACCGACCGTCAAGAGGAAACCCGCCCTCACTCCAACGGGAAATCGCATGTCACTCCCGGCAAACGCCGCCTTGGCTTGCAGCGAAAGAATTGTATCAGAATCGGTGTCGCGCTATCCAAGACCTTCGCATTGTAAGATAAACCATTCCCATCCATGACAACCGAGCAGCAGCTCCGCGACCGGCTTCGCAAGATCTCGGCGCTATTCGAGGGCGCCACCACCATTGGCGAGCGCAATGCGGCCGCTGCCGCCATCGAGCGGGTCAAGCAGGCCCTCGCTTCCACGGCGAAAGTGGAACAGCCTACGGAATACACATTCAAAATGACCGATGACTGGCATCGACGCCTGTTCGTCGCGCTGTGCCGCCGTTATGGCCTGCAGCCCTTTCGTTACAAGCGGCAGCGGCATACGACGGTGATGGTACGAGTCCCCAAATCGTTTGTGGACAGGACCCTATGGCCGGAATTCATCGAGCTCCAAAAGGCGCTCAAGGAATACCTGAACGAGGCCACCGAACGGATCATCCGCGAGGAAGTTTTTGGCGACGCCGGCGATGCCTCGGAGCGGGCCGGGTAGGGTCGGCCGCGTGGTGTAAGATGGATGTTTCCTTGCAGGCCGCCAAGTTCGCGCGTCCGCCAAAATCCATTCAGCGAGGTGCAACTACATGACGATCACAGAGGAAACCCGGCGCCGCTTCTTAGGCTGCTTTACCGGCATTGGCGTTGGCGGAACGCTGCTGCCAGGCGTTCTGTGGGCGCAAATGCAGCGCGACGGCGCGCAGACCGTCACGCCGGAAATGCTCAAGGATGCGCTGGCCGTTTCCGGTCTCTCGTTCAGCGACGACGACCAGAAGGCGATGCTGCAGGCCGTCAACGCGAATCTCAACCGCTACGACGCGCTGCGCGCCCTGCACATTCCCAACGACGTTTCGCCGCCGTTCTACTTCAGCGCCATCACGCCCGGCATGAAGGTCAATCGGACGCGCGAGCCGCTTCACTTCAGCGCGCCCGCGGTGAAGCGGCCCGCGGACCTGGAAGACGCGGCCTTCTGGCCCATCACTCAGCTCGCGCAGCTGATTAAGACCCGTCAGGTTACTTCCACCGAGCTGACGCAGATGTACCTTGCACGCCTGCACAAGTACAATGCCAAGCTGAATTGCGTGGTCACGTTCCTTGACGATGTCGCACTGGCGCAGGCGAAGCAGGCCGATGCGGAGATCGCCGCGGGCAGATACAAAGGGCCGCTGCACGGCATTCCCTGGGGCGCCAAGGACATCATCGCGGTCAAAGGCTATAAGACCACCTGGGGTTCGGGCGCTTACAAAGATCAGATGATCGACGACGAAGCCAGCGTGGTGGAAATGCTGCGCGACGCGGGCGCGGTGCTGCTGGCGAAGCTTACGTCGGGCGAGTTGGCGCAAGGCGACCAATGGTTCGGCGGCCAGACCAAGAACCCGTGGAACACCGAACAAGGCTCCAGCGGATCTTCGGCGGGGCCGGCATCCGCGACCGCGGGCGGGCTGGTCGCATTCGGAATCGGCAGCGAGACCAGCGGTTCGATTCTCAGTCCATCGGCGCGCTGCGGCGTTACCGGGCTGCGTCCCACGTTCGGCCGCGTCAGCCGCTATGGCGTGATGGCGCTCTCATGGACGCAAGACCGCCTCGGCCCTCTGTGCCGGTATGCGGAGGATTGCGCATTGGTGATGAGCGTGATCGCGCGGCCCGACGGCCGCGACCTGAGCGTCTCCGAGATCCCGTTCAACTGGAACGCGCGCATGGATATCCGCAAGCTGCGCGCCGGCTATCTGGAAGGCGGCTTCGAAGAGACGCGCGACCCGGTCGCGAAGCGCAACGACGAAAAGACAGTGGAGCAGATGCAAGCGCTGGGATTCAAACTGGTTCCCATCAAGGTTCCGGACTGGACCATAGATGTCTCCGCCATCGGCGTCGAATCGGCCGTCTTCTTCGACGAGCTGGTGCGGTCCGGGAGAGACAAGCAACTGACGATGCCCGGCCGCGCTAATGGCTTCCGTTCGAGCCACCTGGTGCCTGCCGTAGAGTACTTACAATCGCAGCGCGCCCGGTCGATGATGATGATGAAGCTGGCGGAAGCTACCGCCGATGTGGATGTCTATCTTGTCCCCACTAACTCGGGCGGAGGAGGTGGCGGACGTGGACGCGGCGCGGCTGCTGGAGCAGCTGCTGGGATAGCCCCTGGCGCGACTGCTGGAGCGGCGCCTGGAGCTACAGCCGCGGATGGCGCTGCACCGGCAGGCGGACGCGGGCGAGGCGCCGGCGGCGGAGGGAATCGAAGCGTGGTTCAACGGCATTTCACTTTGGCGAATCTCGCGTGTTATCCGGCCATTAACACGCCCAACGGATTCACCGAAGCGGGCACGCCGACTAACATCACCTTCTATGCACGGCCGTTCGGCGAGGCCGAGCTATTGGCCGTGGCGAAGGCTTATCAGGATGCGTCCGGATTCCATTTGAAACATCCGGATCTGAAGATCTAAGCTTTGGCTGGCCATCAGCGGCTGTGACACTGCTGCCCTCGCCGCTTGACGAGCAGCGGTGGACCACTGACTAGGTCGAGATCTCGCGGCGCGCAAGAGCCATCGCCAGAGGGCGATCGTAATACCGTCGCCGTACTTGCCCAAAGTCTGCATCGCTCTCCGTATGAATGGACTTCGATGGCGCCGCGTATTACATGTGAGGCTTCCGCTTTACCGCTTGCAAAGTCGAGTTTGCGTGGAGAGCCCTTGGACTCCAAATGCAAAACCCCGCCGTAAGGAGCGGGGTTGCAAATCCACTGGAGTCGAAAGAGGTGATCGAATGACACTTCTGGTGCTGCTCTTATTCCTGCTACTCAGGAAGAGACGGACCAAGCTGAAGATCGAAATAGATCTGTAGCCGAATCCGAGGGAGGTTGGCGGCTGACCCCGCTGGCCTCCCCAGCACCAATCATACCAGAACCCCCACTTCGTACTCAATATGTCAATGACGCCTTTGACGCCCGGCCCAAGTGCGCCGCCCCGGCGTGTACTATAAGCCCATGCACCCTCGCCGCATCCCCCCGGTTCTGCTCGGTTGCGCCGCCGCGCTCACCGCTGCGGACTGGAAGCTAGCCGATATCCCTATCACCACGCCGTGGACCGCCCAGGTCAACCCCGGCAACGCCCTGCCCGATTACCCGCGGCCACAATTGGTTCGCACTGCGTGGACCAATCTCAACGGCCTTTGGGACTATGCCATCGCTCCCAAAGACGCCGCCAGGCCTGCCGCATTCGAAGGCGGCATCCTGGTTCCATTTCCCATCGAATCGGCGCTTTCCGGCGTGAAACGCGCAGTTACGCCCGCGCAGCGCCTCTGGTATCGCCGCACATTTTCCGCGCCCGCTCTCAATGGCAAGCGTCTCCTGCTGCATTTCGGCGCCATAGACTGGCGGGCTGAGGTCTTCGTCAACGGCGCCAAGATGGCCGAGCATCAGGGCGGCTACGATCCCTTCACCATCGACATCACGTCCGCGCTCAAGCCCGGCGCCGGCCCGCAGGAGCTCGCCGTTTCCGTTTGGGACCCCACCGATTCCGGCCTCCAGCCGCGCGGCAAGCAGGTTCTCAATCCCAACGGCATCTGGTACACCGCCGTTACCGGCATCTGGCAAACGGTTTGGCTCGAGCCCGTGCCTGATGCGCATATCGACAGCGTCTTGCTCATTCCCGACGTGGATGGCCGCAAGTTGCGCCTCACCGTTCGCGCCTCCCAACCCGGGACTTTCACAGCCACCGCCACGCTTGGCGGCAAGCCGGCCGGCAAGATCGCTGGTAAGACGGATACAGAGACGGCTCTGCCTCTGAACGCGCTCTCGCTGTGGTCGCCCGATACGCCCACCCTCTACGACCTGGAAATCAAGCTGCCATCCGGCGATTCGGTGAAGAGCTACTTCGGCATGCGCAAGATCGAGATGCGCAAAGACGCCGCCGGAATCGATCGTCTGTTCCTCAATAACCAACCGCAATTCATGATCGGACCGCTCGACCAGGGCTGGTGGCCCGACGGTCTCTACACCGCGCCCACGGCCGAGGCCATCCGCTTCGACATCGAAACGTTGAAGAAGCTCGGCTTCAACATGCTGCGCAAGCACGTCAAAGTGGAACCCGCCAGTTACTACTATTGGTGCGACAAGCTCGGCCTGATGATCTGGCAGGATATGCCCAGCGCCATGACCGCCGGGGGCAAGAGCAGCGTGCGCGCCGGCGCCGCCGATGACGCCGCGTTTCCGCCCGCGGACGCGGCCGGCTTCGAAAAGGAGCTGCGCGCGCTGGTGCGCAATCTGGAAAACGCACCCAGCGTAGTCGCCTGGGTCCCTTTCAATGAAGGGTGGGGCGAGCACGACACGGTGAGCGTCCTCAAGCTGGTGAAGTCGCTCGACCCTTCGCGCCTGGTGGATGGCCCCAGCGGCTGGGAAGACCGCGGCTACGGCGATATGAAGGACAAGCATCAGTATCCCGGGCCCGGCATGTTTCCTGTCACGCCGGACCGCGCCTCCGTGCTGGGCGAATTCGGCGGCCTCGGCTTTCCGGTGGATGGCCACCTTTGGTGGGCTGATAATGACAAGCGCAATTGGGGATATCGCACCTACGCCGGTCTCCCCGCGCTCGAAGCGGCTTACGAAGATCTGATCGCGAAGCTCGCTCCGCTGGTGCGGCAAGGCCTCGCCGCGGCGGTCTACACGCAAACGTCCGACGTCGAGAGCGAAGTCAACGGCCTGATGACTTATGATCGCAAAGTTCTCAAATTCGACCCGGCCAAGCTGGCGCCCTTACATCGCAGCTTGATGCAAATCGCCGCCCACGGCCAATAGTTGTAACTGCTGCAGGCTCATTTGCGGCCCGCGAAGGATGGCCGAGGCCTTACTCCGCCAAGTCGAGATCCTCCCCGATCTTCGTGACGCTTCCAACCTTTCATGCGCTGTGCGGGCCCGGGGCGAAAAGGGAAGAGTTTTTGAAAGAGTTCCAGGTAAGCTCTGTAGAGAGGCGACAAGGCCCTGGCCTTACGCTCGTCGCTGCCGGCTGCTTCCGAGGCGCCGAGGAGATCATCGTTTGGAAGTACGAAGATCCGCGTCTCTTTCTTGTTCCCTTTGACCGACTCAAGAAGCCTTAACATGCCGTTCGCGAACCTCTCCTCGTCATCGGGCCGCTTTGCAGTGGTCCTGGTAAGCACCGGAGCCACTCGGATGGGCTTCTGGTTAGCGCGGCGCGGCGCGGCCTTCAGGGCCTCCACCACTGTGAGCGTTCCATCGAGCGACTCTTGGTTTGCCACGAACATGCACACGACAATATCGGCGAGAACCGTTGTCGCAAGACCTCCGAGGTCCGTCACCCCGGAGCGCGTGTCGATCAGCAAATAATCCGGTTTCAGTTCATCTGCTATCCGCGCCTGGAGATCGAGCAGGGCCATGAAGCCACGGCCACTCGGGTCACCCAGCCGAAGCTTATCACCGAGTTTCTTGAATGCTGCCCAGTAGGTCTGACTCGGCGCCGGGCCTGCTGGCATCAGCCGGAGCCAACCATCTGCGTTTGGCGCCGGCACGCTTATCATGTGCTCCTCGATAGGTGGTGGAGAGATAGTTCCCTCGGCGGTGGCGTTCAAGTAGGGAACCGCGCCGCCCAAGAAAGAGGACGAGATAGGGCCTTGGGCCCCTCCAAGCTTGTAATGAAGCCCGGGAGCTTCAAAATCAAAGTCGAGGGCGACCACGCCTTTGCCGAGCGTGGCCAAAAACCGTGCTGCGTTGGCGAGCAAGAGAGAGCGGCCTACGCCACCCTTATAGGAGTAAAACGCTACGGTCTCCACGGTGCTTAGGCCGCCAAGCCGAACGGGCCAGACTCGCGAAAGCGACGGGCAAGGTCTCTTGCGTCACTCGGACTATGATGCTTCGCCGCGTATTGAAAACCGCTCGCCATCGCTTGAGAGTCCTCCTTTAGGATCTCACGCAACGCCGCCTTGAGAGACTTGGGGGCGGCCTCCTCGGCGATGTAGCCCTCGGCGAGTGTGTGAGCGCGTGCATAGTCCCCGGCCTTCAGGGCCGCACGCACCGCGCCGCGGCGCGCGATCCGTCCTTCGGATTCCGACAGAGGGAGCGCTTTCGCCAGTTCCTCTTCAAGCGAGGAGACCTCTGCCCAAGCCTGCAAAGCAGAGCGTATACCGCGAGCTTCCAGTTGCTCGGCCCGCCAGATGGCGCCACTTACAAGCGTGTTGAGGGCGTCAGTTTCCACGATTCTTCCTTTTAGTGAAATGAAGGGCGGCGACCGGATTCTCAAAGCCTACGACACTGGCCCATCGCTGGTCGACATCCGTACTCTTAGAGACCTGCGCGAGCTTCTCGGAAAGCCGCGCCGCAATGTTGCCTTTGTCGACGCCGCTAACTTCCAGGGCGATTATCTGGCGCTTGACTCCTCGCGCGTCCTCAAGGAGCCAGTCTGCGTGTTCCTCGCGCTGCATGCGGCGAATGACGCACCATGCCCGATGCAGATGGGCCACAGCCAGCGCCACCGCCTCAGCGCCGTCTTCCGTGATCCGGTTGTGGTCATGCTGGTGAATCTTGTTCAAGTCAGCTCCTGGCCACGAAAGGAGACCCTTACTCAGGATTCGCTCCAGGTCGAGCGACACCGCGACTCCGGACGTGTGACCGTTCCTCTCCAGTGCGAGCGCCGCCCGCCCCACCATTACGGCGGCAAGATCGGTCGGCAGCCTCGTGTGCATCTCCCGCAACTGCTTCAGATCGATCTCCACACTTGGAGATTATAACGCCGTTGCTAACCTAGTCCGTAGGCCGCCGCCCGCTGCTTCTTCAGGAACGCCAGGTCCTTGCGTAGCGCCGCAAGCTCCTCCTTCGGCTGGTATTCCACCTGCAGCGTGATCGGCCCGGCGAAGTTCGCCTTCGCCAGCGCGCCGAAGAACTTCGGCCAGTCCACCATGCCTTCGCCAATCGGGCATTGGGTTAGTTTTTTCGCGCCATCGGCGTCCTTGCTCCACACCACGTCGCGCACGGTTGCCATCTTCAGACGCGGCAGCGCCATCTGCAGCGCGGCAAGCCCGCCGGCGGCATCGCTCATGGCCGTGGCGTAGCCGATATCGAAGTCCAACCCGATCAGCGGGTCGAACGGGCGGATCAGCGCGATCAGATCGGCCACGTTGCTGCCCACGAAATCCGCCGTGGAATTGTGAATCGCCACCGACAATTTGGTGTTCCCGCCCAATTGGGCCAGCCATGCGATCTCTCGCTGCGCTGTCATCGCGCTGGCCGCCACGTTGCCGGCCTGAATTTTCCAGTGGCCCGGCCGGAAGATGGGAACGCCCATTTCGCTGGCCCACCACATGATCGTTTGGAGCCCTTTGACGGTGGCCGTGGTGAGCGAAGTGCTCACCACCGGCACCTCTAGCCCCGCTCCGGTCATGGCTTCGACGGAGCGCTCGAGGTGCAGATCGATATCGCCCTCGAGCGGAACGTGCCCGCCCGTCTGCACGGTAATCTCGACGCCGTCGAACCCCAGCATAATCAGGAACTGGCCCATCTCGTGGTAGCCGATCTTCATCAGTTGGTCCCCGTACAAACAGAGCGCGGGCGAGCTGCGCGGCAGCGGGCCGCGACGCTCCTTCTGCGCCGCCAGCCGCCGCGAAAGAGGCGCTGCCAGCGCCATTCCGGCCAGCGCCTGGCGTCTCGTGAACCTCATGCCACTAGTTTAGCTATTTACGAGCGCCCGCAGCTATTTGCTAGCGCCCGTAGCTATTTACGCATGCGCTTGGCGGACTTCGCGTCATCCGCGCCCAGCGCTTTCCGGATGATAGGCTCGCGGTCGCCCTTTTCCCAGGCTTGCTGCGCCGCGGCATCCGGCAGGCCCGCCACGCGCCCCAGCAGCAGGAAGGGTGGCAGCGCATAGCGCAGCGTTTTCCAGCGGGCCATCTCGGCCAAGTCGGGCAGCGCGCGCTCGCGGATCAGGTCGAGCGCAGGTTGCCCGGCCTGGTCGGTCAGAAGCAGCAGCGCTTTGGCCGATTCCATGCGATCGCTCAATTCCACCGAATGCAGCAGCTCGACGAACCAGGTGGGTGAGACCTTCAGGCCGGCCTGCGGTCGCTTGGACGCCAGCACGGTGATCGCCTTGAGCGACCGTATCGCGTTGGCGCGCACGGCCGCATCGGGATCGTCGAGCGCGTACTGAAGCTCGTTCACCACCTCCTGGCTGGGGGGCGCGTAACCGATCACCGCCGCCGCCACCGCGCGCTGGTCCGCATCCGAGCCGTTGCGCAACACCTCATGGAGCGTGTTCAGATGCTCCGAAGCGAACGTCACGAACTGCGGCTGCAGGGCGCTTGCGTCCGCATCGTCCGGGACGGAGTGGCCGCTGGTGAGGTCCTCGGTGGCGTTGCCTCGCGCCGCCGCCCGGGTCAGGGCCGTGAGGAATTGTTGGTAGGCGCCGAGCAGATCCTGTGGCAGCGCGGCCTCACCGGCCGGCTCGGAGCGAAATGCGGCGTGAGCCGCGCCGCGCTCTTCAATGCCGATGAATAGAGCCGCTGTGCTGCCCTCGCAACACACCGCTTCCACGCGCGCCTGGACCACGTCGGAGATCTTCTCGATGGCATCCTCGAGGTCGCCTCTCGATCCGGGCAGCGAGCCGCCCGGCCTGAGGCCGGTGGCGCTGAGAATCTTCTCCGCGGTTACCTTGTGCAGGCCGTATAAATTGATGTCGCCAACGTGCGGCATTTGCGCCCGCGCCAGAGTCGCGAAAGCCAGCAGCGCCAGGAATTGCCTCATGACTATCTGACGCGCAACGGCGGGCAAGTGTTGCGAGTGAACCTTTTCCACACTGTGCCTTTTGGGACCGGTCTCCTGGCCGGTCGCTGGAGTTGTGTGCCGGCAGTTTGCAGGTGAAAGTCCTTTACCCAGCCTGATGGAGGTGAAGGGGTTAGCGAAGCGCAAGGGACGTGGCCGCGAGGCGGGGTCGGAAGAAGCGTGGAGCCAACGCGCGAGCTGATGTGCAAGAACCGGATTTGAGGCGTGAGCGCAGGGCGAATGGGCAGCTCACCGCGAGTCGCTGCGCCGCCGGGAGGCGTTCTGAACGGTCGCCATGAGCGAAGCGCCTTCCGCCCTCATGCGCCAATCGATGCTGGATTGGGTGATGTGCTCCTAGCCACTATGGTCGAAGCCCGGCACGCTGGCAACCCAGACAATTTGGCAAGCGCGGAGGCAGCCGATGAACCGCAAGATCACGGAACAGCACCGGAGGAGACCCGCATACATTCATGTGCGCCAGTCGACCAATGCTCAGGTGCGACTGGTGATCGACGAGGACGGTTGCTACGATCCGTCGGATTTCAATGACGGCCTCTTGCTCGGGTTGAAGGGGACCATGGCTCAAGCCGAGCTGATTTTTTTTGCGCGCGCCTCCAGGGCGGTAAGCTCAACAAAGCGAAAAAAGGCGAGTTGCGTTTCCCGCTCCCGGTTGGATATTGCTATGCGAGCAAGACCACAATGCTGCGCCATTCGATCCCGATTCCGCAATCCGGCCCCGGTCAAACGGATCACCGGCCCCATCTTCCGGCGATGGCGGGAAACTGCCGAACCCAGGTTAGGTTATCCTTTGCGTTCGGGGACTGCGAGGCGGTCAATAGCTCTCGCCGAGAATTTCCAGATAACGCGCAATGGCCTCAATCCCGCTGTAGAAATTCGGCAGGTGAAACTTCTCGTTGGGTGCGTGCAGATTGTCGTCGGGCAGTCCGAAGCCCATCATCACGCTGGGAATGCCGAGGTATTCGTCGAACACGCCGACTATCGGTATGGAGCCGCCGGAGCGGATGTAGACCGTTTCCTTGCCGAAGGTCTGCTTCAGCGCTTCAGCCGCGGCGCGGATGTACGGGTTGTCCGGGTTGGTCAGCGATGGGGCGCCGGTGTGAAGCACTTTCAACTCCGCGGTGACGCCTTTTGGAGTGGCCGCGCGCACCGCGGCGCGCAATTGGGCGGCGGCTTCATCGGGCCGCTGATCGGCTACCAGACGCATGCTGATTTTAGCGGTGGCGCGGGCGGGGATTACGGTCTTCGCGCCTTCGCCCGTAAAGCCGCCGCGGATGCCGTGGACTTCCACCGTGGGCCGCGCCCACAAACGCTCGAATAGCGGTACGTCCGGCTCGCCCACCAGTTCGCGCGCCCCCATTTCTACTTCGGTGTACTCCTTCTCGTCGAACGGAAGACTCGCCCACGCGTCGCGCTCTTTCGGCGAGGGCGGCTGCACGCGGTCGTAGAAGCCGGGGATCAGAATGCGGCCCTGGCGGTCTTTCAGCGCGCAAAGAATCTCGGCGACGGCCTGGATGGGGTTGGGCGCGGCGCCGCCGTAAACGCCCGAGTGCAGATCGTGGTTGGCGCCTTCCACAAGCAGCTCGCAGTACGCCATGCCGCGCAGGCCGATGCAGATGGTGGGCAGGCCGGGCGCGAACATTTCGGTGTCGCAGATCACGGCCGCGTCGGCGTGCAGCCGGGGCGGTTTCGATTTCACGTACGCTTCGATGTGCTCGCCGCCGGTTTCCTCTTCGCCCTCCACCAGGAACCTCACGTTGACCGGCAAGTTGCCGTCGCGCCGCAGCAGGCCATCGACGGCCTTGATCTGCAGGTAGACCTGGCCTTTGTCGTCGGCCGAGCCGCGCGCAAACAGATCGTCGCCGCGCACTTCGGGTTCAAACGGCGGCGACTTCCACTCATCGAGCGGATCGGGCGGTTGCACGTCATAGTGGCCGTAAAAGAGAATGGTGGGCTTGCCCGGCGCGCCGAGCCATTCGCCGTAAACGAGCGGATTACCCTCGCCTTCGATCAGCTCCGCGGCGAGGCCGGCGGACCGGAGCTCATCGCGCACGAACTCGGCGGCGCGCTGGATATCGGGTTTGTGCTCGGAGAGCGTGCTGACGCTGGGGATGCGAAGGAAGGTCTTTAGGCCTTCGAGAAGTTTGGGGCGATCGAGCGTCATAGGAAATGCGATTCTAGCAACAGCATAGCGCCGCGGGCTGGCTTTCAGACACGATTCCTCTCAGAAAAGTCCATCGTCGCCGCCACCAGTTCCACAAGCTCCGCGTGGCCGCGGACAAGCTGGTGAAGGTCCATTTCTTTCCGGCACGCGGATGGGTCTCGCAAGTACACGCGCAATCCAAAGGCATCCTGCAAACCTCGGCACGCAGCCGGTACATGGCATTGATCAAGCCGCCAGTCGGTGGCTCGAACGATTTCAGAGCGTGCTTCGGAAGCGCACGCGAGAGGGTGTGAGCGATCTGTTGTTCGGAGAAGTGAGGCGGGCGGCATATTCTATTAGAAGAGGCTAAGACTGTCGCCCTGAATCGAATCCCTCGGCTGGCGTGGATGGGTAACAGAAAAGCCGCGGGACTATCGGCAGCGCAAGGGTCTTGGATCATGCTTCATAGCTTGGACAATTTGACAACACGGCGCAAGTGGATGGGCGCGACGGTCCTGGCCGGCGGGGCGCTAGCGGCAACCATCGGCGGGGTGGAGTTGCTAAGATTCCGGCGCACCGCCGCGGCTGAGGATCCATTCCAAGGGGGCAAGCTTGTAGGCGCGTTAATGTTCGAGGACGAGGGCCGCGCGCCGCTCGACACTCTCTTGGGAGACGAGTTGGACGGGCGGCGGTTTACGGATCTGGGGCGCCTCGACCGCGATAACCTGGCGACGCCCACGGATTTATTCTATATCCGTACCCGCGCCTCGCACCTGCTGGATACCAGCCGGCCTTGGTCTATCCGTGTGTCAAGCCCCGCCGCCGTGCGAATCCGTATGGATGAGCTGAAAGCTCAAGCCGAGCCGCGGGGGCTGCACCTGATGGAGTGTGCGGGCAACACGCGGGCCGCGCGCTTCGGCATGATTAGCGTTGCAGCCTGGGATGGCGTCCCGCTTTCGCGTTGCCTCGGTCGGATGCGCCTTGAGAAGGCCGCCGGAATCCTCGTTTCCGGCTTCGATCGGTACGCCGCCAAGCCGCTCACCCCGTCCGTGCCGGGGGCCAGTTGGATCTTTTCCCGCCATGACATAGAGAATTCCGGAGCGTTTCTGGCTACCAGGATGAACGGCGAGCCGTTGACGCCGGACCACGGCGCCCCTGTCCGCCTGGTTGTGCCGGGTTGGTACGGATGCGCCTGCATCAAATGGGTGAACATGATCGGGCCCGTGGATGAGGCGGCCGAGCCCACCTCGCAGATGCAGGAGTATGCCGCACGAACCCACCAGCGCGGCATGCCGGCGCGCGCGAGCGAGTATCAGCCCGCTACCATAGATCCCGCGGCGATGCCGGTTCGCATCGAGAAATGGCTGGTTGACGGACGGGTCAAATTCAAAGTCGTCGGGATCGTTTGGGGCGGATCGCAGCCGGCGGACAACCTCCTGATACGTTTTAGGCCGGAGGAGCCTTACGTGCCTGTGTCCCGCGTACAGCCGGCGGCGCACAGCCCTTGGGGACTATGGACTCACGTCTGGACGCCCCGGCAACCCGGCGTCTACCGAATCAGGCTCCGCCTGGCCGACCCATCGATCCGCACCAGGCGGCTGGACGCGGGATTCTATGTCCGGCAAGTGCAGCTCGACCAGGTCTGATCCGCCCGCCGCCGGGTGAGGCTTTTCGGGAATGCCTTGAATTTGGCTTTTCTTACGGCTATTGTTGCCGCAAGATAAACCCCATGGCCACCTCCGGTGGACATTAACTTGGTGAATGCAACCCGCTTGCACCTTTTCAAGGGCAAGCAGGCCTCCCAGCCCGGCTCGCGGCATAATCCGGGTCACAAGCTGTATCACCATGAAAACAATACGCAAACTGCCAAAGCGCTTTTTCCCATACTATATACTATAAGTAGGGGAGCCTTTTTCCCTGTAGGACAGACCTCCTGGTCTGTTCCCTTCGATTTACCAAACGACCCTAGTCCCATAAACGGACAGTTATCTGCGCCCGCGGCTCCTCTCCGATCAGCCGTTCGCCGCGCCTCGGATCTTTGACAACCGAATAATCGACAGGCCGGCGCAGGCGAACCGCGATTGCTTCCGCGCCGGCCAGTCGGCGGCGCTCAGCCGTTCAACCCCTTTCGACGTGTTTACCCGTAACAAACTATTATTGTTGCTTCACTATTGCCGCTGTCATCACCCGAATCGCAGTCCCCCCTCTTTCCGCGGTCGCAAGCCGTCGGCGCCCTGATTAGCCGATATGCCAAACAACCCTAGTCCCACAAACGGACACTATTCCGTACCCGTCCAGCCGCCAGACAACGCCACCCGCCCCAAGCAAAGCCCCGAGAAATCAAGCCATTCACGCACTTCGCCCATTCTCAGACGTACGCCCTTGATCGGGTCTGTCCCGCCCGCCCCGCGCGCGGCGGCTGTTCCGGCTTCGACTCTCGCGAAGTGGCGGCGCCACTTCTCTTGGTGGGGAGGCGTACATTTGTCGATGTCCCGGCAAGGCCCATTCCCATACTCTTACTCCCACTTTTTCATGGAACTACCCCAAACACGGTATTGCCGGCCCGAGCCACCGGGGATATCGTTAATGTGGGCCAAGCGGCAGGATCGATCTCGGTAAAGGCCATGTTCCACAGGGAACTGCTCCAAAGAGGCATTGCCGGCGCGAGTCACCGGGGATATCGTTGATGTAGGCTAAGGGGTAGGATTGATCTCAGTGAAGGCCCTGTTCCAAAAGAGAGAGTGCTATGAATAAGACCGTGAGGTTGGCGGCGCTTGCGGTGCTTGCCCTGATGCTCACATGCCTGTGCCTGGCAGGACCTGTTCGCCACCACAAGATCGCCCATTCGAATTGCGTTCCACGATGCGCGCAGTATTGTCGGTCGTTAGGCCAGCTTACACATCAAACCTGTAGCTCCTGTTATTGTTACTCCGTCCCCGCGACCGGCAGCTACGGCTGCGGCGGCTGCGGCGGTGGCTACGGCTGCGGCGGCTACGGCTGCGGTGGCTACGGCTGCGGTGGTTGCGGCGGCGTCGATGGTGGTTGCGGCGGTGGTTGCGGTGGCGGCGGTGGTTGCGGCGGTGGTGGTTGCGGGGGCGGCGGCTGCTAAGGTGGTTCCGGCGACCGATCAGCCGGAAGCCGTTAGAGGCCGGATTCCGTGGTGAGCCAGCACCCGAATTCCGGGTTCGCGACGACGGTACCTTTGTCGTGAATCTGGCAAGAAGCGGCCGGCTGCCAACTGTGCATATTCGAGGTTACTTCGGCCTGCACCACGGCATGAAGAGGAACCTGGCGGTAGGCCAACAGGACCATGGTTATGACGAAACTTGAAACCGTGACTCACGTGTTCATAATCGGCCTCTGCTGTCTTGCCGGCGGCCTCCTCATCGAACAACGATTCTTTTCCTCGCCGGAGACTGAGACGCTCACGCCGCTCCCCCTGGTGGGCCGCGAAGTAAACTTACCAGGTGCGGACTGGCAGGCGGCGCCCTTGTCGGTTCTGCTCCAGATCAGCTCAACCTGCCGTTTCTGCAATGAAAGCATGCCGTTCTACAAGCAGTTGATGGCGGTGCGACAGGCCCAGTCGGCGAAGGTGCCGGTAATCGTCGCGTCCGCCGACGCCGTTGCCGTCATGCGGAAACATCTCGAGGATCAGCAGGTGATCGTCGACAAAGTCCTGCACTCACGTTTGGAATCGTTCGGTACGGGCACTCCCACGGTCTATATCGTGGATTCCAAGGGCATGGTGCGGCGCGTGTTTATTGGCAAGCTGGATTCATCCGGCGAAAAGGAGCTCCTGTCGATCGTTGAGCGGGGCAAGGTTTAGGACAAGGTACAGGGCTTTGTTCAACCGGGATTTGCCGGCCCGTTCGGGCAATTCCAGGTGCAAGCACAGATGGTGCAAGCACAGATGGCGCAAGCACAGATGCCGATGAAGCTGAGATGCTGCTCACGGAGACTGGCCCGCATCATGCTTCCACTAACATGGTTCGCGATGTGCGCCTGCAGCCGCAGAAGCGATGGCGCACCCGCGGGCCACGCCAGACTCTTTGGCGGAATGGGGGCGATTCATCATCGCATCGCGACAGCAAACCAGGACGCGCAGAAGTTCTTCGATCAAGGCCTTGCCCTGGTATACGCATTCAACTTTGGCGAGGCGATCAATTCCTTCCAACGCGCGGCCGAACTGGACCCGAACTCGGCGATGCCTTACTGGGGAATTGCGCTCGCCAACGGGCCGAACTACAACGCCTGGATGGTTAGCCGGGACCACGAACGGGCCGGTTTCGACGCCATCCAGACCGCCGCCGGACTCGCGCCGAACGCCCCGGAGCCGGAGCGGGCGTACATCGACGCGCTGGCTCGCTGCTTCACGGACGAGCCCAGCCCCGACCAGCCTAAGCTTGCCCGCGACTATTCCAATGCGATGCGGGAAGTCTGCCACCGCTATCCCGACGACCCGGACGCCGCGGCCCTTTTCGCGGCCAGTCTGATGAACCTGAACCCGTGGCGCCTTTGGAAAATCGACGGCAAGCCCGGTCCCGATACGCAGGAAATCGTCGCGGTACTGGAGGAGGCGCTACGCCGCTGGCCGGAACACACCGGAGTGAACCATTTCTATATCCACACCATGGAAGGGTCCGGTTATCCGGAGCGCGCGCTCGCCAGCGCGCACCGGCTGGAGACTCTGGCTCCCGCGGCCGGACATCTGCTGCACATGCCATCGCACATTTACCTGCGGACCGGCGACTATGCGGCTGCCGTCGGCAGCAACCGGCAGGCCATTGCGGCAGACCGGAATTATCAGCGTCAGCAGCCCGTCGCGCCGCCCGGAGTCATGGGGTATTCGAGCCACAACCAACTTTTTCTTGCCGTCGCGGCCGGCATGGATGGCGAATTCGAAATGGCTTTGAATGCGGCCAAAGGGATCCAGTCGCACATGCATAACCAGGCGATGGCCGCCATGCCGACGCTCGTCCTCATGCGGTTTGCCCGCTGGGACGAGGTGCTTGCCTCGCCCGCGCCGGACGCGGAATCGACCGCGGTTACCTTCTTCTGGCGCCTGGCGCGCGGCTATGCGGATGCGAGCAAGCGCCGGCTGAAGGAGGCCGCGGACGAGCAGGCCGCCATGGAGCAGGCATTCTCGCGCCTTCCGCAAGGCCGCGCCTTCGGAACGTTCTTCAACGATTGGAGCACCCTCCATACCCTCGCCGTCGACACGCTATCGGCGCGCATCGCCGCGGCCCGAGGCGATGCGGTCGCCGCCATCGGCCACTGGCGCCACGCGGTCGACATTGAGGACGGGATGAATTTTGACGACGTGCCGGATTGGTACTATCCGATCCGCGAGTCGCTGGGGGCGGCGCTGCTGAGAAACAAACAAGCGCCGGAAGCGGAACAAGTCTTCCGCGAGGACCTTAGACGGAATCCCCGCAATCCGCGGTCGCTCTTCGGATTGTGCAAGGCCCTCGAAGCCCGGCGGAATGCATATGAGGCGGACCTTGTGCGGCAGTCGTTTGAGGCGGCATGGAAGGGCAAGGAGCAGCCTCGAATCGAGGATTTCTAGGAGAATGGGAAATGGCCCGTATCCAAACCAAATGGAATAGATCGAGGATCGGGAGGCGGAATATGAAGCGAGCGTTGGCCGGCCTGAGCCTCGTTATCCTGCTGCCGCACGTGGCGCTTGAGCAGTCCAGCACAACACAGCCGTCAACACAGCCGGCCTTTGAGATGGCGGACGTCCACACAAGCGCGCCTGGCGCGAGGGAGGGATGCGTATTCCTTCCTGGAGGCCGGTTCGAGTGCCACGGCGCAACCACGCTGACGCTGATTGCGACTGCCTATAGCGTCAACACCGATTTGGTGCTGGGGGGGCCGGACTGGCTGAGTGCGGACCGAATCGACATTACCGCTAAGGCGCCGCCAGGTCAGGCATCAAAGGAGGCTATCCTCGGAATGCTCCAGACTCTGTTGGCGGATCGCTTCGGGCTGGCGGTCCACGATGAGCGGAAGGACATGCCGGTGTACCTGCTGGCGGTGGGTAAGAAGGGGCCGAAACTTCAGCCGGCAGCCAACCCCAGCCCACCGGCCTGCCCGAGCGTAGATGGCGCCCCAGGTCTGAACCACCGCGCGTGCAGTGCCTTCACCATGGCCGATCTAAGCAGCTTGCTGCCCTTGGCCGCCATGAACTACATAGACCATCAGGTGGTAGACCTGACCGGGCTCACAGGCGCTTATGACTTTCAATTGGATTGGACGGGGAAGTTCGCATACGTCGCTGCCAAGGCCCACTCCGGCGGCCGGCGGGCCGTCTCGATATTCGATGCCATCGAAAAACTGGGGCTGAAACTGGAGCCGGGAACCCGTCCCACGCCAGTGATCGTCTTAGACAACGTGAACCGGCTGGCGACGGACGATCCGCGCGGCGCGGGAAAGAGTCCCAATGTCCCCACGGAGTTTGACGTGGCGGAGGTACGCACGAGCAAGCCCGGCGAGACAGAAAGGCTAACGGCTCAGAACGGCCGGCTTGAAATCCTGAGTTATACCTTGAGAGAGCTGATGACCGTGGCGTTCGATGTCACAGGTGACACGGTCACTGGCGGGCCGAAATGGCTGGATACGGACCGCTTCGATGTCATTGCGAAATCCCCTCAGGTGATGTCGGCTCACGCCATGAGTGGAATGCTGAAGACGCTGATCGTGCAGCGCTTCAAACTGGAGATCCACAGCGAGGACCAGCCCATGCCGGTATTCGCACTGGTGTTGGGAAAGCGCGGTCCAAAGCTCCAGCAAAGGGAACTCCTGCTGGCGCGTTCCGAATGCAAGTTGAGTCCCGTAGAGACAGGGAGAGCGTATGTCTGCCAGAACATAACGATGGCGCAATTGGCGGAACGTCTGCCCGATGTGGCGGGGGCCTACCTCATTCACCCGGTGGTAGACTTGACCGGTCTCAAAGGCGCCTACGACTTCACCCTGACCTGGACCCCGAGGGCCCGGTTGCCAGGCGCCGCCAGCCGGGGTGGCGATATCGGACAGCCGCCGGGTGGGGTGGTCCAGGCTTCGACGCCGGGCGGCGATCTCACGATATTCGAGGCAATTGACGAACAGCTTGGGCTCAAACTGGAGGAGCGAAAGCATCCCATGCCGGTGATCGTCATAGACCGTGCGGAGCGAACTCCGGGCGGGAACCAATAGGCGCGCCTAGCGACGTCTTTCTGTTCCATGACCCCCTATATTCATGACGCTACGGGGAACACCACGGGGAGATACACCGATGAGTTGCAGCTGAATTCGCGCCCATGGGCACGACGAGCAAGAAAGGAGCTTAGCGAACGTTGTACGTAGACTTCGCGGTTGTCTGATGCAGTCCGTAGAACCTATCATGACCGAGGAGCCGCCAGACAAGCGCGGGCCGCTGTCCAGACCGGCCCACCCGTTGCCGACGCTGTTCATTGCATTCCACATAGTTTTCATAGCCCTATGGGTGCTTCCGTTTAACGCCTCGCTTACCGGCCTCCTTCGGAAGTGGATTGGCCCCTACTTCTCGTTGACAGGCTTACGCCAGGAGTGGTCGCTGTTTGCCCCGAACCCCATCTCCGTTAATTCTTATATCGACGCGCAGGTCGTCCTTCAGAACGGCGATTTGCGAATCTGGACCTTTCCCCGATTGGATGGGCTTAAGTTCACGGAGCGATACAGTAAGGCGAGGTATCGGAAGTTCGTCGGCTGGCTCTATCGTAAGAATTTTGCGTACGCCTGGCGCGACGCCGCCCGTTACGCCGCGAGACAATTTAAGGGCTCCGCAACGCCGCCGCGCACGGTGAAGTTAATAAGACATTGGGCCAGGATCCCTCCGATAACCTCCGAGGACGATGTTCTGCCGGCATGGCACAGCACCGTTTTCTTCGTCTACCAAATTCCGCCGGACGATCTCAAATGATTCGCGCCGCCACACTCGCCTGGAATAAGTTCTTCTTCACTCCTCAGCGGCCGACTGTCCTGGCTCTTTACCGAATCGTATTTGCCGCGCTGGTGCTGCTCGACCTATTGCTTTTATATCCGGACTGGCTAACCTGGTTCGGAGAGGATGGGCTGCTTACCATGAATTCGTTGCAGGGGAGGACGGCGCAGTTCAGCATATTTGCTGTTTGGCCGCATAACAACACGGCGATTATGGCGTTGTTTTGGATTTTTGTGGCCTTTGCCGGTTTTATGTTGGTCGGATTTATGAGCCGCATAAGTAGCGTGATAGTTTTTGCGGCTCTTCTCTCATTAGACAAGCGTAATCCGATGATTCTATCGGGAGGCGATGTTTTGCTCCGGTTGGATGCGTTTTTTATGATATTTGCGCCAATAGGAGCTGCCCTTTCCGTAGACCGGCTAATTCACAGATACCGCGGAGGGCCGCAGAGGGAGCCAAGACTGGTGCTTCCATGGGCCCAACGGATGATCCAGATTCAGACGACGCTCGTATACTTGTCCTCGTTCTATTGGAAGCTTCATGGCGGCGCATGGATAGATGGAACTGCCGTGTACTATGTCTTACATTTGAGCGAATTCAAACAGTTTTTTGTACCCGGCGCGGACAACGCCGCGATCATCAAGCTCATGACCTGGTCTACCCTGGCGATTGAGCTCTCGCTTGGCACCATAGTATGGATCAGGCAACTTAGGTATTGGGTGTTGCTGGCGGGTATCTGTCTTCATGCAGGACTGGAATACGCGCTGAACATTCCACTCTTTAGCTTCACGATCGTCGCAACCTATTTGAACTTCGTCGACCCTCGAGACCTTGACGCCGCGCGGGCATGGCTGCGCGTGCGGTGGCGCGCCCCGAGTTTGCCCGGATGACGCCCCCCGGAGGAACCTATGACACTTAGCTGCCGGAAGCCGCAAGCTGCAGCAATTCGTCGAATATGCGCGTCTTCACGCATCTTTAGATCCGCATTTTTGGGTAGTCTTTTTTGCTTTCTGCCAGTCTTTTCCGTCACCGCGCAGCAGCAGCGGAATCTCCGGCACTACGCTTTGGTGCTGGAAGATCCGGCGGTCGGCGACCGTTTTACCACTCGCGAGGCCACCCGCTCCGCCGCGGCTGAAAATTACCGGGGGCAGATCGAGGCCCGCCAGGCGAGCCTGAAACAGGAGCTGGCGTCGCGGAAGTTTGCGGTGGTGGGGGCGGTGGACACCCTGTCGAACGCGATATTTGTCGCGACAACGCCGGATCGCGCCGGCGAGCTGAAGTCCCTGCCCGGAGTCAAAGGCGTGATCGAAATGCGGCCAATGAAACCGCGGCTGAACGCCGCCACCACGCTGGCCAACGCGCCGGTGGCATGGACGGCCCTTGGCGGCCAATCGAACGCCGGGAAAGGCATCATGATCGGAGTTATCGGCTCGGGCATCGACCAGAACCATCCGGCGTTTCAGGATCAGTCGCTTTCCATGCCAGCGGGCTTTCCCAAGTGCACCGCTAACTTCCCGGCGGACTGCAGCTATACCAACAGCAAGGTGATTGTGGCGCGCAGTTACGTGCGCGAATTGTCGGCGGGCAGCAGCAGTGACTCAACCGCGGTATCCAATGACTCGGGACCCGACGACTATTCGCCGCGCGACCGTTCCGGCGAGGGCACCGCCATTGCGTCGGTGATCGCCGGCAACCAGATTACCGGCCCCGCCGTTCCGTTCTCGGGCATGGCGCCCAAAGCCTGGTTGGGGAATTACCGCGTGGAGAACTCCCCGGGAATGCCGGGCGGCGGCGGGAAGAATTTCGAGAGTGTCTACATCCAGGCTCTCAACGATGCCTTCAATGACGGCATGCAGATCGTCAACCTGTCGGCGGGCGTTGTCGCCACCTATGGTCCCCTAGATACCGGGTTCGGCTGCGGACAATCCGCTGGCGTGCCCTGCGACTTTCTGGCCTACAACTTCGAGAAGGCCGCGCAGCTCGGCATGGTGATCGCCGTCGCGGCCGGCGACGATGGCGAGAACGGGTACGATTTCTTTAACACCGCACAAACCGGTTTCAACATGATCGGCTCACCCGCCACCGCTCCGTCGGTCATTGCGGTGGGCGCCACCATGAACTCTCACGTATTGCAGCCCAGCGTCAGTCTGGTGGGAGGGCCATCGACGCTGCAAAGCATCTCAGCCCAGACCAGCGACGCCTACTCGGCTGACATTGCCGCCGGCGCGTTCTCGGGCGCCTGGACGTTCCCGGTGGTGGATGCGGCACAGGCGGGCAACGACGGGTTTGCCTGCAGCGCCCTGCCGGCGTTCGCCCTGTACAACGCGATCGCCTTGATCGAGCAGGGTAACTGCGACTTCAACACCAAGGCCACTAACGCGGCCAATGCGGCGGCACTCGGCATTATCTTCTACATGAACGCGCCGGGCGCGGCGACGCCGGTGGAGACCCAGGACTCTTCCGGGAATATTCCGCTGTTCGGCCCGATCGTGATGATCGGCCAAAGTGATGGTCAGAATCTCAAGAGTTACACGGATTCGCATCCCGGCAGTTCGGCGCTGGTGGACCCGGCTGGGACGGAAATGCTTTTGACGGCTTATAACCAGCAGGCTAAGTCGTTGTATGCCCCGGGTTTCCTGCCGGCTCTGGCCGCCAACCAGTTACTGGCGTTTTCTTCGCCCGGGCCGGTCCCCGGCACGCTGGCCCTGAAGCCCGACATCGTCGCGACGGGCGGCGCCGATCAGGAAGACAGTCCTACGTCAAATGCTACGAACGCCGCCTTGCAGGACGGTTACTTCTTCGGCGCCAATGCCATGTACATGGCGACTCAAAGCTTCGACCAGTCCAGCGGCATGTACAGCGCCAACGGCTACATTGCGGCCTCGGGCACAAGTTTCTCCGCGCCCATGGTGGCCGGTTCAGCCGCGCTGCTGATGCAGCTTCATCCTACCTACACGGCCGCGCAGATCAAGGCCCTGCTGATGAATACGGCAGCCCCGGATACGGCGGCGCTGGGCGACAATTGGGGCGACACCGTGGACGCCCTGAATATCGGCGCCGGCCGGCTCGACGTGGGCGCCGCGACCCAGAGCGCCATGATCGCGCAAGCGGTGACATCCGACGGCACAAACCCGGTATCCGTCTCCTTCGGCGCCTTAACCACGCTGCCGGTCTCAAAACAAATCCAGATCACCAACCTCGGGACCGGAGTGGCGGGGTTAAACATAACAGTAAGCGCTCCAGTGGATCCCAACGGCGGGCGAGAGACCTTCGCGAGGATTTCCCTGGATAAATCCGCCGTCGCAGTATCCGGAGGCGCGTCGGCAATCATCACGCTGACGATCTCGGGAAGCCTCCCCTCGGGGGGCGAATATACAGGGGCCGTGAACATCTTTGGCACGGTCGGAACGATCCACCCGATCCACGTACCGTACCTGTTCATTGCGCCCAGTTATGCAGTCAACGACATGCAGGCCATCCAGTTCGGGCAGATTGACAAATTAGCGCAAGGCAGTTTCGAAACGCTTCCGAACGGCGATGGAGGCGCGCTGCAAATCAAGCTGATTGACGCCTCCGGGGTTCCGGTGGCGAATTCCCCGGTGTCGTTTTCCGTGTCGCCGCGCAACAGCGCCACGTTGCAGAGCGTCGGCGGCCATCCGGCGTGCTCTCCGGCCAGCAGTGCCATTGCGGCCACGTGCAATTCCGATGCCTACGGCGTCGCCTGGGTAGAAGTGTTCGGCGGCGCTTCCGCCAGTGACTCTCCGACGGTTACAGCCACAGCCGCGGGTATGTCGATTCCGTTCAGCGGCCTCATCATCAACGCCCCCCAGGTGACCAGCATCAGCGAATCCGCGGTGGGCAGCACGAATATCGCCGCGGGTTCGTATATCTCGATCTATGGAACGAACTTGGCGAATCCGAGTTTCGTTGGCAACAACACATTTCTGGGCGGCGATGCACCCGCGTTCCTTCCCTACCCAATGAATCTGGACGGCGTCACCGCGAGCTTCGACGTCCCGCAATCCTATGATGGCCAGCCAGCCGATTACAACGGCGCCCCCGCTTTCTTCACGTTTGTCAGCCAGGCTGGAACGCAGCTCAATGTGATGATCCCCTGGGAGCTGCAGGGCGCGACTTCGGCTTTGGTGAAGATCAACGTGGACGGCATTGCGGACAGCAACGTGTTGACCATTCCGCTGGTGACGTATGCGCCGCAATTGTTTCAGAACAGCGGAATCGCCGCGGCTATAGATTCGACCACCTATGGGGCCAATCCGAGCCCGATCTCGGCGTCGAATCCGGCGCACGCCGGGGATTCCGTGCAGTTGTACGGCAACGGATTGGGGCCGGTCTACAATCAGCCTGCCAGCGGCGCGGTTGCGACTTTCAATCCGCTGCCGGCTACCAAGAGTCTGTGTACGGTGACTGTGGGCGGGCGGAATGCGCCGGTATCCTATTGCGGGCTGGCGGGGTACCCGGCCGAGTACCAGATCAACATCACGATGCCTTCGGGGTTGGCAGCCGGCAATCAGCCCGTCGTGCTGACCACTGGCGGCGTCAGTTCGAAAGCCGCGAATCTGCCGATTAAGTAGTCTATAAATAGAGCGGAGCAGAACATGCGAACCGGCGCCATCCCGCTATTGGCCTATTGCGCAGGGCCATCCTTGCCCGCTCACTCTACCGGACTACGCCAACACTCGCAAGCTCGTTTTGAACTGGAAATGTCTTCGGGGTGGAAGGCCGGCGCGGTGGAACTGAGCAATCACTGTGGCTGCGCGTGGGCGGGCGGCAACCATCATCCGGTGACCAATTGGAACTTTGACCCCGGCGCCGCGCTGAATAGCAATAGTTGGACTGGGCTGACCGCGCCGCGGCCGGTGAAACCGTAGTGTCCCGCCTCTACTCGCGCGCCGAGTTGCTGGCGGCTATCCATCCGGCGGAGTTGATGCAGGCCGTGGAGGACGGTTTCGCGGCCTACTCTCGCGGCGAAGTGGTGGTTCCTCCCGTCGGTCGTCTGGACTTTGACGAGCCGCCCGGCGATTGCCACATCAAGTACGGATACATTCGCGGCGACGACGCCTTCACGGTGAAGATCGCCACCGGTTTCTACCGGAATCCGGAGCGGGGATTGCCGTCGAGCAACGGCGTGGTCCTCGTCTTCAGCAGCCGCACCGGCGAGCTGCTGGCGATTCTTCAGGACGAAGGATGCCTGACCGATCTGCGTACAGCCGCGGCCGGCGCGGTGGCGGCAAAGTATCTGGCGCCATCGAAGGTGGAGTGCATCGGCATCGTGGGCGCCGGTACGCAGGCGCGGCTGCAACTGGAGTATCTGAAAGAGGTCACCCCGTGCCGGCGCGTGCTGCTTTGGGCGCGGTCGGCGGAGCGCGCCGCGGCATTCCAAGCCGCATTCCAGGTGGAAGGCTTTCAGATCGATCTCGCACCCACCGTGGCCGGGCTGGCGTTGCGCAGTCAATTGATTGTGACCGCCACGCCCGCGCGCCACTGGCTGCTCGGCGCGGACGACGTCCAGCCGGGAACGCACATCACGGCCGTCGGCGCCGATGGCGGCGGCAAGCAGGAACTCGACCCGCGGCTCTTCGCGCGCGCACTGTGTGCGGTGGACAGCCGGAAGCAGTGCGCACAGTTCGGAGACTCGTCGTATGCGATTCAGGAAGGGCTAATCGCAAACGACGATCTGATAGAGCTGGGAGAGATCGTTCAAAATCGAAGCCTTGGACGGAAGAATGCGGCGCAGATTACCATCGCGGATTTAACCGGCGTGGCTGTACAGGATATTCAGATCGCCAAGCTGGCGTTGCGGAGGCTGACACTCACTCCGAATTAAACTCAAACACGTCCGTATTGGTCCGCACCACCAGCTTCCCGCCCGTGAGCGGTTTCCCCTCGTTGGGAAAAAACACGGCCCCGTCCGACGAATCGCCCCCTTCAAGTTTGGTGGTCCCCAACGCCAGAACGCTGGCCGCCGCGGCCGCCTTCAGCTTGGTCGCGCCGAACGCCAATGCGGATTGCCGGCGCTGCTCGAACCCGTTGGTTGCCTTGTAGTGCGTGTTGCCGTAAACCGACGCTTCATAGGCGGTGACCAGCCGCACCACATCGTTGGCGTTGCCCTTTTGCATGAGCATATTGACCACGGCCTGTGCGGTGGCGGCGCG
Organism: Bryobacterales bacterium; assembly: GCA_003135055.1. GTDB lineage: Bacteria > Acidobacteriota > Terriglobia > Bryobacterales > Bryobacteraceae > PALSA-243. Next base: position 24,741 of record PLDF01000299.1, on the reverse strand, counting down.
GATGGATTGCCCGTCGGCGCGAACGTAGTTGAAATCCTCCGGCCGGACGACGTACGGCGTCTTGAAGCCGTTCGAAATCGCCACGTGAATTACCGCATATTCGTGGAGATGGTTCGGCAGATGGGTGAAGATAATCGTCACCCCTGATTTCGTCAGCGTTTGATACTTTTGGCCATTGGACTCGAATTCGATCACCTGCGCGCACACCGGCGCCTGCAATAAAGCTAGCGCGAAACTCCAAGCCCCCAGAAGCCGAACCATAATTCATATTACGATAGGGTACTGTTAGAATCGATAGGGTAATGCCGGCCCAAGATTATATTGTCGCCTCGGGAGCCAACTCCAGCGGTCTGGGACCGGAAATGCGTGGCTTACAGAACATTCAGACCCCACCCTGGAACTTTTATGCGCTATGCGCTTAGCCTCGCGATGCTCGCGTTCCTGGCGTTGGCGGCCGACCCGCCGCCGGCAACCGTCAACCATGTCGTAGCGCTGGTCCGCGCGGGTCTGGCTGCGAATCGCGACGATAAGCAGATCGCCAAGGCTTTGAGTAAGGTAAAGCTTGCGGAAAAGCTTGAGACGTACCCGGTGGAGGAGTTGGAGAGCGCCGGCGCCGGTCCCAAAACCTTGCAGGAACTGAACCATTTGCGCGATATTTCGGATCTGCTGCCGTTACCGGACGATCCACCCAAATTTACTTCTCCGCCGATGCCCACGCAGGAAGAGATCGTAGCCGCCATTCACCACGCGCGTGTTTATGCCCTCAGCTACACGGCGCGCCTGCCCGATTTTCTGTGCAACGAGACCGTGGAGCGCTTCGAAGACGCGAGCGGAAAAGGCAATTGGGATAGGAAAGACGTTCTGGGGGTCAAGCTCAGCTATCTCGATCACGCTGAAGACTACCGCCTCACGACGATCAACGGCCACCCGACGACGCAAAGCTTCCAATCGATGCGGGGCGCCTGGTCGCAAGGAGAATTCGGCAGTTTGATGCTGGGGATTTTCGATCTCAAGTCGCACACCCGGTTCACTTGGGACCACTGGACCCATTTGCGCAAACGCGCGACGCAAGTATATTCCTACCGCGTCCAAACGACCGACTCGCACTACAAACTGTCGTTCGGCATGGGCCCGATTCCGGATGAAGTGGTGGTTGGAGAGGAGGGCCTTGTTTACCTGGACGGCGAGACCAACGACATTGTCCGCCTGACCGACCGCGCCGCGGATATCCCCGTCGATTTCCCCGTCAGGCAAGCCATGAGGGTGTTGGATTATGCGTCCCAGGATGTGGGCGGCAAACAGTATGTGTTACCGCTGCGCGCCGAAGTGCGCATGGGAACCGGTTATATCCATACGAAGAATGAAGTGACCTTCAGCGGCTTCCGGAAGTTTCAGGGCGAATCGACGATTACGTTCGACACGGATGTGGACGATAAGGCGGGGAAAGATCCCATCAAGCATTAGCATTGGCGGCTGCCCAGGAATGCCACCGCATGCCCGCGCAGCGATGCTGCAAAGGGCTGGAAGCTCAAATCCTCGGGAGGCTGGGTGATTTGGGCTTCCGTGAATTCGCCGCCATCGGAAAGCCGGCCGAATTGTAGAGCCGATCGAGCGCGCCCATCTGAGCGCCGCCCGTCGCTTCGCCTCGCGTGCCGGCGTCGATCTTTCCGGACCGAACCTGCTTCTCTCGTTCTTCGCGCGGGCGTCCCAGTAGCTCTGAACGGATCTTTGCAAGCCTCGGTCAATGTCCAAGCGCGGTGTCCATCCGTGCTGCGTCGATGCCGTAAAGCTCCAGTGCGATCCGCGTCGCGCGTTCTCCGTCGCGGTCCCGAAACGCCTTTCTCAAGTCATCGATTGAATCTCGGACAAGGGCTTTCGGGGAAAGCACGCGAATCCTCCGCAGGCATTGAGACTGGAATCGCCAATATTCGCCGCGCGTGAGGATGCCATAGGACTCGACAAAGAACTGGCCCGCTGTTGACAAGAGTAGGCCGCCCAACACATCTAACTCCCAATCGCCGGACTGGCTGAAACAACTCAGGGCAGCTTAGTACTTGGCCGTTGAACGGACACGGCTAGGTTCGCGATTTAGCAGTGCCTGGCAGCTAGCCTGGCTTACTGACTTGCGTGGACGCTTCGACCGCTATGTTCAGCCTCGCCTTGCGCGCTCTTTTTTTCTACTGCTGAAAGACGCCGGCTTTCTTAAAGTCGCCGGCCTTCACGTAAGTAAGCGCCCCGGCATCCACATGGCGGCGGAAAGCGTCCGATACTTGCTGCGGCGTCAGTGTGGCAACCTTTGTCTCAAACGCTTCGTCCCATTGCAAGGTTCGCCCGAACCGCTCGCGCTGCATCAGGACGGTCAGTAGTTGGGCGTCCTGCGAGCGTCCCACCATCTCTTCTTCCAGCCACGACTTCTTCGCGGCCGCCACCTCGTCTTCCGTGAAGCCGTCCTTCAGCGTTCGAGCCAGTTCATCCTTGATGCTGGCCTCCACCTTGGGAGCGTTCTGCGGATTGCTGATTGCGTTGACGCTGAACATAGCGCGATCGTCCTTGGGCGGAGCCGAGAATCCCGACCTTACGCCATAGCTCAGACCCTCCTTATCGCGCACCCGCTTGAAAAGCCGCGAACCGCCCGAGCCGCCGAATATGTAGTTGGCGATCGCCATTGCCGGGTAGTCGGGATCGTCGTCCGTCATCTTAGTGACTACCGCGCCGATAAACATCGCGTTCTGTTTATCGGGCGTCTCGATCTTCCGGTCGATCGCGTCGAACTTCCGATAACCGGAAGTTAGCCGCGCGTAAGGGCTGGGGCTCTTCCAGTTCGCGAACAAATCGGCCGCAAGCTTCTCTAACTCCGCCGTCGCGAATTGGCCGCTGACGACGAGCTTAGCGTCGGATGCGCCATAGAACTGCGCGTAGAATCTGCGCACATCGTCGGGAGCGGCCTTTTTCAGATCTTCGATCTGCTCGTCCAGCGTGCCCACATACCGTATGTCGCCGCGCGGATAGGAATTCAGATGGCGCTGCAATTCCAGCGACGCCAGGAACTGCGGCTCGCTCTTGGCGTTTTCGATGGAAGCGATCCGAAGCTGCCTGATTTGCTCGAACTCGCTCTCGGGAAAGGATGGCTCGCGGAAAATTTCGGCCACCAGCCGCAAGGCGCCCGGCAGGTTCTCCTCCGTGGTTTCGATGGTGGCGATAGCGGTCGTTGCATCGCCACTCACGCCGATGCGCGCCTTCAGGCGGTCCATCTCATCCTGAATCTGCTGCCGCGACTTGTTCTTGGTTCCGCGGATTAACAGCGCGCCCGTAAACTGTCCAACATCGGCTTTGCCAAACAGCGACCGCTCATCTCCGAAATCCAGCCGGACCCGCGCCATCACCGTTCCGCCGCGCGTCTTCTTCGGCAGCAGCACAATTCCCATTCCTCCCGCCAATTTCCGGCGCACCACGCGGCTTTCGATACTGGCCGGCGTGGGGGAAAACGCTTCGCCTTCCGAGATAGCCGCGCCGCCCTTATAATTCTTCAGAACCTCCGCCGCGTCGGGCGTCGCGGGTATCTCCGCGCGATCCGGGCTCTTGGTGGGAATGAATTCGCCTAGCGTGCGGTTCGACGCTTTCAGGTAAGTGCTGGCGACCCGTGCTACATCCTGTTCGGTCACGTTCCTGACGCGATCGCGGGTGAGGAACAGCAGCCTCCAGTCGCCCGCCGCCGCATACTCGCTGATGGTGAGTCCGATGTTCTGCGAATCGGTCAGGTTCAGATCGAACTGCTTTAAGATCCTCGTTTTCGCGCGCTCCACTTCTTCCTTCGAAGGCGGCTCCTTGGCCACGCCTTCCACAGTCTTCAGGAGCAGATCGCGCGCATCGTCGATCGACTGATCCTGCCGGACGATGGCATTGGCCATCAGGAAGCCCGGATCGTGCAGCTCCTGCAAGCCCGCGCCCGCGGCCACCGCCTTCTTATTGTCTACCAGGGCCTTGTACAACCGGCCCGACGGGTTATCGCCGAGGACCGAGCCCAGAACCTGAAGCGCCGCGCTATCCGGGTGAGTCGACGCCGGCGCGTGATAGACATCCACAATCGCCTGAATGTCTCCTATGCGGCGTAACGTAACCGACCGTTCGCCTTCCTGCGTCGGTTCCACCGTATAAGTCTTCGGCAGCGTCCGCATAGGCCGGGGAATGGCGCCGAACGCTTGCGCCACCAGGGCCAAGACCTTGAAGCTATCGAACTGGCCGGCGATCGTAAGGATCGCGTTGTCCGGCTGATAAAACTTGTGGTAAAACGCCTCCAACCGGTCGATTGGCACATTCTCGATGTCAGACTTGTTGCCGATGGTCGGTTTGCCGTAGTTATGGTAGGCGTATGCCGCTCCCAGCGTGCGCTGGTAAAGGATATTCGTGGGACTGTTCTCGCCCATTTCGAATTCGTTGCGGACCACCGTCATTTCCGTATCGAGCAGCGCCTTCTCGATCCGCATATTCTCCATGCGGCCGGCCTCGAGCTCGATAGCCCAGCGCAAGTTCTCGTCCGTCGCCGTCACGATCTCAAAGTAGTTTGTACGGTCATACCAGGTGGTGCCATTCCAGGAAGCGCCGTGGGCGGTTATCTCCTTCTTGACGTCCCTTCCATCCTTGGTTCGCAGGAATAGCATGTGCTCCATAAGATGCGCCATGCCGGTTCTCCGTATCCTTCGTGGCGGGAACCCACCAGATAGGTGATGTTCACGGTAACCTTCGGCTTCGACTGGTCGGGGAACAAGAGCACGCGCAGCCCGTTCGGATAGGCATATTCCGTAATGCCCTCGACGGACGTCACCCTTTGGGCGCCGGGCGGTAAGGTTTGCGCGAATGCGGTTGCCTCAGCGCGAATGCGGCGGCAATGTTTGTAATTCCGAAGATGCGGCTCATAACTCTCCTTCCGAATGGTTGCAAGAATTATATCCGCTTGAAGCGCCGGGTTCAACCAAGGGCTTACCGTTTCGGACATCTACGGCGACAGTTGACGATTTCGTCTACGCCCGCGAGATCCCGACCCGCAAGCCCGTCTCGGCCTTCATCGGCGAAGTGAAGCGCTCGCAGGCCATGTATGACGACCTTGCCGCGCGCGGCGGCAACCCCATCATGTGGAAGACTGGCCACTCGCCGATCGAGGCGAAGATGCACGAGATGCGCGCCGGGATCGCGGAGAAATGAGCGGCCACCCATTCTTCGCCGGCTGCGATTGCGGCTTCGCCGACGCGCTGTACGCAGCCTGCCGGCTGATGGAAATCGTGGCGCAATCCGGTCACCAGCTTTCCTATCAGCTCGCCGAGTTACCCAAGACGGTGACCACCCCGGAGATCCGCTTCGATAGCCCCGGCGAGATCGAATTCGATGGTGCGCCGCTGCGCCGAGGAACTGCGCGCGACGCTATAAGACCATCGATGTGGATGGCGTCCACGTGATTTTCCCCCGCTGGATGGGTCCTGGTGCGGGCTTCCAACACGCAGCCAGTGCTGGTGATGCGCTTCGATGCCTCTACGCCGGAGTTGGTGCGGCTATATCGCGGGGAAATGGAAACGGTGGTGCAACGCGCCAAAGAGGCCGCCGCGAAAACCGGGAAACGCAGGGGATTGCTTTACGCCTCCTCGTAGTATATACTGGTGCATAGACTCACCATTTTCGATTGGAGGTTCATCGCTATGACGGAGACAAAGGTCGCAAAACTATTCAAGAACGGCTCTAGCCAGGCTGTCCGTTTGCCCGCCGAATTCCGGTTCGAGGGCAATGAAGTTTACGTCACACGCGACGAAATCACCGGTGACGTCATACTGTCCCATCGGCCGGGCGCCAAAGTGTGGCGGGATTTCTTCGAGATGATGCGCTCTATCGACGTGCCGGACGATTTCATGGCCGACCGTCCGATGAATCAGCCGCCAAGGGAGCGCGATCTTTTCGCTGAGGAACGGTAAGCCATGCTTCACATGCTCGACACTGACACTGCGAGCTACATTATCAAGGGCCGTCCTCCAGGGGTAGAAGCAAAGCTGGCGGCTCTTCAGCCTTCACTGGTGTGCGTCTCGGTGATAACCCGCGCCGAGCTGCTCTACGGCCTCAAGCGCCTTCCCCCCGCTCACCGGCTTCATATTGGCGTGCGCCGGTTTCTGAGAATTGTTCGGGTGCTGTCCTGGGACGCCGAGGCGGCGGACTTCTACGCTGAAATCCGGCATGAGCTGGTGTCGACCGGCCAGATCATTGGCGAGTTGGACATGATGATCGCGGCGCATTCGCTGGCCGCCGCCGCTGTTCTGGTGACTAATAACACTCGTCATTTCGAGCGGATTCCCGCCCCCCTGATCCTGCAAAACTGGTGCGAAACGATTTGACGGAGAGACGTTGAGGCGCAGCATTAGACGCAGAGAGGAAAAAACGCATCCGCTCAATATTGCGAGGCGATCATGGAGACGCCCAGGAGGCGCCGGGCTTTAGATCTTTCGCCCGTTGCCGATGAGATCTGCCAGCGAGGGCATTTGGCGGGGGCCATTGATGCGGTCGCGCACGCCGCCGAAAGGCGGGTGGCGATCACGGACCCGAGGAGGCCGGCGCCGATCTTGCCGTGTTATCCAGGCACACGCCGTTACGACGAAAATCGGGGCGCTTACAAGTGCAATGCGGCCGCCAGCTCCTTGTTGCCGCGGACGCGCCAGATTTTGGAATCGAGGATGTAATGGGTGAAGGGGATGCCCCAGACAGCCGCTTTCACGAATGGGCCGGGCATGAAATAGCCCGGCGCTGCAGACCACGCGGCGCGCCAGGATGGAGGCGAGACCGGACCCGGTCTCGGTTTCCCCAATCGGCATAGCGATTGTGAAACCGCATCAGGCGGCGGTACTGGAAGCTGTTGAACAGGCCGAGGAGGATGCCGGCGCGCAGCAGGCCATCGGTTGGGCTGGCGGTAGCGTAGCCGAAGACTATCCATTGCAGCGGAACTATGGCCGCCGGGAGCATTAACTTTGGCATGTTCAGAGGCTGGCCCTTCTTCCATTTGTGGAGCTGGCGCAGCAGGTAGGCCGCGGCTAAAACGGTATAGGCCCGTCAGCAGAAAAGCGTCCAACCTCTGTCCCGCCGGCAGAGTTGGCAGGCCGGTGAAGAAATTGCGGACCATGAAACGGCCGAAGGGCAGCATCAGAGAAGTCAGCAGGAACCAGCGGTTTAGCAGAAAATCCGTGCGGTCGCGCTCGCGGGCCTTGTGCTTGTACAGCATAAGGAAGCCGAAATGCTGCTTGGCAATATGGTAGTGCAGCCACGAGATGGCGAAGACATAAAACAACGACTCGGCGCCCGCGGCGACCATGATCGGGCCCAGCATCGCGGCTGGGATCACGACCCAGAGCCAGTTCCCGAGACGGTGGCGTTCCGCCGGGTCGAAATAAGTGCGGGTCGTAGTGGCCAGCACGTGAGGGCCATCGATGCCGAGAAGCCAAATCGGGGCGAGCGGCGTTATGGGGAACCCGGCGGCCATGAGGGCGAGCACGGCGTAGCCGATGAGCGCGGGACCGATGAACCAGGTGAGGTCTTCCCCGCGGGATGATCCACTTCGCGGCGACAGGTTGAGGCAGAGTGAGGGACGGCGAACTCATTAAGACAACTCTGTACCATCCGTCGGCACGCTATATCGGCCGATCAAGAAGTCACTCACGATACGGATAGATGCGGACGTTCTTGCGTGGCTAAGAGGTAGGGCAAAGGATACCAGACGCGAATCAACGCGCTACTGCGAAAAGCAATGGCGGGCACGGGTTCCACCCGGCGGCATGCCGGGCCCATAGGGCGCCCCCACGGCCGCAGGTTTGCCAACCTGTCGGCATGGCCCTGCGGGCCACCAAAGGTGATGAAAACCTCGCCAGGGCGCACTCCTTCCCTCGATATATAGATGCAACCACCCGCTGGGACGTCGCGCGTTTGGGAGGAGCTTGAGGCGAGGTTCTCGACCGTGCCCCACATAGCGGCAAGCTGCGCTATCCCTCACCCTTCTTCCGGATCTTGATGTCCAGCCGCTTGATCTTCTGATTCAGCGTGGATAGCGGCACGCTCAAACTTTCCGCCGCGTCCGTCTGGCTCCAGTTGCACTGCTCCAGACGCTCCATAATAATCCGCCGCTCGTAATCGTTGACAATCTCAAACAGCGAAGCGTTCGAGGGCAGCGGCGCGCCTTCGCTGCGGCGAAGGCGGATTCCGTTGGCTTCGAGCAAGGCGTCGGGCAGCACTTCGAGCGGTACCGAGGTCTCCGTCGCCAGCACCACGGCGCGCTCCACGACATTTTCCAGCTCGCGGACGTTGCCGGGCCAGGCGTGCTCCATCAGCAATTGCAGCGCTTCGGGCTGGAAGTGCAGCTCCGAGCCGCCGGCTTGGTCGAGAAACTTGTTATTCTCGCGGCAATAGTAGTTGAAGAAATGGCTGGCCAGCGCGGGGATATCTTCCTTGCGCTCGCGCAGCGGTGGCAGCGCGATATTGATCACGTTCAGACGGTAGTAGAGATCCTCGCGAAACCGGCCCTCTTTGACCAGTTGCAGCAGGTCCGCGTTGGTGGCGGCCAGTATGCGGACGTCCACCTTGACCGGGTCGGTGGAACCGAGGGGAGTGAACTCCTTCTCCTGAATCACGCGCAACAGCTTGATCTGCGTCTCGGCGCCGATGGTACCGATTTCGTCGAAGAAAATGGTGCCGCGGTCGGCGACTTCGAAGTATCCCTTCTTGGTGTGAATCGCGCTGGTGAAGGCGCCCTTCACGTGGCCGAACAGCGTCGATTCCAGCAGTTCGGGCGGAAGCGATCCGCTGTTGACGGCGACAAACACCTGTTCACTGCGCGGCGAGTTGGCGTGAATGGCTTTGGCGACCAGTTCCTTGCCGGTTCCGGTTTCGCCGGTGATGAGGATGGTGGAGCGGCTGTTGGCCACCTGGCCCACCAGGTCGAGCATGCGCAGCATGCGCTCGCTCTTGCCGATGATATTGGGGAAGCTGTAGCGTTGCTTCAGCGCGCGCTTGAGCTGGGTATTCTCGTCTTCGAGGCGGCGCCGGTCGATGACGTGGCCGATCTCGATGAGCAGCTTCTCATTGTCCCAGGGCTTCGAGAAATAATCCGTAGCGCCCAGTTTCAGCGCCTGCACCGCGGCTTCCACCGATCCATACGCCGTGATCATGAACACCGGCGTCACCCGGTCGCGCAGGCGGAATTCCTGCAGCACCTCCATGCCGGATATATCGGGCATCATGAGGTCGAGCAGCACAATGTCGTAGCCACGGTTTTCCAGCTTTTGCAAGCCTTCGGCGCCGTTATGCGCCAGCTCGACGGCGTAGCCGCCTTCCATGCTCAGCAGCGCCTCCAGGCTCTCGCGGATATCCGGCTCGTCGTCGATTACCAGGATGCGGCCATTGGCGTGACTGGCGGCGGGTTGCGATGCGGTCATCGGGGGATGCTTCACCTACGCGACGCTCGCCGGTTTTGGCGCCGCGACGGCTGAGAGCGGCAGATCGATGCGGAAGCGCGCGCCGCCGGAAGGCCGGTTCGAAACCTCGATGGACCCGGCATGTTCCTGAATGATGCCGTAGCTCACCGAAAGCCCCAGTCCCGTGCCCTTGCGCAGGGCCTTGGTGGTGAAGAACGGATCGTAGATCCGGTGCAGATGCTCGGCAGCGATGCCCGACCCGCTGTCCGCCACCTCGACGCGGGCGCGCGAGCCTTCCCGCCAGGTGCGCACTTCGAGGGCGCCGCCCGAGGGCATGGCGTCGCGGGCGTTCAGCAACAGGTTGAGGAACACTTGCTGCAGCTTGCCGGCGTTGCCGTGAACGACGGGCGCGCCGGGGTCGAATTCGGTTTTGAGCTGGATGCCGGCCTTCTGCAACTGGTGATCGAGCAGGGATAGCGTTTCCTGAATCACGCGGTTCAGATTCACGGCGCCGAACGAGGTAGTGGACGTGCGCGAGAAATTGAGCAGCGAGTTGACAATCTCACTGGCGCGGAAGGTTTGCTTGGCGATCTTATCGAGGATCAGCGATTTCTGCGAATCGTCCGCCACCTGTTTGGCCAGCATCTGGGCGTAGGTGGAGATCACCGCGAGCGGGGTGTTCACTTCGTGGGCCACGCCCGCGGCCAGCAGGCCGATGCTGCTCAGCTTATCCGCCTGCACGAGGCGCTGCTCCAGCTCGGCGCGGTCGGTGACGTCGTCGAAAATGATGAGGCGGCCGATCTGCTCCTGGTCCTTCGAAACCAGCGGCGCGATGGCCACATTGAACGTGGCGTCGCGGGTGCGCGCGGGCTCGCAATGGCCATTGCCATTGCCATGCCCGTTTGCGGTGCCGGCGGCTTGCGCGGCGGCTTGCGGCTGCCACACGAATTTGTAGATATGGTGGATGCCGGTTTCGCCGCGAACGCGCTCGAACTGGGCGGCCAGCTCGCCGGGAAACAGCTCGCCGAGGCGCTTGCCCACGGCGCGGTCGCGCGGGATGCCGCTCAACTGTTCCAGCTGCGTGTTCCAGCTTTCCACGCGATCCTCAAGATCGGCCGCCAGAATGCCGACGTTGATCGATTCCACGATGTTTTCGTTGAATTCCTTGAGCCGCTCGTTCTCTTCCACTTTGCGCTGCAGCGAGCGGTAGAGGCCGGCGTTTTCGATAGCGATGCCTACATAGCCGGCCAGCGCCAGCAGCAGCTCCACATCGGCGCTGGAAAGATAATCGCCGTCGATGGTGCGGCTGATGCCCATATAGGCGATGCGGCGGCCGCGCACGGTGCAGGGCAGATAGTAGGTTAGGTCCAGATCGGCGATAGCGCTGCGCACGGAAGGCTGCCAGGAGCGCGAAACGGCGTCCAACTGATGGCGGGTGCGTTCGAAAAAGAGGTATTGGCCGCTGGTGTGGGATGCCAGGAAGCTCAAATCGAGCTGGCTCGGGCTGGTGGCCGCCAGGCGCGGGTTGGCGCCCATGGCCTTCTTGAGCCGGAACGCGGGGCCGCCGGCGTTCTCTTCCGCCAGGAAGAATGCCAGATGCTTGATCTGCAGCGTCTTCAGCAGGCGCTCGCCCACGGAGGCCAGCATCGCGTCCAGATCGGTCTCCGAGTTCAGCTCACGCGCGAATTCAATCAGCGTGCGGCGGTAGTCGTAACGGTCCTCATAAAAATGGCGGTCCAGGCGCTCCTGTATCCAGTTGCGGATGGGCTGGAACAGGAATGCCGCGATCAGCATGACGGCGATGAAACCGGTATTGCCCAGGTCTTTGAAAAAATTCTGTACCAGGCTGCCCAGCGAGAAGACGATGCTGTAAAACCCCGCCAGCACGCACAGCGTGGCCAACGTGTAGGCGTACCCGCGGCGAAAGAGGATGTCCACGTCCATCAGGCGGTAACGCACAATCGCATAGGCGAGACTGAGCGGCAGCAGGATCAACGAGAACACCGAGAGCTTCAGGTACTCGCCGGGGACCGCCCCCAGCATGTACGGCAGAACGTATAGCGCCGCAAACGGCAGAATGCCGCAGATGACGCCGTTGCGCAGCCATTTGAGCTGCTGCCGGACCACCGGGTCTTCGGCCTTGCGGTATTCCACGCTCAGCGCCACGGCGCCGAGGATGTAGGGCCCGGTAACCAGAGCCATCCAGACGCGATCGAGCAGCCAGCGCAAATCGATCAGCGGAATCCCGGTGCGAACGGCGCCGGTGGAAACCGCGAAAAAAGTGAGGAACAGCAGCGCGCCGGGCAGGTAGAGGGCGGCGATGCGCAGGCGGCTGTGGAACCAGGGAAGGCGCTCGGGAAAGGTCACGCAGAAATGCAGAAATGCCGCAGCCGCAGCCAGACCCGCGGCGGTATTCGCGTAGTAGATGGTCTTATCGAACGCGTCCAGCTTGCCGGTGTAATGCGAGCAAAGGTAAATGAACGACGCCAGGCACAGGATGTAGAAGTGCTGCGCTTTGTGCGCGCTGCCGCGGCGGAAATAGACAAACAGGCCGATGATCAGATACGCGCACCCCACCACATACTGGTAAGCCACCACCCAGTCGAGTGGAACAACGTCCACGATCACCCTGGCGGGGAATTCAATGCCGCGGCGGCTCAGAAGATAGATTGCGTCATGGTAAGAGCGGATGCCGGCCAGATGCCACGCCACATCGGTCGCCTGGGCGATGGGGATTCCCTGGATGCTTTCCAGGCGGTCGCCGGGGTGCACTCCAGCTTTGGCGCCGGGGCCGCGGCGGGTTACGTCAAGGGCTTCCACGCCGCCCTGGCGGTCGACCCAGATTACGCCGTCGTCCGGCAGGCGGAAATGGAGTTGCAGGTCGAGATTCCAAAAGGCGGCGGTACCCGCGGCCAGTGTAAGCACCGTGAGGATCGCCGTGGACAGTTGGAATTTGAGTTCCTGGAACATTTGACCAGCCGAAGCCGTGCGAGACAATACTCCACCGGGAAAAGGAGCACGTTTCGTGCCGTGCCAAATCCGGCTTTCTATATCCAGATTAGCCGAGTTATCTATTACTTACAAGGCGGGAAAAACCTCCGCTCTGGTTTTCGGGAGAATTACACTATGCGGAAGTGTATCGCGCTTAGGCGCAGAGATGCCGGGCTCAGCGCGCACCCCCGCTGCATGGGGGGAAACCTGGCAGCGGGGTATTCCGCTTGACTCAGGTAGTCGCCTGGCAGCGGCCTGGTGGTGCGGTTCCCCTGGACCGGGCGAGAGGCCCTGGTCCCGACACAGCCGGAAGCGCGGGCAGGGGCCTTCGCGGCTGGCGCGGGCGCCACAGCCCCACAAGCTGATGCCAAACGGCGCCGGCGTGAGTCAATCGGGCGCCTAAACATTTTCGGAATATCGGCGGCGCCTGAAAGTTGCGTCGATTACATTACAGATCGGTTGGGGATTTCTTGAGAATCGGCTGGAAAGCAGCATCCATTGCTTCTAGCGGAGTTGGGAAGCGATCTGAAGGTCTTGGGCAGGTTTTCGCGGGGGTTGCCGGAACGTCCGGGGGGGGAGGCGGTTGGAGGGCTGCGGGGGCGGGTGTTTTCGGATGGCGCGGAACGAAGCTGAGGGCTGCGGGGGCGGATTTGGATTGCTGGCTTCGCCGGCCATGGGCCCGCGCCACTGCAAAAAACACCGGCGGCAAGACCGCCGGCGTTACTTAGCCGCTTCGCGCGCTTTCACGAATCGCTCGGTCTTCGGATTGCTTGCGTCCCATTTCGGCGCTTGCGGGTTGTTGGCGATGTCGAGCGCGGCCAGCGCGACGGTCCGGTCCACTTTGGCCATGTTTTCGTAGTCGAGCTTCGGCCATTCGTCGCCGGCCTTGTGGTAGTCGGGGAAATCGTAAGCCACCGAAAGAGTGGTCGCGGGGACGCCAGCCTCGGCGAAGGCGGCGTTGTCGCTGCGCGTGAAGTAGGCGTCGCTGTTCTTCTCGTGCTTGATGACCTGGATGCCGGTCTGCTCGCCCGCTCTGCGGAAGACCGCGGGCAGATCGGTGTAGTCGAAGCCCGTGAGATTGAATGCGCCCACGCGCGGGCCTTCCAGATCGTCGGTGCGGCCCACCTGCTCCAGATTCACGTCGACGATGGTCTTCGCCAGCGGGAAAATCGGGTGCTGCGCGTAGTAGCGGGAACCCAGGTCGCCCTTCTCTTCGCCGAACTGCGTCATGAATACGATGCTGCGCCTGGGCCGCGTGGGAAGCGCCGCCAGGGCGTTGGCGATTTCGATCACCGAAGCCGTGCCGCTGCCATCGTCGTTGGCGCCGTTGAAGATGTGATCGGGCGTGCCGTTGTCGCGGATGCCCAGGTGATCGTAGTGCGCGGTGATCAGCACGTAAGTGTCCTTCAGAACCTGGTCGGACCCGCGCAGCAGGCCGACGACGTTGCGCACTTTCGACGTGACCACGCTGGGCGCGGCGATATGCGCGGAGATGGTGGACGCAGCCGCGGCATCGAGAGCGGCGCGGATGGCCGGATCGCTTATCGACAGAATCGCAACCGATGCGGCGGTCATGGTGGAGGCTTCACGCAGCCGTGCGCCGTTTCCACCGCGTCCGCCGCCGCGCCCGCCAGGGGCGGCAAACAGCACGATCGCCGCGGGCTGCAGCTTGCTTGCCAAGGCGGTTGCAATGCCCGCGCCGCCGCGTCCACCGCGTCCGCCACGTGCGGCGCCGGCGGCCGGCTGGGCTCCGGAAGATGGCGCGGAGGGTTCCAGCACCAGCACCTTGCCGCGGACCGCCTCGGGCGTTAGCGCATCGATAGCCGCTTGATCTTCCATCGCCACTTTCACCACAGCGGCGTGATCGAGATTGAGCGCTACCGGCTCCTGCAAAGCGATGGATGCCGTGTTGGCTTTGACCGTGGCGCCGCTCGCGTCGAGCGTGAATTCGAGGCCGTCGGTATTTGGCGTGACGCCGACGAACGTGGCGGTCTGGAAATAGCCATCGTCGCCGACCGGTTCAAGGCCTGCCCGGCGATACTGCGCGGCGATATATTCGGCGGCGATGTCGAGACCGCGCGACGGCGTGTCCCGGCCCTCGAGCAGATCGGATGCCAGGAAGGAAACGTCGGCTTTGAGGCCGTTTGCAGTCAGCAGGGTGGCAAGTTGTTGTGCGGTGGATGAGGGCGCCGTGGATGGAGGCTTGGAGGAGACTTGGGAAAGAGCGGCCGCGGCAGTGAGAACCGCCGCGGCCATGAGGAGAAAGTGGGCTTTCATGTTCAGCCCATTATAAGCAGGGAACACGCTTGCGGGATAAGCGGACAACGCGCTTGCAGCGCGTGCTCGACCGGGCAGACCGGCCAGGAGGCCCGTCGCACTTAGCGGCGTCCGCCGCCGCCGCCGAAGTGGCCGCCGCCGCCGAATCCGCCGCGCATGACCATGGGAGCTGCCGTTCCGCGGAATCCGGAGACTGCCGCTACTCCCGGCCGGTACGCGCCGTAACCGCCAATGTATCCGCGTCCGATGATGCCGCGCCCGTAGACGCCCCAATAAGCGGGTGAATAGAATCCGAATCCGAACGGACTGTAGAAGTATCCGCCGCCGGGCACAAAGGCCCACGAGCTGAAGTACGGATTCCAATACCAGCCAGTGCCGTAGAACCAGCTCGGGTTGTTAACCACGATGGTCTGCGCGCTCGACATATTGGCTTCGGCCATATACCCGGAGCGCAGCCTGCTCCACGAATAGAGCGGGTCGGCGTTGTTGACGTTGAAGCTCTGCGTCTTCAACTTTTCATTCTGTGCGACGAAGGCAAGCTGATGCCCTTTCTTCACGTTCTCGGTGCGGTCGCCGTTGCTGACGGTAACTTCGCCGTCGTACACCGCAACCTTCGGTTGATCGGCGTTGAAATCGTAAATTCCGCGCTTATCGATTTGCGCGCTGTAGCCGGCGTCGGCGATGGTGAGGTTGTTTGCCATTTCCACCTGACCCGCTTCCACCATGGCCTCACCTTGCACCAGCTCAACGCGCGTGTCGGTGATGGATGCTGCTACCAATCGCGCTTGCGAGTGGTTGTTCAGCCGCAGAAAGACGCCCGGGGTGAGCAGCATTTCGGCCTTGCCGTCTTGCGTCTGCAGGACTTGACCGGGCTGAACCGCGGTATTACGCGCTCCGCGAACCGCCTGCCCATTAATGGAAACCTGCCCCTCGGTGTAGTTCAACGTACCTGGTTGCGCCATTCCCCCTTGGGCGGCGGCAACCAACCCCGCCGCAAACAACGTCCCGGCGAGCCGGCTCGGTGCTTTTAACAGGTTCATCATGAGATTTGTACCTATCCTTCCAGTTATATAGATGCGGGAGGGGAGAGGCGGGTTGTTAAGGGTTTGTAACGGTGGGCGTAGTTACGCTTCTGCTTCGAACTCGACGCGTTCGTAGAGAGATTGGAGCTGTAGATGACAGCCGATTGATTTCAGCTCGATTTCGCCGGCGGGTTTGGTGAATTCGCGAAACAGCCAGGAATTGTCGGGTTGGCGGGCGTGGTGTTCGGCGCTTACTTCGTCTTGCGCCAAGAGTAGATATTCGGAAAAGGAAGGTAAGGATCGGTAGAAGCGAAACTTTTCGCTACGGTCGTAATTCTTCGTGGATGGGGAAAGAACCTCGATGATGACGGTGGCGTCGGTAAGCGTGTCGCGGCGGGCGTCCAGAAGTTGTTTCGGCCCGCAAGTTACCAGCACGTCAGGGTACGTGGAGACATTGTACTTGGCGATGTGCAGGCGCAGCAGATCCGCGCCAAACGCTTCACAAGGGCGTCCACGCAACTGTTCGGTGAGTTTCATCGCGGTATTCAGGGCGATGCGCGCGTGGTTCGGCGATCCGCCGGACATGGCGAACATTTCGCCATCGATGTACTCGCTGGGGTATTCGGCCTTGCGCTCGATTTCGAGGTATTGCTCGTGCGTCAGGTAGGTGACAGGCTTAGTGGACATCGGACTGGTGTCTATCAGCTTAATTTTAACGCCTCAAAGCCTCGTGTAACCCGGAGACAGGCCAGGAGGCCTGTCTTACGCAAAAAAGCCGCGCTCCGATGCTACGGAGCGCGGCCAACTGCAAAGTTGCAAAGGTTGGTTAGTAATCCATCTCGGGGCCGTGGCCGCCGCCCGGACCGGGAGCCGGCTTCTTTTCCGGTATCTCCGCGATCATGGCTTCCGTGGTCAGCATCAACGAGGCGATGGACGCGGCGTTCTGCAGCGCCGTCCGGGTCACCTTGGTCGGATCGATCACGCCGGCCTTCACCAGATCTTCATAGGTGTCGGTGGAAGCGTTGTATCCGAAGTTCGGATTGGTGTTCTCGCGGACCTTCGACACGACAATCGCGCCCTCGGTGCCGGAGTTGATCACGATCTGCCGCAGAGGCTCTTCGCAGGCGCGTCTTACGATGTTGACGCCAATCTGCTCGTCGCCTTCCAGCTTGAAGTCGGCCAGCGCCGCCGCCGCGCGCAATAGAGCCACGCCGCCGCCCGGAACGATGCCTTCCTCAACCGCCGCGCGAGTCGCATGCAGAGCGTCTTCCACGCGCGCCTTCTTTTCCTTCATTTCGGTCTCGGTGGCCGCGCCGACCTTGATCACCGCAACGCCGCCGGCCAGCTTTGCCAGCCGCTCTTGCAGCTTCTCGCGGTCGTAATCGGACGTGGTCTCCTCGATCTGTGAGCGGAGCTGCTTGATGCGCCCTTCGATGGATTTCTGGGTGCCGTTGCCGTCCACGATGGTGGTGTTATCCTTATCCACCGTGACGCGCTTGGCGCGGCCCAGATCGTCCAGCTTCACGCCTTCCAGCTTGATGCCGGTTTCTTCCATGATCGACTTGCCGCCGGTGATGGTGGCAATGTCGTCCAGCATGGCCTTGCGGCGGTCGCCGAAGCCCGGGGCCTTTACGGCGCAGGCGTTCAACGTGCCGCGGAGCTTGTTGACCACCAGGGTGGCCAGCGCTTCGCCTTCCACTTCCTCGGCGATAATCAGCAGCGGCTTGCCGGAGCGCGCGATCTGCTCGAGCAGCGGCAGCAGGTCCTTCATGTTGCTGATCTTCTTCTCGTGGATCAGGATGTACGGATCTTCGAGTACCGCTTCCATGCGCTCGGCGTCGGTCACGAAGTAAGGCGAGAGATAGCCGCGGTCGAACTGCATGCCGTCCACGGTATCGAGCTCGGTGACCATGGTGCGCGACTCTTCGACCGTGATTACGCCATCCTTACCGACCTTCTTCATGGCGTCGGCGATGATGTTGCCAATGGTGACGTCGCTGTTGGCGGAGATGGTGCCAACCTGCGCGATCATGTCGCCGGTGACGGGCTTGGAGAGCTTCTTGACTTCCCCGATAGCCACTTCGACGGCCTTTTCGATGCCGCGCTTCAACTCCATCGGGTTGGCGCCGGAGGCAACGGCCTTCACGCCTTCACGGAAGATGGATTGCGCCAGAATGGTAGCGGTGGTGGTTCCGTCGCCGGCCACGTCCGAGGTCTTCGATGCAACCTCGCGCACCAACTGCGCGCCCATGTTCTCGAGCGGATCCTTCAACTCGATTTCCTTGGCGACGGTGACGCCGTCTTTGGTGATGCTGGGGCCGCCAAACTTCTTCTCGAGGACCACATTGCGGCCCTTGGGGCCGAGGGTCACTTTTACGGCGTCGGCCAGCTGGTTGACGCCGCGCAGAATCGCCTGACGGGAATTTTCGGAATAAACAATCTGTTTTGCCATAGTTGTGTCGACTCCTTAGCTTGCTTTCTTGGCTGCTTGGGGTTGCGCGTCGAGAATGCCGAGCACTTCGTCTTCGCGCATGATCAGGTATTCATCTTCATCCAGCTTGATGTCGCTGCCGGAGTATTTCCCGAACAGGATACGGTCGCCAGGTTGTACGTCGAGCGGGACAATTTTGCCGTCTTCGAGGCGCTTGCCTTTGCCGACAGCCACTACCTCGCCCTCTTGGGGCTTTTCCTTGGCCGAATCGGGGATGAAGAGGGCTCCCAGCTTCTGCTCGCCCTTCTCTTCAATCCGTTTGACCACAATGCGGTCGTAGAGCGGACGAATTTTCATGTAATAACTACCTCCAGGTTGATCTTGTGTTGCGTGGATGTGCCCGAGTGAAACCTACGATGGTTTTACTGGGCTCATCAATATTATTAGCACACTTCGCTGGAGAGTGCCAGCTTTTTCACATAAGGAGTTGAGGGTTTGTATGTTACAATACTTGATAGCCATACGCTAAGCTTCTTCGAAGACACCCCGCTCGCGGTTCTTGTGAACCGCATTCCATCGGAAATGCCGGCCATTCATGGCGATATAGACCCCCGCAGGCAGGGTTTGCACGAACGCCAAGGCCGTCCCCAAGTTGAAGATTCCGTCGGAACTGCCAAACGTGTAAGGGACCATGGCGCCAGTGAGGACGACCGTCTTCCCGGCGATGTTGGGGCCCAGAGCGCCCGCCGTTTCCGCCATGGTATCGGTACCGTGGGTGATGACGATGCGGCTTTCGAGCGCGGCCCGGCAGCGGGCGACGATGACAGCCCGGCCGGCATCGGTCATCCGGAGGCTATCGATCATCATGAGCGTTTCGATTTCGACGCCGAGCTGGCAGCGGCCGAGGCGGAGCATCTCGGAAACGTGGGTGTGCTGAAAGAACAGCTCGCCGGTGAGCTCGTTGTATTCCTTGTCGAAGGTGCCGCCGGTGACGAGGATTCGGATGGGGCCGGATGTCATGCCAAGCGGAGTATAACGCAGTGCCGGGGGCGGGGTGGGCGAGGCTGTGGTTTTCAACGCGGAGGGCGGAGTTTTGGGGGCAACGCGGAGGTTCGAATCTTTGATGGGGATGAGGTCAAAGGCAACGCCGGAGGAAGCGGAGTTTGCGTCGCGGGTTCGGCTGGCTCTGAGGTCGGTGAGCGTCCGAAACTGGGACTGGGGTCGTTTGGCATATCGTGGTTGGGAGGGCCGCTTGGGGAAGGTCTCTTCGACGCAGAGACCGCTGAGACGCAGAGATTCTTGGTTTGTATTGTGGGGCTTGTGGGGGAGGAATTGGATTGAGGCTGACGGGGTTCGGCTCGGGGTCTGGTTAGTATTGGGGGTCGATGCCCCTGGCAATGCCTTCGCGGCCGTCGGCATTGGTGGCGGTTTCGTGCAGGTCCATCACACCTGAGGCAGGCTTGGCCTGAAAAGTGTAATGTTTTCCCCTGCCGGTAGATTTTGGTACGACCACGACCTTGTCGTCGCCGAAATAGACGGCGAAATTCTCGCCCTCGATACCCCTGGCGCCGTGCGGCAGGGCGTAACTGTCCATAACCCTATTCTCGCACCGGACTCAGGTAAGAGTTCTGCCCGAGGCCGGCCGACAGCGGAACGATATCCTAAGCAATATCTGCTCGATGCCGATCCTCTACAGTCCATCGAGAACACCGGCTCGTACGAGCTGCGGTTGCCGACGGCCGCCTTTACGACCGTAAAGCACTGGATCGCTTGCTTATCGATGCTGGATCTGCCACCGCACACTGAACGCGAATTTTGCTGTTACATTTCACCTGTAAACGTTTCCCCCATCCTACCCACGCACCGTAATCTTCGATACACTTTCCTCACAGGCCGTGTTGCCAAACTTCTTTCTCGCCGGCGCGCCCAAAGCGGGCACCACCTCGCTCTATCACTATCTGGATCAGCATCCGCGGATCTACATGTGCCCCATCAAGGAGCCCTGCTACTTTGGGTCGGAGTTCCGGCCGGAAAACTGCGCCAGAGAGATCTTGCCCGGGGTGGAGCGCGGCCAGCGCGAGTTACGCAAGTACTTCGACGGCCCCATGCGCGAGCGCCGCTTCGGCGGGATGGTGACCGAATGGGAGGACTACGTGCGCCTCTTCCAACACGTTCGCGGCGAGACCGCTATCGGCGAGGCCAGCCCCGCCTATCTGTGGTCGGAGACCGCCGCGCGCAACATTCACGCGAAGATTCCCAACGCCAAAATCCTGCTGATCTTGCGCGACCCCGCCGACCGCGCCTTCTCTCAATACCTGCACCAGGTGGCCGCGGGCGGCCTCCGCCTTTCGTTCCGGAAACAGATCGAGGCCTGCCTGCAGAACCGTTCCCGCAAGTTCAGCTTGCAATATCCGCTGCTGGAGTTCGGCCTCTATCACGGCCAGGTGAGCCGTTTCCTGGAGCTATTCCCGCGGCAAAACATCTGCATTCATCTCTACGACGACTACCGCGCCCACACGGCGGCGATGATGGCGGCTATCTTCCGGTTTCTGGGCGTTGACGATACTTTCTCGCCCGACACGCGGCAACGCCATCTGGAGCTATCCGTGCCGCGGCTCGCCGGCGTGAGTTATACGCTGCGTAATCTGGGCGTTTGGCAGGCCATCAAGAGGATCATGCCTGCGAAGCTTCTGCCGGCGGCGCGGCGGCTAGCCTTCACGCCTCGCCGAAAGCTCGCATTAGACCCCGAAGACCGCCGCTATCTGGTGGATTACTACGCCGAGGACATCCGGAAACTGGCCGTGCTGCTGGGCCGCGATCTCAGCGCATGGCTTCAGCCGGACACTGGCAGCAAAGAGGCTATGCCGCCCACCACAACGCCCAGCAGCACCCAGGAGATCCGGTTGCCGAAGTTCACCGCGTAACCCAGCCCCAGCCGTCGGCGTTGCCGGCGATGTACGCGAGCGTTGCTGACGCCGCCGCATGGCAAGATCGACGATCTCATACTCCGGCCTCTGTAAAGTCGTCCGCGCCGGGCCGAAATCTCCTTGCACTCTTTAGCGCTTTCCTGCGTCATCACGTCAAGAACCGTATGCGGATACTGCTGCCGATTCTGCCGTTGGCATGGGCGGCCGCGCTCCATGCCGCCATCATTCAGGGCACTGTAGTGGAGGCGCAAACCGGCCGCCCGCTGGCGCGAACTCTGGTGGTGGCGAGTCCCGTGGCGGGAACCGCCGGAGCGGGGAAATCCGTCCGCACCAATGTCTATGGCACGTTCGATCTGGAAGGGTTGGCGGCCGGCGCGTACATTGTGACCGCTTCCCGCCGCGCGTTCGCCACCACCCAATACGGCCAAAAACAGTGGAAATCGGCGGGATTGCCGGTAGTTTTGGAAGAGCCGCAGAAGATGCAGATCGAAATCCGTCTGCCGCGGCTGGGCGCCATCGCGGGCAAGATCGTGGACGAAAACGACGTCGGTTTGCCGGAGCATGACGTGGTGGTTTTCCGAAACACCCGGCCTCCGGTGCTGGTGAACCGCGTCTCGTCGGACGACCGCGGCATGTTCCGCTTCGGCCTCCTCGAACCGGGCGCGTATCTGGTCCGCACGGCATCAAAGGCATATGAAGACGGCGGATACGTGCCCACGTTCTACAAAGACGTGATGATGGTAGAGCAGGCGCGGCAGGTCGAAACCATGCTGGACCAAGAGACTGGGGACATCGTCATTCGTCCCCTGCCGGGCCGCTTGTTCCAGTTATCCGGCACGGCTTACGTTCCCGTAATGCCCACTCCCATCACCGTCACTCTGGTATCCGACATGGGGGTGGAGACCGTCACGGCGGATTCCCGCACAGGCCGTTTCCAATTCAATCCGCAGGCCCCCGGCAAATACGAGATCAACATCTCCGCCGCGGCCACCCGCGGGCAATATGCCGGCTATCTGCCATTCGACCTGGACCGCGACCTGACCGATGTCCGCATTGGCGGTACGCAATTGCCCAGCGTGTTGGTCACTTTCGAAGACAACAAGGGCGGCCGGGTGGATAACTCGAAACTGCAAGTGCTGGCGCGCCGCAAGGAGTTATCCGGCCCAGGGGCGAGGGAAAACATCGATGTGAGCGGCAGGGGCGTGCAGCTAACGCCCGGCCGATGGGAGTTCGCCGTTGCTCCAAATCCAGCGTACTACCCCGTCGGCTTTATGGCGCACAATACGCCCGTGGGGGGCCGCGCGGATGGGTGGAATGAAATCGTGCTCGCCAGTGGAGAATCCGGGTCAATGACTCTGCCGATCAAGTTCACCCTGTCGGCGAGTCCTGGCGCGGTTCACGGCACGGTCAACTTGTCCTCGCAGTTTGTGGCCGGCGTTCCGGTGTTTCTGGAGCCATACGATCTGGACCCGGTAAGGCGGCTGGCGCCGGTTCGGATTGCCCGCACCGATACGCGGGGCCAGTATCAATTCACCGGTCTGGCCCCCGGGCAATACCGGCTTCTGGGGACGTTCGAATACCAATCGCCCGATTCGGCCGAGATGGAGCTGGCCAGGCCGATCATGGTGAAGATCGAAGAAGCCAAGGATCTCCAGCAGGATCTGGAACTCTACGTGGCGCGGTAGCTTTGTGGACACGCCCCCTTGCCTGTCGCCGCCGGCGTTCAGCCGGCGCTGGCCGGGGTGCGAAGATTGCGCACAGTTCGCAGTAGCCGCCTGAAAGGCGGCTGCAGGCAGGATTGCCGGCAGGATTGCCTGCCCCACAATAAATGCAGATATGCCTAGAACTGTGGCACGATCGACATAGGTCCGAATGGTCACGTCCGGAGCGAACAAAGGAAAGCGGCCGAGACTCGTACCTCTTTCAGAAGAGATGAGGCATAGATCCGCTCTGCTGGCTCAAGAACTTTCGCGCTGGCCCGGCGTGAGCATGCGTCCCATGTTTGGCCTGCATGCCTTCTATCGGGGAACCGTGGTCTTCGCGATGCTTCCGGACAAACGCGCTCTCGAAAGCGCCAAAGCGATCGCCTATAAGCTGCCTTACGAGACGCAAAGCGAAGAGGGCGGGAAGTGGCAGCTATTCGAATTGGAAAACGACCGTGACATCGACAGAGCGCTCGTCACCTTAGACAAGGCGTACAAAAAGGCGGCCGGGCCGGCCCGAAAGGAGTAACGCGGCTTGGCCGTGACCGGTCGCGGCCCGTATTCTAATTGCGCTTCCACGCATTCGAAGGCGAAGACCGAACCGGCGCTTGCCTGAAGTCCACGGACGCGCGGATGCTTCCCTGGCGGCCCTGCCTTTTTTTGCGACAGAGCGATCGACCTGTTGACAATCAGTTTAGTTTAAACTAAATTAATTTCAATGGAGCCCGCCGTGCTCGATGCGATCGCCTCACCGCGCCGCCGAGAGATCCTGCGCCTGGTTTGGCACGAGGAGCAAACAGCGGGGGCAATCCATCGGGCGATGCCAGACGTCACGTTCGGAGCGGTTTCGCTTCAGCTAGGGTCGCTGGTGAAGGCCGGTTTGGTAGAGGCGCGCGCACAGCGGCGAAACCGGTTCTACCGGGCTCGCCGCGAGGCGCTCGGGCCAGTTGCGGAGATTCTTGAGCGCATGTGGGACGACGCTTTATGGAAACTCAAATTGGCGGCCGAGTTGGAGGAAACGCGCCGGGGGCCCAAACCGCGCCCCAAGCCGCGCGCGAAATCGCGCCAGCGCCGCGGCAAGAGATAGGGTCGCGGCAAGAAACAAGATCGCGGCAAGAAATAAGATCCGCAAGAGACAAGATCAGTGAGGACTTATGACGGAATTACCATACCACCTGAACCGAACCGTTGTGATCAAAGCAAAGCCGGAGACTGTCTTTCGATTCTTCACCGACAGCGCGCGATGGGCGAGCTGGTGGGGCGCCGGCTCCACCATCGACGCCAGGCCGGGAGGCAAGGTGTACATCCGCCATCCCAATGGAATTGAATCTCTGGGCGAAGTATTAGAAGTGCGTGAGCCCGAACGGATCGCGTTCACTTATGGTTTCGCGAGCGGCAAGCCGATACCGCCCGGAAGCTCGCGCGTTACCATTCACCTCGATCCGGACGAAGCCGGAACCCGCCTTCATCTGCTGCATGAATTCTCCGAGGCCGGTCCGCGCGATGAGCACGTGCAAGGGTGGCGCTTCCAGCTTTCGCTGTTCGGCAATGTGATCGCGAACGAAGTATATGCGGACGCGGCGAACGCGGTGGATGTCTGGTTCGCAGCGTGGGTCGCGGACGAACAAGCGCGTCAGGAGACACTCGCCAGGATTGTCACTCCCGGAGTCCGCTTCCGCGACCGGTTCAGCCTGCTCGATGGTCTAGCCGATCTGACAGCTCACATCGGCGCGGCACAGCGGTTTATGCCGGGCATCGGCCTGCAGCGGAAAGGCGATGTCCGGCACTGCCAGGGCACGGTACTCGCCGATTGGATTGCGGCGGGCAGCGACGGGAAAGAGCGGATGAGCGGAACGAGCGTCTTCGTGTTCAGTCCGGATGGACGCATCGATTCGGTGACGGGCTTTACCAATCCCTAATCGAATCGTGGCGCGCGCACTCATGCGTGCAGCGTTCACA
>PLDF01000404.1 GCA_003135055.1 Bryobacterales bacterium | reverse complement strand
TACCCGTTTTGACACTCTCAAAGTTTGGGTAAACGGGACGGGCTCTACTTAAACCTCACTGTAGCGATGTAAGACAGGCCGCTTGGCCTGTCTTACTGGCACACAAACAAGAACGGCCCGCCGAAGCGGGCCGTTCTTCCTTGCACTTGGATTGTTACTCCGGCTTAGAACCTCAACCTTAGCGAGAACTGCAGGTGGCGCTCGGTTCCCGCCACGCTGCTGGTGATTACTCCGAAGTTGCCGTTTCCTCCGTAAGCCTTGGAATCGCCTATGCTCACGTCGGGCTGGCTCAACACCACGAAGTTGCCGACGTTGATGGCCTCCCCACGAAACTGAACCGCAAACCGCTCGTTAACTTTGAAGTCCTTGAATATCGAGAGGTCCAAGGTCTTCGTGGGCGCGCCGGTTATCGATTGCAGGCCAACGTCGCCGCCGGTCGCGATGCCGAGAGCCTGATTCGAGTATGCTTCGGCAAAGTCGCTGATATTGAAATACTCGTTAGGTGTGCGTCCGCCGGGAGGAGGCGTGTTGCCATTGCCGGTGTAGCCTTGAACGTAATCGGGCAGGCAACGGTTCCAGACGCCGTGGCAATTGGCCCCCGACATGGTGATCGGAACGCCAGTCCGCAGCGTGAGGATGCCATTTAACTGCCAACCGCCGACGATCGCGTCGGCAGCGTGGTTCATGCCGCTGCCAAACTGCTTACCCCTGCCGAACGGCAGCTCGTAGTTGAAGCTGGTAGTCAGACTATGCCGGATATCCCACGATGCGCTGGAATAGGCGGTCGCATAGTTCGTATTCGTAATCGGGCTCAGATTGCTCGACCCGCTTAGCGGAGTACCGCTGTTCGCCAGCGCATGGCTCCAGACATAGGCGGTCAGGAATTGCAGGCCATGGCTGAACCGCTTTTCGAGTTTCGCCGACCCGGCGGCGTAGTTTCCGAAGCCGAAGGTCGAAGTCATCGAAAGGCCGTTGCCAACCGACTGGCAAGTCGAGCACGCCGGTTGAATCTCCTGCAAAAGCGCCGAACTGATCGAAGTGTTGAAAGTGCCGAGATTCGGGTTCGTGTCGGAGTTCCATAGAATCAACTGATGCGCCTGATGGTTGCCCTCGTAACCGACTTCGAGAGCCATACCAGATGGCAACTCGCGCTGGATCACGAAATTCCACTTATGCACCAGAGGGTTGTCGAAATCCGTCTGCACGCCGCGCATTGAAACGCTCGCGTTTTCAGTGAACGGACTGCTTGGATATCCACCCGAAAAGCCGCCGGTGAAATAATCGCAGCCCTGGCACTGCGACTGGCTTACGCCGATATAAGTGCTGACGCCCTGGGTGCGCGTCAGGTTGACGGTTTCATTGAACGGCACGCCTTCGCCCCGGTTGGGGCTGCCGCCCTGGTTCTCTTCGCCGCCGTAGAAGATGCCGTATCCAATGCGAAGAACGGTCTTTTCGAAAAGCTTATATGCGATGCCGACGCGGGGTCCGAAATCCGTCTTATCCCAGGGAGTGAGATAATTCGAAACCTGACAGCGGTTGACGGTCACCGTCGGGAAGAGAGCCCCGAAGTTCGGTGGCAGAGCCTCGTTGCAGTTACCGCCCTGCGGGATGTAGAGGGTGTTGTTCTGCAGATCGAAGTTCGCCTGCCGGCCAAATTGCTCGCCGATCGGCGACCACAACTCATAACGGACACCCAGGTTCACCGTCAGTTTCGGGCTTAATTTCCAGTCGTCCTGAGCGTAACCCGCGAAGGCGACCTTCTGCGACGAAACAAAATTCGTGGTCGAAATGTTGCCGCTGTCGAGTACGCCCAACAAAGCCGAAGCCATGGAATCGCCTGTCAGACTGCTGATACTCGATCCATTCGAGGCGTTGTTTCCCGACGGAAACGCGGTCTCGTTGCTGCTGAAACCGAGATTGCCGTGAGGATCGGGAACCTGGAAGAACGGGAACTTCACAGAGCGGAACTCGAAGCCGAATTTATAGGCGTGGGCGCCCTTGCTGAGCGCGACGTTCTGGACCAGGTCCCAAACGTTATTGTATTCCTTGGTGGGAACCCAGTCGGTGGCGCCAACCGTCGGATAGCCGTTTCCGAAACCGATCTGCGGAAGTCCGCCGTTATTGGTAGTGGCGGTCGTGGGGTCGTAGCCGCCGATACCGAATTGCGTGAACAGGTCGGCGCCCGGATTGGCTCCAATGCGCGACGTCACCAGACGCGTGAAGCCAACGCGGCTTTCCGTCACGAGGCTTGGGCTCCAGACGTGGGTAAAACTCATCTGCCCGTTGCGGCTGAGATCGATTTCACCAGCGCCGCCAAAGCCCGTGTCGTCCAGAGCGCCCGGGAGGGGAGCGCCGTCGGACTTGGAAGTGTTCCCCCAGCTCAAAGATCCGAAGAGGGTGTCCTTGTCGCTAAGATGATAGTCGACGCGGGCATCGCCCTGGTCGGTAGTGAGACCGCCAGCCGTGTTGTAGTAATAATCGTTGGTCGGCTGATTGCCGGTAATCACCGCCTGATTGGGATTGGGATAGAGCTGAATGATCTTGGCCCAAGCGGGATCCATTCTGTTGACGGGAATGATATTCCCGGGAAACTGAGTCCGCGATACGGGGACCTGGAAACCGTTGGTCGTCTGGTAGACGGTCGACAACGGATCGTAGATCGCGCCCTTTTGAATCGAGATCGGATTGCCGTTGATGTCAGTCCCGGTATAGCTTGCCCCCAGAAGGCTGGAGAAATTGCCGGCCTTCATCGCCGCGGTGGGAACCGTTGTGTAATTCGCGTAGCCGAGGCCGCTCACCGAGCCGCCGGAATCGGCGACGCGCGTTCCCTGGTAGTCGCCGAAGATAAAGAGCTTGTTCCTCCGGATGGGACCGCCGCCCGTTGCGCCGAACTGATTCTGCCGGAACGGTCCGCGCTGTGCGCCCGCGCGGTTGTTCGTCCAGGTGTTCGAATCCAGATCCCTGTTCTGCAGGTATTCGAATAAGCTGCCGTGGAACCCATTAGTGCCGGATTTGAGGGTCACGTTGATCACGCCGCCGGCCGCGCGGCCATATTCGGCGTTGTAGCCGTTAGTCTGAATGCTGATTTCGCTGACGGCGTCGATAGAAGGTCCGATCGCATAGGCGGTCTGATTCAGGAAGTCGATGGTATTGATGTTGTTGTCGACTCCGTTCAGCAAGAAGTTATTCTGACCGTTGGAACGAACGCCATTGGCGGAGAAGCCGCCATTATTGGCATCGCGCGCGCCCGGTTCGGCGGGCACAACGCCCGGGGAGAGACGCGCGAGATATGTCAGGTTGCGCGTCCCGCCCAGGGGGACATCGGTGACGGTCTTGCTGTCCAACGCCGCGCCCACCTGAGTGCTTTCAGTCTGAAGCAGAGGCGCCGACGCAGCCACTTCGACGGTTTGGGCGATATCGCCGACCGTGAGAATGATGGTGATGCCGGTACGCTCACCGGGCGTCAGAAGTACGCCCTTCTGTTCGGACGTCTTGAACCCAGGCGCGGTGACGCTGACAGTATACGTGGCTGCCTTCAACGCTGGGCGGACAAATTCACCCAAGCTGTTGGTGGTGATCGCATACACCTCGCCAGTGGCGACTTCGGTTATGGTTACTTTCGCGTTGACGACAACGCCGCCCGAAGTGTCGGTAATAGTACCGGCAAGAGTTGAAAGATCGCGTTGCGCAAACACTGCGCACGCACAAAAAAGCGTTAACAGGGCGATTCGGAGCCCCGTGGAGTAACGAAACATTTACCCTCCTCCCTTGCCCCGTGGCAAGAGGACTAGTGGAAAGATCCTATCACCATCGAAAGCCAGCGTCAATACAAAAAGTAAGCGCTTTCGTATTGCGTCACAATTATGAAACGAAGAACTGCAAGCTATGAATTCCGGAAGATTGCGGCCTTGACAATTGTTTCGACGAGCGGACTCGAAACCGGCGTAGAATCAAGGTTTAATGGCGCCTCTTCCCTCGTTTGCGGTAGTGCTGTCGCTGGGCGTGGCCGCGCTGGCGGCCCAAACGAACCCCGGAGCGCTTCCAGGAAACGGATATATCGATTCGAAGATTTGCGCGACGTGCCATCGAGACATCGCGGCGAACTACGCGCGCACCGGAATGGGCCGGTCGTTCTTTATGCCGGGAACCGCCAACACCATTGAAGACTACGCGAAAACTCCCGAATACTACCACGCCCTTTCCGACAGTCACTACGCAATGACGATCCGAAACGGAGAGTATTTCCAGCGCCGCTGGCAACTGGGACTGGACGGCAAAGAGATCAACGTCGAGGAAGCGAAGATCGACTACGTGATCGGTTCCGGAAATCACGCGCGCTTTTATCTGCACCGGACCGAGCGCGGCATGCTGATCGAGTTCCCCCTCGGCTGGTATCCGGGCAAGGGTGGGGAATGGGGGATGGTGCCTGGATCGGACCTGGAACAACCCCGGACCCGCAGGTTTATTTCTTATAAGTGTATGTTCTGCCACAACGCCTACCCAGCCATTCCGTCAGCCAACGAAGCGCCCGGCAGCGATCCGGTATTCCTCAAAGAACTTCCCCAGGGGATCGATTGCCAGCGGTGCCACGGGCCCGGAGGCGACCATGTGCGGACCTCCGGCCAGGCCGGCATGGTCAATCCGGCGAAGCTGAGTCCCGAGAGGCGGATGGAGGTGTGTATGCAATGCCACCTCGAAACGACGGAAGGCAGGATCCCGGCGATGCTGCAGCGATTCGATCGCGGCCCGTTCTCGTTCATTCCGGGAAAGCCTCTGGTGGATTTCGCCATTTTCTTCGACTACGCGCCAGGTACCGGGCACGAACTCGCATTCGAAGGCGTAAGCTCGGTTTACCGGCTGCGGCAATCGCGCTGTTTTCTTGAGAGCGGCGGGAAATTGGAATGCGCCAGTTGTCACGATCCGCATAGCATTCCGCGCGGCGAGGAGGCGGTCCGGCATTATTCCAGCGTTTGTTTGCAATGCCACACGCGGCCGCACCCGGCGCGCGCGACGACAAGCGCAACGGCTACGCCGGCCGATTGCATCACGTGTCATATGCCGAAGCGTAGGGCGGATGACGCTCCACACATCATCATGACCGACCATCTGATTCAGCGGCGCGCGCCCGCCAACGCGCTCGCCGAATTCGCGGAACGTCCGCCGCAAGAATATCGCGGAGAGGTTGTACCTTACTATCCTTTGCCGTTGCCGGATACTCCGCAGAACGGTCTGTACCGCGCAGTGGCGCAGGTGGGGCTGGAAAACAATGTGGCGGCCGGGCTACCGGACTTGGTGAAGCGGCTCGATAAGCTCAAACCGCCCGAGGCGGAGTTCTACATGGTCTTGGGCGACGGCTGGAAGAGTTTGGGAAAGGCCCAAGAGGCCGCGGCTGCCTACCAACGGGCGTTACAAATCAAACCCGATTCGGCGCAGGCGATGCGCGCTTTGGCGAGGGTGGACGAGGCGCACGCCGAACAAATTCTCGCCCGTGCGGTTCAGATCGCGCCGAACGATCCGCAATCGTGGTTTCGATATGGAGTGCTAACGGCATCGGCGGAAAGAATTCAGAAGGCCATTACGCTCGATCCATGGCTTCCGGATCAATCGCGCAGACTGGCGGAAGTGAGCCATTCGGAGCCGGCGCTGAAGGATGCGCTTCGAACCGATCCCTTCGATGAAGCGGCGTGGGATCTGGGTGGCCGCATGATGGCGGAGAAGGGAGAATTCCGGGACGCATTTTTCGATTTCGAACGCGCCATCAAGATTTATCCGCGCGCCGCGTACCTGTACGATTACGCACTGGCGCTGGTGCGCGCCGACCGTTTCGACGACGCGCAAAAGCAAGCCCACCTGGCCCTGCGCGCGGACGCGGGTCTGGTGGAGGCGCACGAGTTGCTCGGCGGCCTTCATGCAAGGAAGAAGGAGTTGCCCGAAGCGGCCCAGGAGTATGCGGCGGCGCTGGCGCTGAAGCCCGATCTGGCGCGCGCCCAATTGCGCCTGGGAACGGTGCTCGCGGCCGAAGGGGATAAAGATGGAGCGGCGGCCCATTTTCGCGAGGCGGTAAAGGGCAATGACGCCGCGGTTGCCCGGCAGGCGGCACAGGCGCTGCGCGACATGGGAATCCGATAGCCATGGGGGTTTTCGACGCGGAGACGTTGAGACGCCGAGCGATGTTCATTCTTGCGGGGATGGTGGCGGCGATTTTCGCGGCTCTTCTGCCGGCGATACTGCCGGCGATGTTGGCGGCGATGTTGGCAACTGCCGCGGAAACCCCGGCAGTCCGCTTCATCGATATCGCCGCGCAATCGGGCCTCACCGTTCCCAACACCTTCGGCGGCAAGGATAAGAAAGATTCCATCCTCGAGAGCACGGGCACCGGCGTCGCGATCTTCGATTTCGATGGCGACGGCTCGAACGACATCTTCATCGCCAACGGGCCGCCGTCGCGTTCCGAGCTTTATAAAAACGACGGGAGCGGACACTTCACCGAGGTGGGCCGGCAGTCGGGCCTGACGCGCATTGGTTGGGCGCAGGCCGCATGCGTGGGCGATATCGATAACGATGGCCATCCCGATCTTTTCGTGACTTATTACGGCCACAACAGCCTTTACCGGAATCTCGGAAGCGGCAAATTTCAGGACATCACCGAGCGCGCCGGGCTGCCAGTGACCGGCACGCGCTGGGGATCCGGCTGCGCTTTTATCGACTACGACCGCGACGGCCTGCTGGATATCTTCGTCGCCAACTACGTAGATCTCGATCTGGCGAACGTTCCGAAGCCCGGCAGCAGCAACAGTTGTGAATGGAAGGGAATGGCGGTGTGGTGCGGGCCGCACGGTCTTCCGGCCGGGCACAATGCGCTTTATCACAACAACGGCGACGGAACCTTCACCGACGTTTCCCGGAAAGCCGGCATTCTGACGAACGGACTGGGGGGCGACCAACTCGGGGCCGGCAGCGGATGTTACGGTCTGGGCGCGGTCACGGCGGATTTCGATAACGACGGCTGGCCCGACATCTATGTCGCCTGCGACCAGACCCCGAGCCTGCTCTATCGCAACAAGCACGATGGGACCTTCGAAGAGCGCGGCGATGCGGCGGGCGTCGCATACAATGCCGATGGCCAGTTGCAGGCCGGCATGGGCATCGCGGTGGCGGATTACGACGGCAACGGCTTTTTGGATATCGCCAAGACCAATTTTTCGGGAGACCGGCCTTCGCTTTACAAGAACGAGGATGGCAGTTTCTTTGAGGACGTCTCCGAAATGGCCGGCCTGGGGCGCAATCAGCTGCTTGGCTGGGGCATTGCCTTTCTCGATATAGACGAAGACGGGTGGCCCGATCTGGTGATGGCGAATGGGCACGTCTATCCGGAGATCGACCGGTCGCCCATCGGCGAAACCTATCGCCAGAAGACGCTGCTTTACCGGAATCTGGGCAACGGGCGGTTCGCCGATATCACCGAATCGGCGGGACCGGGATTCGCGCCGCGCAGGCCGTCACGCGGGCTTGCCATCGGCGATCTGGATGGCGGCGGCAGGCCGGAGATCCCGATCGTGAACATGAACGATAAGCCCACACTGCTGAAGAACGTGGGGCCGCGACAGAATGCGATCGCGATTACGTTGACGGGAACGCGGTCGAATCGCAGCGCGATCGGCGCGCGTTGCACCGTGGAAGCGGGCGGCCGCAAGCGGATTGCCGAGGTGGTGAGCGGCGGCAGCTACTTTTCGCAAAATTCGCTCACGCTCTATTTCGGGCTGGGAAAACTGGAGAAGGCGGATCGCATCGAAGTGCGCTGGCCGGCGGGCGAGACGCAGGCGTGGCCGGGCGTGGCCGCGAATCGGACGATCGGATTGACCGAAGGCAGCGAGACGGTTGAAAGCCATGCGTGGGTGAAGCGTTGAGGTGAGGCCGTGAGAATGCGGGTGCGGGACGAATCCGAGCGAACACAGGAGCGTAGAATCCGCCTGCGGAAACTCGAGGATTGAATAACAGCGGGCCCGTTCGAGTCCGCACCGGGGCTCCATCAACGCTCGAACCGTTAAGCTGTAGAAACAGATGAAGAAACCCAGAAAACAGTGAAATTGGTTTGGTTAGCTCTCCCGCAGATCCGGGCGCCTAATGGAATGAATGCGATGCAAACTGGCTCCCCAGTCTGGATACGTTTCGAACTTTTGCCGCCCAGTTGGCCGTGTGATCGAACCCATGGACGCGTGTTGTTCTCAGAATGATCGGGGGCCAACGACGATGCTTGTCCAGCCTGGGCACCCAGTCTGGACACGTCTCGAACTCGCCGGGGAGCCCCGTAGCTTCCGCATACGCCGTAATCCAGGCGCAACCCAGCCTCGATCGACTATACTGAGCCAGTTTGCTCATCTCAAGATCTGATGCGTCAAGAAGATCGCGGGGTTAACACAGGAGGCGTAAAGCAATGTCGACTAATCGGCCCATCAAAGTTGGTCTGCTCAAACAGAGTGAACTCGAAGAGGCGGGCCGTATTGTCCGACTGGCGTTCGGAACGTTTCTGGGATTGCCTAATCCCCTCGACTTCATGGGCGACCGCAATTTGATGACGCCGCGCTGGCGCTCGACCCACGTCAAGGTGATCGCGGCGCGCGAAGGTGGCCGCCTGATCGGATCGAACGTAGCCACGCGCTGGGGATCGTTCGGGTTCTTCGGGCCCCTGACTGTGCTGCCCGAATACTGGGACCGCGGCGTGGCACAGCGGCTGCTCGAAGCCACTATGACGATTTTCGACCGATGGGGCGTGCGGCACACAGGGCTGTTCACGTTCCCGCAAAGCGCCAAGCACGTGGGCTTGTACCAGAAGTTCGGCTACTGGCCGCGCTATCTCACCGCGATCATGACGCGTACGCCGGAGGCTAACACAGCGCCGCAAGCTAAACCTGCGAATGCGCCGGCGTTGCTATCGGCCTTCACCAAAAGCCAGCGCGAACAGGCCATCCAGGCCTGCGGGAAACTCACCCATAAGATCGATAAGGGACTCGATCTGGCTGGTGAGATCCGGGCCGTACTTGCGCAGCGCACCGGCGGCGTCGTGTTGACATACACGCGCGGTGTTCTCGATGCTTTCGCAGTGTGCCTGAACGGACCCGGATCGGAGGGCGGCGAGAAGACGTGTTACGTCAAGTTCGGTGCGGCCCGGGGTGGTGCCGGAGCCGGTGAACGTTTCGACAAGTTGCTGGATGCTTGCGAAGCGTTTGCATCCTCGCGCGGAGCGACTGTAGAGGCTGGCGTGAACCTGGCTCGCGAAGATGCCTACCGGCGCATGCGCTCCCACGGATATCGAGTGACCATGCAGGGTGTCGCCATGCAAAGTCCGCATGCGGACGGGTTCAATCGAGCCGATGTCTACGTGATCGACGATTGGCGTTAAGGCGGTCAGCTTTCCGATTGCGGACGTATTGTCGGCATAACCGGCCAATCTCTGCCCGCTTTCCTGGTCGGGTGAAAAGTGGTCTTCGGCCGCGCGCCGATGACTCTCTTGTCGTACTGCGGAGGCCAAAATGCAAGGCCGCCGCGGACGCCGTGCTGATTGCGCTCAGCAAGCAGGCGTCGCCGAAGTAAGACAGTTTCGACTGAAAAAAGAATAGTGCTCTAAGTCGGTGCCTGCGGGTGCTTCACTCACAACATTGGCCGGTAATTTCCGGCTATTCGGAAGTTACCCGCTTGGGCTATTGGGTCGTTGATCTGGCTGAGGGATTAGTTGCGGATCGAGTGTGAAGTTCCATCACCCCAGTCAGGCCTCGAACCTGAAAACAAAGGAGTTAATCTTTTCCGCTTCTTCGCGGCCCAATGATTTCAATGGGTTGAAATTTGGCTCCCCAGTCTGGACACGTTTCGAACCTTTGCGACCCAAATGGCACTATGATCGAACCCGCAGACGCCCATTGTTTTCAG
Organism: Bryobacterales bacterium; assembly: GCA_003135055.1. Lineage (GTDB taxonomy): Bacteria > Acidobacteriota > Terriglobia > Bryobacterales > Bryobacteraceae > PALSA-243. The sequence goes on along the minus strand of PLDF01000404.1, from coordinate 589 downwards.
ATCGATTCGAGCGCACCGCCGACGCTTGTCCACGGTGGGTACCCAGTCTGGATACGTCTCGAACTCGCCGGAGCTTCTCACAAAGGGTCATTTTGTACAATGTTTTTTCCTGACTTGTCGACAACGAGATCACGGCTCACGCGCTCGGCCCTGAAGGGCGGGGCAATCTGCCCGGCGCGGCGAGGTCGGGCCCTGCAGTATCGGCGTCATCACCCAGCGTAAACTGAGTGGGGAAGGGCAGCTATGAATGGACGTTGTCTGCTTGGTTTCCACGAATGGATCGGCTGTACGTGCCGTAGATGTGGAAAGACACGCGATGCGGTTGACGATGTCCACGACTGGAGTCGTGACTGCGAGAATTGCGAATGGTGTGGCGCGACGCGGCAGGGCTTTCATAAGTGGGACAAGAACTGCGAGAAATGCTCGGCATGTCCCAAGAGGCGCTCAGGCTTTCATAACTGGGACAAAAACTGCGAAAGATGTTCGAAATGTCGCGAGACGCGCTCAGGCTCCCATACGTGGGTGGATTGCGAGTGCAGCGCGTGCGGAATGACTGCAATGGACGCTCTGTGTCAGTGGCGCCGAGCGA
>PLDF01000229.1 GCA_003135055.1 Bryobacterales bacterium | reverse complement strand
CAGGCTTACCGAAAGCTCACGAGCGCCCGCTTCGCGTTCTCTAAACAAAATGTCAGCAGCAAATCGCCGAGTATCGCGGTCTCGGATTCACCACGAAAACCTTCGAAGTCTTCGCCCTCAGCGAGCTTCGTCGCAATTCGCTCCACTGTGGCCGTTTGTTTGCGTTCCTTCTCGCTACCGGAAGGCGAACCGAAGACTTCAAGAAATTTTCCCTTGCCGCGACGATGGCCGAAACGAAACATGTAGAAAACAGGCGGAAGAACCGCAGAGAGATCAAAATCCTGCACTGAAAGTGGGATCACCTTGGCATAATTCCCCGTCCAGATCTCGCGAGTCGTGTCGCGACCAAGCAGTTCGTCAACAATCGAGCGGGCTGTATTGGCGCCCCTGCTGGCACTCATCGAAGTTTCGTCTCCGCGATCGGGCTCAAGAACATTCGTTGCCGAACTCCAGCATGAGTCTGTTCAATCCGGGTAAATACTGCGTATGTGATATCGTCCTGCATCGGATTCCAAGCGAACATCTGGTTTTCGCCCTCACGTACTAGTCGCTGCACAAAAATGGATAAATGGGCGAACGTATCGTCGGTCGAGACATCTCCCAACTGATATCCTTCTCCCAACTCCAACAGCAAATGGAAGAGATCAGCTCCCAACCTCAGGCGCTCCTCGCGACCATCCTGATAGTGATAGATTAAAGAGACCTGCCGGTGTAGTCGGTCCATCTGTGGGTCAGGTGGAATATCCGCTTGCAGTTGAATTGCAGAGATTGGCTTTTCGACCCAAAACGCTGTCTCTGTGGGCGTTCTCGGCGTGATTCGGAGCGGGACGACATGCGGCCGGTCGAGAGCTTGGGTAGGAAGATCCTCAAGGTGCGAGATGCCCCGACACAAACGCACACACAATTTAGCCCGTTCTCCTTGGTCTTTTTCAAGAGCGAGGTCTCGGAACGACGCTAGATGGCGTCCTCGCGCAAGCCCGAGCTCGTGAGCGTCGCCTGCGATCTGCCTAATGTCCTCCTCAGTCCATTCAAAAAAGGCGCGCCGACGGGCCGATTCCAATATTAGTCGTTCATAATGTGGCGCCACCCTAGTACTATCAGCGGTGGGTTTACTAAGGAGGTATCGATCAATTTGAGGATGAGCTTCGAGTCCGGGATCGAAGCGGGCAAGCTCTCTTAACACCTCACCTTGCCGCTCGGGTGAATCGGGTGAAAATGCGCGATCCCAGAATGGAGAGATCGGAGCATCTGCGTCCGCGTGATAGTCGTCACAGAAGTGTACGCCGAAGAGAATGTACACGAGCGAAGCCCTCAGTTCGCGAACAGTTACATGTGTTTCACCCCGCAGGTGAACGGCTTGCAGCGCTTCAAACAGCCGTTCCCGTGCGCGCAATCGAACGTCGTTCGGCGCGAGATTCGGAAGTCCGTCCGGACCGAACAGTCGCGTAGCCCGGAATACCTCGCAGCGGTCTTTCGCGGAGCATGATTGGCAGGGAGCCCAAATGGAAGGCGCCTTTTCGGCTCCGTAGAGTTGATCGAGGAGCCGCCCCAAGAATCGAGTCTGGATGTGGCTTCGATCCGGAGTGACACCTCCAACAAGTGATCGGTGATTGAGAGTTACAAAACGGATATAGGAGCCTTCAGTACCATTACCGTCCTCGAGAAGGGCGGAAAGCTCTCTTGTGAGCGGCGTTTCCCGCCCGTGCCGACGCACTTCACATCCTGAGATCCACTCCAATAAGCGACCATCATTGATTGCAAGAAGGTGCGCGATATCTTCGGAAGGAGTGCCTTCCTGAAACGGCTCTAAGAAGTGATCAAGCAGTTCATCCGCAGATCTCGCACCCCATGCTGCCGAACCATCAAGATTCATCCGCACGATTAGGTTGTCCGCCATTCGGCCTTCTAAAATACGCTCAGATGAGGAATGTCTTCCGAGCCCCAGTTTAGACGCAAGGTGCTGTAGCAGTGCGGTCTTTCCGTCTCCCGCGTTCCCGCAGAGGATTACGAGGCGGATTCGTCGCTCTCGGATGTCGCGATCTAAGGTTTCTTCGAGATCAGTTGTAACGTAGGTGTCGGCAGCGAAGTCAGTATCCAAACCACGCGTCTCGCGATTGCCCCACCGCGAACCTGGATATGACTGGAGAAGGGCGAGCAACCAGCCGACTTTCTCTTCCCGAAGCGTTGACTCTTCGCCTCCGTCCCGAGGAGAGGGTTGGCTCAGTTGCAGTTGTATGTACGAGTTCTCTGAATCCGGGCGGGCCTGTTGGGTCTTCGGTGCCTGAAGGGCGACGAGCGCCTCAGCTATAGACGAGAAGCGTTGTCCCGGATTCTTGTGAGTGGCTCTATCCAAGAATGCTGCGAAAGTGGGGAAATCGTTGCGCTTTACGCCGTCCCAGTTCAACCCACGTTCCTTGGCTTGAACTCCTCCATACTGGAATGGCTCCTTATCGAACACGACATGGAAAAAGGTAGCCGCCAGGGCGTAAATGTCATCCGAAGGAGAAGCAAGTCGATTCTCCGTATCCGTGGGTGAGGAATAAAGGCGCGTCCCGCCATCGACGGCTCTTTCGCCTATCTTCGCCACGAAGTCGTAGTCTGTAAGGACTAAGTCACTGCCTGAAAGGATGATATTTCGCGGGCTGATGTCCCCATGAACTAAGCCATTGCGATGAAGCACTCCGAGCGCTTCACACATAAGGCGTACCCAGCGTAAGGCTAAAGCCTCGTCCGAAACTTCTTGTTGTTCCTCTGTTAATAGTGGGAAAACGTCGACGAACTCGCGAAGGGGTGCCCCTTCTATCCAGGTCATTAGCGCGATGAAGGTATTTTCTTGCCACTCCCGCGCGACTTCAAAAATTGCGGAGAGCGCCGGATGCCGACCAAGGTGAGACCGTGCCAAATTGTACGCTCTCAGAACTTTACGCCCGGATTCAGCGTTGTGTCCGACTTTAGCGACATAAGTCCCAAGATCCTCCTTAGTTGCACGATCGAGTTCTACAACTTTGAAGGTTGTGCCTACACCGCCTGACCCGAGGCGTGTGACAATTCTATAGTCGTGGTCTCGAAACCGAATTACCTGATCCTCTGTCCAGAACCTAGCTGGGAGCGGAGGGGCCGGCGGGAGAGATTCGCTTAAGAGCTCGGCAATGGAAGCTTCTAGGTCCGCAAGTGTGCAGCGAGCCTCCGGCCTTTCTTCCGTTCCCTTGCTCAACGCTTGCAGTGCCCGTCGGCTCAGGTCATCTTCTAGCCCGTGAAATAGAACCTTGCACGAGGCGCACATCGAGTACAAATCGGAACGCTGATCGGCTGCGCCCAAGCCATGAGTGCGGACTTCAGGGGCGGCCGTGTCCCCCCAGCCCGTTGCCGGAGTTTGGGTAGACGCCACGCTAACGTCCGAAGGGATTTTCGTACGATCAAAACCCGTCAGGATGGGAGAGTTATCATGCTTAACTAGGATTGTCTTGGGACTTAGATTCCGATGAAGCATCGGCTCATTGCCACCAGCATTATGAAGCTCGTGAAGGGCGCGCACGGTACTGCGCGTAAAAGCCAGTCTTGCGTTGGAGTCCCAGGATCCGTCGGACGCGCGGTCGCTAATAGACGGCGCCGCCGGATCGACGAGGGTAAAGAAGAACATCTCGCCCGCGTATCCCGGTGCTTCCTGAAAAGAGTCCAACACCCGCGGAGCCCAAGGGAATAGTTGAAGCTTGTGAAGTGCGTCGTGCTCGCGACGAGCTCTGGTCTCCGCGTTTCTCTCGTCGCTCGCGGACAGGTCATAGAGGTGCAGAACGACGCGGTCCTGCCGCGTGGAATGGCTTCCCTTGTATATCCGGTGAAAACGCTCCTCCTTGGGCGTCTGGAGTTCTAGGTTGACGTAACCGGCGAGTCGGCGTAGCGACCCTTCCATTGCGATCGCGACTTTTGGTTCTATGGCGCGACCCAAAAGCCTTATCTGCTGGAAGGTAAGCGCGGCTGGACCGTTTAGTCCGATTGCTTCCTTCCACTCGTTGAGTGAACAGAATCCAATCCCGCGCAGTTCCCTTCCGGCAAGCCGCTTTACTTTCGAAGACTCTTGCGTTAGAAGGATGGCCCCGTCAACCCGAGGGAGGTCTGGAATGATCTTGCGAAGCGTCGTTCCAATCTTGCGTGCCTTATTGGTTACGCGGTCAGCCTCCTGGGCTACGCGGTCGGCGTGCCCGTCTACCCATTGCGCTGTCCAATGCTTAACTTCAACGACCCGAACGCCCGGTGGTCCAATCACAACGATATCGATTTCATCCGATTGAAGTTGATGGGTAACAGAAAAGGCGACATTCGTCAGGAGAATCCATTCGTCGTTGCCTTGGGTTGATTGCAGGCGAGTCTCGACATGCTTGAAGGCGATTAACTCGCTTTCGTTGGCCGCTGGTCCACAGGGGAAAAGAGTTGCCTTCATCGTTTTGGATCCCTCACGATTCCACTCGAAATCCTTTCGCCGCCGTAATGGTCGCCGGAATGCGCAAGCAAATTATACGGTTCGACGCATCGGATCTCAGGCCATTGGTTGCTTTACTAAGGCTTTAAAAATCAACAATATCAAAATTCAGCTCTTGGGCGTTAACTTGCGTTGTGCGTTGTGCATAGGGGGCAGACGTGCCGTTAGCGGTTGCCGGGGCGGTCCGTTGCAGCGGGGGTTGCAGCGGGTCTCCCGACTCTTGCGCGGGGCGCATAAGCGGAGTGTTGCGCGTTTCCAAAATCCGTGCCACGTCGGAACCCTACAGGATGTGATAAGGAGGAGTAGGGCCAGCGCACGCCATTCTGGGTTGATGTGTCAGTCCCTCAGATCGAAATCCTCTCCACGATATTCTGCGTAGACCTTTCGCTAGCGGCGATGGTACGCGCGCGCCGTGGTGGGGGCTGGAGTGCCCGGCCAGGTATTTGCACACCTTCGATGGGCACGCTCTGATTGAGCAAATCGGACTTAAGGAAAATCCAGGGGGCAAAGATCGGAATTTCTGGGGGGGGAAGGCGACCCCGCGTTGCGGGTCCATGCGACGGAATGGCCAAAGGGAATTCTCCCATTTGAGAGCACAACCCCAAAAACGAAGGTTTCCTGGTTCGGAAGGCAAAATTCTCGGAATTCCCGGCCCTCGGGAGCCCGGGGGGATCAGTCCTTTGAAGGGGGCAACAATTCTCGGAATTTCCGCACCTTAGAACGCCAGTGGTGATCCCCGATTCCCCTCGAACTCTCCGGTGCTGAATTTAGACGCGCTGCCAACCGGCAACGGTGGAGGTTGCCCAAGAATTCGCTTTGCATTGAGACAGATGAGACACTATGATAGTTTTGAGACGGATGAGACAATCACGCCACGTAAATGACGCTAAGCCATTCGAAACAAGGTGCCAAAAGCTCTTTTCGGTTCGCTTAGGGTACGGCCGCAAGTGGAAGACCGCCTGCGCTCAGGCCCTCGGGATCGGTAGGGCGACCTTATACCGTTATTTCGAGGCCGAAACCGTAATCCCCGACGACGTGACCCGCCAGCTCCTCGAACTCGAGAAACCGCAAAAACCCGTCCGAAATGATCGGGAAATGGTCATACTCTACGCCAGCGGACTCGTGGAGTTGCAAAAACGGATCGATGAACGCGGGTGTCTCACCGCACCTTATCCGCGGAGCCTCCAGCGCGCGTTCGATCTCGGCGCGGCCAACAACATATTATCCGGTACGTCGAATTGGCCGACCGATCTCATCACCTTATCGCGCTCTGCCCAGGAGCCGCTTTTCCGCTGGGTACAGGACATGTCTTGGGACTCTCACGATGAATTCTTTGCGTCTCGGCTAATTGAGAACGGCGAAGTTGGCACAGATTGCCTTAGGCTCGCAATAAACGATGGGGATCCCGAGCGTGAGATCGAAGAGAACTTTGGGTATGACATGTTTGTCGGCATCTGCCGGAACCGTGAGGACGGAGACGAGTTGTATCGCACGTGGCGGCGACTCGTTGTTGAGAACCCCGTGCTGCAAAATTGGTCTTCCACTATCCTTGTCAAGAACCCCCTGTTAGCTGGCGTGAATCGTATTGATGAGATCGTTGAGGCATTCTGTCAGTGCCGGAATAAAACACCCGCAGTATTGCCGGTTTTGACGACGGCGCCCACCAGTTTCTTGCCGTCGAGGCACACCACCACGCCGGCCAGCCAGCGCCGACTCCGACGACTGTGGCGAGACAGTAGCGACTTCGCAACGAGGCAAGCGTTCAGAACAAACAGCTATCCTCCCGCGCATTCAACTGGAACATGAGCAGTGGTGGATAGGTAATGGTCAGAGATCCCGCGTCACGTTCTTGGTCATCCGCCCGGCTCTCGGGAGCCTGTGGCCCGGCCGGTGCGATGAGTGCCGCAGTGCGCAAGGATCTTGCCCAGAACCTTTCCGCCGTCCACGAGAACATTCGCGGTCGCGCGTCAAAACGATTTAGAAACTGGTTTAGAGTGAAGGCATCGGGATCTATCGGTCCGATGTGCTTTTCTTTGGGGGGTACGGCTTCGCCGCACCCCCCTTCATCGTCCGCGATGAGTCCAGTCGGGTATTCCTTGGCGCTGCTCTCCAGCAGTCGCCTCCGCTTCGCCGACCTCTTCCATGGTGATGCAGATTTCGGTTGAGGTCAACGGGAAAAGACAAGCCAGGCTCTCGGGCCGACCTCGCCGTTGCCAGTTGTTGCCGTCGTCAAAACCGGCAATACTGCGGGTGTTTTATTCCGGCACTTTGGCGCTTGGCAGAAATGA
>PLDF01000164.1 GCA_003135055.1 Bryobacterales bacterium | reverse complement strand
GGCTGCACCCCGACCAAGACCCTGGTGGCCAGCGCCCACGCCGCTCACCTCGCGCGCCGCGGCGCCGATTTCGGCATTCACGCCGGTCCCGTCACCGTCGATATGCGCGCCGTCAAGGCCCGCAAAGACGCCATCATCCTCAGCGCTCGTAACGGCGTCGAGAAGAATCTGCGCACCACCACCAACTGCACCGTCTTCACCGGCACGGCTTCCTTCGCATCGCCCACCACCATGCGCGTCGGAGACGATCTGCTCGAAGCGCCGAAAATCTTTCTCAACGTCGGAGCGCGCCCGGCCGTCCCAAAAATGCCCGGCGTCGATTCGGTCCCGTATCTCACCAGCACCACCATCCTCGATCTCGAAAAACTCCCCGAGCACCTCATCGTCGTGGGCGCTGGCCCCGTTGGTCTCGAGTTCGCCCAGATGTTTCGCCGCTTCGGCTCTCAGGTCACCATCATCGACAAGAACCCCCGCCTCGCTGGGAACGAAGACGAAGATGCCTCCAAAGTCATTCGTGAAATTTTCGTCTCCGAAGGCATCGACGTCCGTGTCAGCGCCAACTGCATCCATCTCGAAAAGCGCGGGAACGAAGTCGCCGTCGGCATCGAGTGCAACGAAGGCGCACCCCACGCCACTGGCTCGCATGTGCTGCTCGCCGTGGGGCGCATACCCAACACCGACGACCTCAACCTCCCCGCGGCCGGCATCCCGCCCGACGAGCGCGGCTACATCCCCGTCGATGATCAGCTCCGCACCACGACTCCCGGCATCTTCGCCATCGGCGATTGCAACGGCCGCGGCGCGTTTACCCACACTTCCTACAACGACTACGAAATCGTCGCCGACAATCTCCTCCATGGCGCTTCACGCCGCGTCAGCGACCGCATTTTTGCGTATGCCACCTACATCGACCCGCCGCTCGCTCGCATTGGGATGTCCGAAGCCGAAGTGCGCGCAACAAAGAAGCCGGCGCTCATCGGCGTGCGTCCCATGACCCGCATCAGCCGCGCCATCGAGAAAGGTGAGACCTTCGGCTACATCAAAGTTCTCGTCGATGCCGAAACTCAACACATCCTCGGCGCAACCGTCTTCGGCACCGGCGGCGACGAAGCCATCCATTGCCTCCTCACCGCCATGTACGCACGCCAGCCCGCCTCGCTGCTTACCCATTCCGTACACATTCATCCCACCGTCGCCGAGCTCATCCCGACCACCTTCGAAGATCTGAAACCCCTCCAATAATGCTCCGCATTCCCTTCGCTGAACTCGCGTCCACCCTCGCCGCCGTTCTCGTTCGCACCGGCTTCGAGCCCAATCGCGCCGAGCACTGCGCGCGCCTCTTCGCCGAAACCACGCGCGACGGCGTTTACTCGCACGGGGTCGAGCGCTTCCCGCGTTTCCTCGACACAATCCGCATCGGTTCCGTCGACATCCATGCAACCCCCGAGCGCCTCCACCAGTTCGGATCCCTCGAGCGCTGGGATGGGCGCCGCGGTCCCGGCAATCTCAACGCATGGGCAGCGATGGCCAGAGCCATCGAACTCAGCGGTGACCACGGCATCGGCTGCGTCGCGCTCGCCAACACCAACCACTGGATGCGCGGCGGAAGCTANNGATATGGCGATGTCGCAGTTTTCCTATGGTGCGCTCGCCACGTACCAGCAGAAAGGCGAGCTCCTGCCCGTCGACGGCGGATTCGACGCCGAGGGCCATCTCACTCGCGATCCCGCCGCCATTGAAGCCTCGCAGCGGCCGCTGCCCATCGGCTACTGGAAAGGCTCCGGCCTCGCCATGATGCTCGACATGATCGCGGCACTCCTCTCCGGCGGCCTCGCAACGCATCAGATTCCCACCGACCCTTTGCGCGAATCCGGCCTCTCCCAGGTCTTCCTTGCTCTCAATCTCGTGCGTCTCCAATCCGCCGAAGACTCCGCCCGCACCGCCAACGCCATCGTCGAGTCCGTGCTCGCCAGCAACCCGGGAGCCGTGCGCTATCCGGGCGAGCAGATCCTCGTCACCCGCGCCGAGAATCTCGCCCTCGGCCTGCCGGTTCGCGAAGAACTCTGGGCCGAACTCCGCGCACTCTGAATCGCGAAGCCCCCCGTTCGCTAATCTAGATAAAGATGCGCGCCGCCGTTCTGCACCATGCCGCTCCCATTGCTTCGCGCCCGCTGGTCCTGGAAGACCTGCCCATCCCAGAACCCGGCCCCGGCCAGGTGCTGCTCAAAGTCGAAGCGTGNNCACATCACCGCGGGCGAACTCAAGCCCCTGCACGATGCGATCACACCCGGCCACCAGATTGTCGGGCGCGTCGAAAAGCTCGGCCCCGGCGTCGACTCGATTCACATCGGCGATCGCGCCGGGGCCCCCAACGCGCCGCCGTTGCGCGTTGGGGCGAGGGCCGGAGTCTCCTGGCTCGGTGGAGTCGACGGCACCTGTCTGCTCTGCCGCAAGAATCGCGAGAATCTGTGCGACCACCCCACTTACACCGGCTACTCCGTCAACGGTGG
>PLDF01000259.1 GCA_003135055.1 Bryobacterales bacterium | reverse complement strand
AGTTTGAAGCACGGCTGCGGCGCCAGTTCCTGCGCGAGCAGGCGCAATCGAGCCAGATGGTGCAGGATTCGTTCAATACCGGCTCGATGCCGCAAATCCATGTGAGCATTGGAGCGCTGACGGCTTCGAAGCCGGCGCCGCAGTATGAGCGGGTCTCGGGCGATTAGGCTGCGGCTTGCGTATCCACTATGGATCGTCTAAGTTGAAGTCGTGACTGCTGAAGAGAAGCGCCGCCTCGACGAGGCGATCTGGGTGAATCCTCAACGCATGAGAGGGACACCCTGCTTCCGGGGTACGCGTGTTCCCGTGCAGAGCCTGATCGATTTTCTGGAGGGTGGCGAAGCCCTTGACCCGTTCCTCCAGACCTATCCGGCCATCGCCCGCGAGCAAGTCTTAGCCGTGCTCGATTTCGCCAACAGCCAGATCCGCGACACCGTTTCCCTTTTCCAGCGCGCGCATGAATTCCACGATGCGAAATCCTTCCAAGAACTGGCTCGAGAACAAGATGTCAAATCAGTGGCGCGCATCGCAGATCTTGGGGGCGTGTTCTCGGAATCCGACGCACTGGACGATCTCCTGGAAGAGATCTACCGGGATCGGGAGTGAGTCCGCAGACCGACGGCGTCTTGCTGGATACGGACGTATTCTCTTACCTTCTCAACGAGAATGATCGGCGTGCGGACTTCTATAGGCCGCACGTTCAGAACAAGATTCTATCGGTCTCCTTCGTCACCGTCGGTGAGTTGTATTGCGGTGCGGTGAAGAAGTTGTGGGGCGTGGAGCGACTGGCGGTTCTGGAGGCGAGACTCGCGGCGGTGGTTGTGATCCCCTATGACATCGAGGTCTGTAAAGCTTATGCCAAGTTGAAAAACGAGGCCAAGACGGCGACAGGGACTGATCGCGCCGTTGGCGCTAACGATCTCTGGATAGCGGCTTGCGCCATTCGCCACCACGGATTGCCATTAATTTCGAACAACCGCAAGCATTTTGAGAGACTGCCCGGACTCCAGCTCATCTCCCAGGATCTTGCCTCTCACTAAGCCGGGCAACGGAAGACTCTGGCCGCGGACGCCGCGATCCGGCCCGGCTTTCGCTGTCGCGGGCCGTCGTCGCACTGGCGCCGGGACTGCTTGGATGGGGATCGGACCTATTGGACGACACGGGACCGACCCACCGACCGACCCTGATTCCCACGGACGTCGCGCCGTTTGCGTTATTCTCGTTCATCATGGGCGTATCTGCGGGCGTCTCCGTTGAGGAGTATCTTCACTCCAGTTTCCCCGGCATCGACCGGGAATATCGGGACGGCGTCCTGGTGGAGCGTTCGATACCCGACTATCTGCATGGAAAAACGCAGGCGCTATTGATTGCCCTGTTTATGGCCCTTCGGAAAGAGCTGCGGTTATACCCGTGCACCGAGACGCGCATGATGCTGCGGCCAGGCCGGTTCCTGATTCCCGATGTCGCGGTGTTCCACCCGGACGAACCGGGCCTGGTACCCGAGACGCCACCCCTGATCGCGATTGAGATTCTGTCGCCCGATGTTCGGCTTTCGGAAGTTCGAGAAAAGCTGGAGGAATACAGGGTGTGGGGCGTTCCGCATGTCTGGCTGGTTGATCCGCATTCGCGGAGACTCTACAGTTGTGATGAAGGACTGCGGGAAGTATCGTGCTTCAAGGTGGGCGAACTGGCCATTGAGGTGACGCCGGATCAGATCTTCGAATAGCTACCGGCGTGCCGGGATGCGAGTCCCTTATAATAGTGACGCCGGGAGGGGTCTGCGATGCTCCGGGATTTCGTATACGCCGCGCGGACGCTGCGATCCAGCCCGGCTTTCGCCGTCGCGGCCGTCCTCACACTCGCGCTGGGTATCGGCGCGAGCACCGCGATTTTCAGCGTGGCTGACGCGGTGCTGCTGCGCCCGCTTCCTTATAAAGACCCCGGCCGGCTGGTGTATGCCTGCAACGACCTGAAGACGCGGAACGTGTCCGACCATTTGTGGTCCGGCCCGAATTACATGGATCTGCGCGACCGCGCGAGCAGCTCATCCGGCAACCCAGCCGGCAACTCAGCCAGCAACCCAGCCAACTCGACCCTGGAAGACGTGGCGGCGGTGAATACGGGCCGCGTAACTTTTGCGCGCGACGATGGCACGCCGGAAGAGTTGGCATATGCGGATGTCACTCCGAATTTCTTTCGCACGCTGGGCGCCCGCGTCGTGCTGGGCCGCGATTTTATCGACAGCGATGGTCAGCCGCAACCGGCGGCCGCGGATGGGACTCCGCCGCCGCTCGACCAGCGCCTGCCCGTTTATGCCATCGTCAGCCAGGAATTCTTCCAGCGGAGATTTGGCGGCAATCCGGCGGCGCTGGGGAAGCCCATGGTGAAGAACGGTCCCATTTTGGTCGGAGTGCTGCAGCGCGGGGTGGAACTGCTGTTTCGTCCGGACAAGAACATCGAGCGCAAGCCCGATCTGTGGATCGCCTTGCGGCTGCAGTATAGCGAGAACTTCCGCCTCGGCCTCTACCTGCGCGTGATCGCGCGTCTGCGGCCTGGCGTCACGCTGCAGCGGGCGCAATCCCAGGCCGATGCCGTCGCGCAACAGATCCGCGCCATCGATGTCACTTACCGCGGATCGGGACTTCAATTCCGCCTGGAACCGATGCAGCCATACCTGGTGGCGCCGGTGCGGCCGGCCATTCTGGCGCTAATGGGGGCCGTCATCTTTCTGCTGCTGATCGCGTGCTCCAATGTCGCGAATCTGTTTTTGGTGCGGGCTTCGCTGCGCGGGCGGGACCTCGCGGTGCGGACAGCCATGGGCGCAAGCTGGTGGCGCCTCGCGCGGCAGATGCTGGCGGAAGCGTTGCTGGTGGCGGCGACGGGTTCCGCGCTGGGATTCGGCTTGGCGTGGGTGGGAGTTCACGAGTTGCTGGCGATCGCGCCGGCGAATCTGCCGCGCCTCGATGCCACACGAATCGACCCCACGGTGCTGGCCTTCAGCATGGGCGCGGGGCTGGCGGCTGCGCTGTTTTTTGGCCTGGCGCCGGTGCTGCAGGCGACGCGTCCGGATGTGGCGCAGGTGCTGCGGGCCAGCGGGCGGACCAGCGGCCTGAGCGGCGGCGCGCTGCTGCGTAACGTGGTAGTAGTCGCGGAAGTGGCGCTATGCTTCGTGCTGCTGGTGGGGTCGGGCCTGATGTTCCGGAGCTTTCTGGCGCTACAGGGGATCAATCCGGGCTTCGATCCACACGGCGTGCTGACGTTCCGGACCATGGGCGGCAAGCCCACCCGCACACCTGAGGAGCGGGCCGCGATGGTGCGGCAAATGCGCGCCGAGCTGGCAGCGATCCCTGGCGCGGAGAGCGTGACAGCGGCTAACATTCTGCCGCTTAGCGGATTGTTCTTTCCGAACCGCTGGGGCAAGGAAGACGCGATGAACGATTTCAGCAAATTTCAGTCGGCGGATCTGCAGGTGGTGCTTCCCGGATATTTCGACGCCATGCGCACGCCGCTAATCGCGGGCCGTGTGTTCGACGAATCGGATAACAACCCGCGGGTCCGCCGGATGATTGTGGACCAGGCGCTGGCGGCGAAGGCTTTTCCCAATGGCGTCGCGGTGGGTCAGAGGATACTGACTCGCATTAACACTGATACGAACGTGTGGTACGAAGTTGTGGGCGTGGTGGCGCACCAGCGGCTGAGCTCGCTCGCGGAGCCCGGCCGCGAACAGATGTATGTCACCAATGGCGCCCTGGGTTATGGGTGGCTGCAAGGGTGGGCCGTGCGCACGCGGGGCGACCCGGGCAAGTACGCGGCGCCGGTCCGCGCATCGATGGCCAGGTTCGACCGGAGCATGCTGCTGACCGGCGTCGAGACCATGGATTCCATTGTGGAGCGCGCGCAAACCGGCACGCGCTTTTCGCTGCTGCTGATTGCGGCGTTCGCCGCCATTGCCGCGCTGCTGGCGGGCGTTGGGCTTTATGGCGTGCTTTCGACGGTGGTCCGGCAGCGCACCGCCGAAATTGGCGTGCGCATGGCGCTGGGCGCGGCGCCGGCGGGAATCTTCGGGCTGATGGTGGGATACGGCTTGCGGCTCAGCGCGGCGGGGATCGCAGCGGGATTGATGGCGGCGCTGCTGTTGACCCAGGCGATGACCAGCATGCTGGTTGGCATCAAACCCACCGACCCGGTCACTTTCGCATCCATGGCCGCTTTGTTCTTCCTGATCGCGGCGGTGGCGACGTGGATGCCGGCGCGCCGCGCCGCCGCGCTGGATCCCTCGGCTGCGTTGCGTGAAGAGTAGGGCTGGACGGGCCCCTTCGCCGCGGCACGTATCGCGCCTGGTTTAGTACATCGGGCGGTTTGGGGATGTGGCGATTGGGAAGCTGCGAGTGCCGTCGCCCGGTATCGTTGTTGGGCCATCCCTCGCACCTTTTCGTGCCGCCTCCCGGCAGCGCTCAGTGCAATAACGCTGTCGGGGTCCGGGGATGAAAGCGTTGTTCGCATCCCTTCGGCAGACAACACCGCATCCTCGGCCGGCGGACCAACTGCCGCCGCGCCACCGCTTGCTTTCCGGCCAAGGTTGGTAGGAATCCCGGCAGGGCTCATGGGAGGTGACGACTCCCAGAAGCTCCGGCCCAATAAGCCTCCGGCTAACAACATAGTCAATACTCTAACCACGACGCCGCAGGGCATGGCCCCGCGCTACTTAACGTGCGGCGTATTCACAACGGGGCTGATTAGCCACACTGCCAAGCTCCGTAAGTAATGATTCCACGCCGGTTCATGACTAGCATGCGGCGTGCATTATCGGTGGCGCCACATGTCGTACGATAACTCTGTGTTGCGTGTGATCCTCATCGCATCAGTGCTGGCGGCGGCCGCTTTCGCCGCGCAAACGGTGGACGGGCACGTAGTCAACTCCGTGACTGGCATCGATATCCCCGGGGTTACCGTAAATCTGCTTCAGGCTGGGGAGGTCGCCTACTCGGCCACCACTGACTCCCAGGGGCTTTTTCGGACCGAGGCCGTAAAAGCTGGCGCCTACACCGCGAGTTATCTGGCTCGCGGCTTCTGGCCCATTCCCAATTTATTTCTGGACGAAGATTTCGAGCGGGAATGCGGCCGATGTTTCCTGGTGGAGCGTGGCGGCCAGCCGTTTCAGGTTACAGCCGGCGGCGACCCGGTGCGGCTTGAAGTCAAAATGCCGCTTATCGGCAAGATCTCGGGAAAGGTGTTGGATTACCTGGGAGAGCCCGTCCCAAACGCCAGCCTCCAGTTGCATTGGGGAGAGAGCTGGTTCTGCAAAATGCCTTCGTGCATCGGCATTTCCCGCCAAACGAAGACCAACGAGAAGGGAGAGTACAGCGTCACGGATCTTGACGTCCCCGGCGCCTGGCTGTTGTCCGCAATTGCGCCCTCGTCGTTGAAGCCGCCGGAATCGCGCGACGGTCAGCGACTCGATTGGGCGCAGACTTTCTATCCCGGCGTAACCGACCCTCAACTTGCCGTAAGAGTCATGGTTCGGACCGGAGGCGAGATCTCGAACCTGGATATCAAACTGGCCGCGGTTCCCGTGCATCGCATTCGCGGCGTGGTGCTCGATGTCAGTGGCGATCGAGTGTCTAAGGCCGCCGTGACGTTGGGCAAAGGCATCGGCTCGCCCGCCCTGATTCGAAACACCCGGGGTGACGGCACGTTTGAATTCGAGACGGTAGCCGAGGGCGAATGGCGAATCTCCACGAACGTGGATCGGGGGGACCCTAAATTATGGGCGGCCCAGTGGGTACAGTTGAAAGCCCATGATTTGGAAAATCTTGAGTTGCGGCCTGCTGCGCCGTTTGCGATCCAAGGAAAGATTGTAATGGAGGTTCCCGAAGGGGTGCTTGCTCCTAAGTCGCCCAGTGTCGTACTCGCCTTCACTGCTGGAGCCGCAGGGTTGGCAGATAGACCCGCAGGCGCCTTCCTGACCGGCATCCCGGACGCAGAAGGCGACTTCCGGATCGGGAGTGTTTACCCAGGCCCGTATCAGATTCTCCCCGGGCCGTCCCCGCCGCAGTTTTATCTCGACTCCATTCGGATCGGCGGTCACGATGCCCTCGAGTCAGGCGTTGAAATTCTGCCGGGCGCTCAGCCGCTGACCGTCGTCTACAAGCTTGGCGGCGGAAACGTTCGCGGCACAGTGGAAAAGTGCGCCGGCGGAACAGTGAGGCTGCTCCCGCACGATAAAGCCATGCGGCGACAGGGATTTGTGTTGTTCGCGCCATGCGATTCGAATGATCGCTACGCGATCGCGGCGGTTCGCCCGGGAGACTATTACGCGCTCGCGATCGCCGGGGACAGTCCTGCACCGTGGTACGCGACCATGTTGGACGATGACGGCCTGGTGAACGATGCCAGCACAGTCACGGTACGCGCAGGCGAAAACTCCTCGGCTGACCTGCACGCAATCAAGCAATAACCGGCGCGCGCCGATTCGCGGATGGAGCACGAAGGGAGAACCCGTATTCCATGCGAAGCTCAAGGAACACCGCTTGTGTTCCGAAAGGAAGGTTTTTGAGGCGTGCTCCCGCCCGGGTCACTCTTGGCAAGATTGCCAGGCAGGATTGCCTGCCCCACAACATCTAAGCCGAATAGCGGTTGAACTCGTCCACCCTGAAACAATGGGCCAGCGCCGTATCCCGCGTAATCCTATTAGCGCGCACCAATTCCGCCAGCGATTGTTCCATCGTCATCATGCCTTCGGCGCGGCCCACCGAAATCTGCGAGCGAAGCTGATGGTCCTCGCCCTTGCGAATCAGGGCGCGCACCGCGTCGGTTGCAATCATGATCTCCGTCGCCGGCCAGCGGCTGACGCCATCCACGCCGGGGATGAGCTGCTGCGCGATCACGGCCGCCAGCGACAGCGAAATCTGCTGCCGGATCTGCGGCTGGTTAGAGCTGCCGAACGAATCGAGAATCCGCGAAACGGCCTGCACCGCGTCGTTGGTGTGGAGCGTCGAAAACACCAGGTGCCCGGTCTCGGCGGCGGTCAGCGCGGTCGCCATGGTCTCCGCATCGCGCATTTCGCCCACCAGGATTACGTCCGGCGTCTGCCGCATAATGCTGCGCAGGGTGATGGCGAAATCGGGCGTATCGCGGCCCACTTCAATCTGCTCGATGATGGAGCTCCGGTTCGGGTGCTGATACTCCACGGGGTCTTCAATGGTCACCACGTGCGCGGCGCGGCGCGTGTTGACCAAATCGATGAGCGCCGCCAGCGTGCTGGTTTTTCCGCAGCCGGTGGGCCCGGTCACCAGCACCAGCCCCTGCCGCCGCTCCACCAGTTTCGCGAGCGATGCAGGCAGGTGCAGCCATTCGAGCGACGGAATGCGCGAAGGCAGCAGCCGGATGCTGGCGGCTAAGGTGCCGCGCTGATGGTGAATGTTGATGCGAAACCGCCCCAGGCCTTCGCGCACAAAGCTGAGATCCACCGATTTCTTGCGTTGCAGCTCTTCAAGCTGCGAGGGCTCGAGTAATGGAAGCAGCAGGCCGCGAACTTCCTCGGCGTCGAGCCCCGGCCCACTGGCAAGGTTCAACGCGCCGTTGATGCGATAAACCGCCGGAGCGCCCGCTACAATTACCACGTCGGACGCGTTGCGGTTGGAGGCGGTGGAAAGTAGTTTATCGAGCGAAGCTGTGGATGCCGGAATCCGGCCGGACGCCGAGGATTTCTGGCTGGGTGCGGCGCGGTTCAGCTCCGCAACAATTCGGGAAAGCTCTTCGTTATCGTATTCGCCCATCGTGTGCCGATATTCAAAAGTATAGCTGGAGTGGGTCAGGATGCAGGGGTAGGGCCGCTTCGCGGCCACTGCGCGGCGGCCAGACTGCCGGCGCTCAAGACTGCCGGCGCTCAAGACTGCCGGCGCTCAACACCACCGGCGGCAAGACCGCCGGCGCTACTGTTACGATGCAATGATTGGAAGACGCGGTTATGGGCCCGCGCCACTTACGATGAAGCTCCAGATTTTCTCGGACATCCATAATGATTGGAAGACGCTCGAACGTGTGCTGAGCGTTGAGGCCGATTATTACATCGCGGCCGGCGATCAGGTGACGTGGGGCAAGGGAATCGAGCGGTGTGGCGAAATTCTCTCGACGCGCGGCGACAAGGTCTACGTGTTGCCGGGGAACCACGAGTCGGCGGACCAGGTCGCCGGCATGTGCGCGCGCCACGGGCTGCACAATTTTCACGAGCGTCATCTCCAGGTGGGTAACTGGCGCGTGGCGGGCCTCGGCTACTCCAGCCCTACGCCCTTCCACACGCCCGGCGAATACGCCGAGACGCAGATGGCCGAGCGTCTGGAGCGCTTCGCCGAGCTGAAGCCGCTGGCGCTCGTCTGCCACGCGCCGCCTTTCGAAACGGCGCTCGACCAGGTGCGTCGCGGCGTGCATGCGGGGTCCGCGGCCGTCCGCGATTTCATCGAAAAGTATCAGCCGGAATACTTCTTCTGCGGCCACATCCACGAAGCCGAGGGGGTTGAGATCGCCATGGGCAAGACGCGCGCGCGCAATGTCGGGAAAGCGGGCTATTTGTTAGAATTGGATTAGTACACCCACATGACACTCGAAGAGTTGGAACGCGAATATCAGCCCCTCCGCGAACAGGCGCTAGCCGTGCGGAGGTATCTTTGACGCGCCCGCGCAGAAACAGAAGCTAGCCGCCACCGACCAACAAGTCTCCGCGCCGGAGTTCTGGAATCAGCCCGAAAAAAGCCAGAAGGTGATGCAGGACCGCAAGCGCCTGGAAGAATTCATCGCCAACGACGAGGGGATTCGTTCCATGACCGACGACCTCGATACGCTCTTCGAGCTGGCGCGCGAGGGCGAGAGCGTGGACGCCGATATCGTGCGCGCTCTGAAGCCCTACGCCGAGTTGCTGGAGCGCCTGGAGACGGCCATGCTGCTCTCCGGAAAGAACGACGCTCGCAGCGCCATCGTCACCATTCATCCCGGCGCCGGCGGCACCGAAAGCCAGGATTGGGCCGAGATGCTGCTGCGCATGTACCTGCGCTGGGCCGAGCGCCGGGAGTTCAATACCGTCATCACCGACCGCCTGGAGGGCGAAGGCGCCGGAATCAAATCGGTGACTTTCGAAGTGAATGGCGACAGCGCCTACGGCTTGCTGCAATCCGAAATCGGCGTTCACCGGCTGGTGCGGATATCCCCGTTCGACGCCAATGCGCGGCGGCATACGTCGTTCGCATCGGTGTTCGTCTATCCGCAGGTGGACGAGGAGATCAAGATCGACATCAAGCTGGAGGATCTGCGCATCGATACGTTCCGCGCCTCGGGCGCGGGCGGCCAGCACGTGAATATGACGGATTCGGCGGTGCGCATGACGCACTTCCCCACGGGCATCGTGGTGCAATGCCAGAACGAGCGCTCGCAGCACAAGAACCGCGACACCGCGATGAAGCAGTTGCGCGCGCGCCTCTACGAATTCGAGCTGGATAAGAAGCGCGCGGAGACGCGCAAGACCGAAGATTCCAAGCTGGAGATCAACTTCGGCAGCCAGATTCGCAACTACGTCCTGGCGCCTTACCGGCTGGTGAAGGACCTGCGCAGCAGGCTTTCCCTGGGCGATGTGGACCGCGTGCTGGAGGGCGATCTGGATCCGCTGGTCCACGCGTTTCTGGTGTGGCGCAAGACGGGGCGCACCGCCGGCAAGGATGACGGCAAGGACGATCTGCCGGAGTGAGTTCCGGCATGCCAAACGTAGCCCATGCCGCCGAGTTGATCCGCGCCGGAAAGCTGGTGGCGTTTCCCACCGAGACGGTCTACGGACTGGGCGCGAACGCGCTCGACCCCGCCGCCGTGGAGCGGATCTTCGCGGCGAAGGGCCGGCCCAAGACTAGCCCGCTGATTGTTCACGTGGATTCGATTGAGATGGCGCGCGGGTTGGCCGCCGCGTGGCCTGCGGCGGCGGAGACGCTGGCCCGGCGTTACTGGCCGGGTCCGCTGACGATGGTGTTGCCGAAGCGCGCCGAGGTCCCCGATATCGTTACCGCGGGACTGCCCACCGTAGGCCTGCGCATGCCCGCGCATCCACTGGCGCTGGAGCTGATCCGCGCAGCGGGAGTGCCCATCGCAGGGCCCAGCGCGAACCGCTTCACGGAGCTCTCGCCGACCGCCGCATCGCACGTACCGGAAGCGCTGGCGGACTACGTACTGGACGGCGGACCGGCGCGCGTAGGCATTGAATCGACTGTGATTTCGTTGGCAGGCCAGCCTATGCTGCTGCGGCCGGGCGTGATTCCCTTGCCGGAGCTCGAAGCGCTGATCGGGCCGATACGTATAGCCGGCGCGCCGGGCGAAGGCGCGCATGATTCGCCGGGGATGCACGCGCGGCATTACCGGCCGCGTACGCCGCTGGTGCTGTTGCGCGATGGCGAAGCGCCGCCCGCGGGCAAGGGCGTCAAGGCCGAAATGCCCGCGGATCCGCGCGAATACGCCGCGGCTCTATATGAGATGCTGCATCGGTTGGACGCGGAGGGGTTGGATTGGATCGCCATTGACGCGCCGCCGGATGCGCCGGAATGGGCTGGTGTGCTGGATAGGCTGCGGCGGGCCGCAAGCTCTTCAGTTACCCCCGGCTAGCAGTAATGCCGTTCACTTAGTCTTGGTGGCGCACGCACTCATGCGTGCAGCGTTCACACTCATGTGAACGCGGTTCGAATGTCTTTTCCGGGCCCCTCTGAAAAAGCTATCCCCCAGACTCGGAGGCGTTAAGTGAACAGTATTGCGGCAAGCAGCGGCATGATCGCTCATTTAGACGGCTGCCAACCCGAGCGCGAAGAAAGCCAGCACCAAGCTCTCATTGAATCGGGATAGCTCGCTGGCTTACCCTCGGGCGCCGGCGGCCGCGAAGCGACGACGTGAGCGATTCCCATCCAAGGCATCCCGCGAAGCTTCGACAGCGCGTGAGATCCGCGTCACGGTGGAAGGTCGAAACACGGCGCATTCCTTCACTCGAATAACAGTCCAGCCAACCCGTCGAAGCCTGCGGGCCACCCGGCGGTCGCGGCGCCGATTATTCTCGATCTTGTCGCGCCAGAATTTTGCGCGGGTTCTCGGCAGATACTTGCAGGTGCAGCCATGCCAGAAACACCCGTCGACAAAGACGGCGACCTTCAGCCGGGGCCAGGCGAAATCCGGTTTGCCGTCAACAGGCCACTGCTTGCGGTAGCCTCGCAATCCGGCCGCCCACAAGATTCGGCCAAGCGCCAGTTCGGTCGTGCGGTTCCCTTTCGACCGCACAATCGCCATGATCTTCGACCGGACCTTTTTGGAAACGTGGTCCATCTCCAGTTTTGCCCGCCATCAGCGCCTGGAATACGATTTTAGATCCTGGTCGCCTATCTCATCCAATGGAACCAACCGGTAGTGCTTCTCTTCGACGATCTTTACGTCATCGCCGTCGAGCGTCAATTCGAATAGCGCGATGGCACCGCTGGCGATGAATTGTGCGGAAACCAGCCGGCAAGTAAGGCGCGGAAACTTCTCCGCGTAGCAGGCAATGTCTTGGCGAGTCCGAGTCACGCCGAGTTGGTCGGTCGCGCATTTCGCCTGAACGGGAATGACGAACTGCTGCCCATATCGATTCACGCCGCCATAGATGTCGCCCATATCGATCTGGTCGACGTCTGACGCTGTTGTTCGCAGGTGATTCCGCAGGGGGAAGGTGGCGATGTCGAGAAAGATATCGACCAACCGGTTGTAGCGCACTTTGGCAAGCAACTCTTGTTCGTCGCTGAGCCCAGAGGAAGCAATGATCTCCGGCGTAGCGTCGGGAATCTTGATGGCGATCCGGTCCGGCCGCGGCACGATCCGGATCAGCGTACCGAGCCGGAAGCGGTACACGCCCTTTCCAGCCGGTTCGATTCGCCATTGCACTCCCTTGGAAGCAGTGGCGGCAATTTCCCGGGGCAATGCGATCCTGTGGGGAAGCGAGTAGATCGTATCGTCGAGGTTCTCCGGCAAGGCGATCCGGAGCGATTTGGCAACGTCCACAAACTCGTCGCGCGAGAAATCGAATCGAGTCATCCCCGGCCAACAGTGGCGCTTGAAGATGGTTCCAATGATTGCCGAGTAACGATTCGGCTTCTTCTCAGGCATCTACGCGGGCCTCGGGAGACATGCGCCTGCGCTTGGGAATCACGTCGGACTTTACTCCATCCTGGCGCCGCCTCCGACATGCCGAACGACAACAAGCATGCGTCGGCGAGATCGAGGGGCCGTTCCGGTTTCCTGGCGACGGCATCGAGCGCCTCCCGAACCTTGGAAGCCACCGCGCGGGCGAGTAGCGGCGGCACCGAATTTCCAATCTGGCGGAACCCATGCCACTTCGTCACATGCAGCCGGAACCAGTCCGGATAAGAGTGCAGCCGGGCGGCCTCACGGACTGTGATGCATCGCGGCGAGTAAGGGTGTATCGGGCGCGGCGAGGTGAAGGCGCCATGATCGCTTGCCGTGCCCGCCCGGATGGTGTTGCAGATCCCCGCAGGGTCCAGCTTATGGAAGCGGCTCACCGGCTCGGTGTCGCCATGCAGCGTTTCGGAAAAGCGTCTCTTGGATTGTTCCGTGTGTATGGTGCGCAGACTCGAAGTTAAGAGAGTGGAATCGAACTCGCGCGGCGCCGAATAGTCTTCGGGATCCGGATCGTGCCCGCGGAGCGGAGCCGCGTATTCCGTGGGCATCTTGAATCGGCCGCGGACCCAATCGCGTTCCAGCAATTCCTCGTAGTCGTCGGCCTCCGGAAGGTCGCGCAGCGCGTCCCAGACAGTCGGCGTATCCTTGAGGAACAAATTGCCGTGGCCGCCGCCATGCGCCGGAGGTTCGTGCGTTCGCCGCGGGTACTCCGGCAGCGGATGTCCTTTTCGAGCGCCGAACAGGAAGAGGCGCCATCGGTCCTGAGGCACTCCGTAATGGGCGGCGTTCAAGACCTGATAATCTTCCCCGACGCGATAGCCGTTCTGGCGGAATTCCTCGACGATCTCGTCAAGAAAGCGCGCATGACGTCCAACCGTCAAGCCGCGAACGTTCTCGAAGACAAAATACGAAGCCTGGAGATCCACCACCAAACGCACAAAGTGATGCACCAGCGAGTTGCGCGGATCGTCTAAGGCCCGCTTGCCGATCATACTGAAACCTTGGCATGGCGCCCCGCCGAATACCACGTCCACGTTGCGGTCGCCGATCCTGGAATTCCGGCGAATATAGCCGCCGTCGATATCGGCCACACTGCGGCAGATGGAGGCGCAGTCCGGAAAGTTGAACTCGTGCGCGGAGCAATGGATAGGGTCGTACTCGACGGCCGCGGCGATATGGAAACCGGCTTGTTCGAAACCCAGGCTCATCCCGCCTGCGCCTGCGAACAGGTCTACCCCGATTGGCCGTGGTTTATCGTTTGTCATTGCGCGCTTGCCGGAGCCACGGCACATTAACGGCAGAGAAGCCCATCTCCGATTCTAGAAGGAATAGCTCCACGGATCAATGCTTGGTTCGAACATGCCGATGTCGAGCTTTCTAGCGTGGGACAGACCATCGCCTTCCGTGGTCTGTTGCTGTTATGCCTCGCAAAAAACAGACGACAGAAACCGACCGTCTATCCTACCGGAATGTAGAATAGCGGTGAAGGAGCAGGTACGCGAAATGTGGGGATGGAATTCGCTCGAACGGCTCTGGCAGGATGCACGCTATGCGCTTCGCGGGATGCGGCGCAGCCCCGGATTCACGGCCGTCGCCGTGCTTTCGCTGGCGCTCGGAATCGGCGCCAATACCGCCATCTTCAGCCTCATTAACACCCTGATGCTGCGCCTGCTTCCGGTTCAGCAACCGGAGCAGCTTGTGGAATTCCTGAATCAATACCCGGGCGAGCCCCCGCTGAACGTCTTTTCCCGGCAAAGTTACGAATACTTTCGCGATCGCAATCACGCCTTCTCGGGAATTACCGGCGTTCACCCCTCCCGCCTCAATGTGCGCGGCGAGGGCTTGGAACCGGAGATTGTCGCTTGCGAATCCGCGATCGGGAATTTCTTCCAGGTGCTTGGGCTGAAACCCGCGACCGGCCGTCTTTTTACACCGGCGGACGACCGCATCGGGGACCCCGGTTCCGCCATCGCCGTAGTTAGCTGGTCGTATTGGAAGAGCCGGTTCAATCTGGATCCGGCAATTCTCGGAAAGAAGATCGTGGTGGAAGATGTGCCCGTGACCGTAGTCGGCGTGGCTCCGCGCGAGTTCCAAGGATTGAGCGTCGGAGCCCGGCCGGACGTCTGGGTCCCATCGGCCGTAGAGTCGATGATTCATCCCGCGAGCCGCAATGGACCCGTCCAGGTGCGCCTCGGAGCTCTGCAACTGGTCGCGCGACTGAGGCCGCGCGTGTCCATCGAACAAGCGCGCGCGGAAATGGCGGTCCTGTTCCGGTGGACTCTCGAAGAAAGAACCAGGGCCAGCAAAGACCCCGTCATGCGCCAACTGAGGTTTACCGTGGAGCCCGCGGGCGCCGGCCTATCCACGGGCCTGCGCAATCAATTCGCGAAACCACTGCTGGCGCTGATGGCCGTGGTGAGCCTGCTATTGCTGATCGCGTGTACCAACCTGGCGAACATGCTGCTGGCGCGCGGGGCCGCCCGCCGTCACGAAATGGCGGTTCGCATCGCGCTGGGCGCCGGCCGGTTTCGCCTGATGCGCCAGGTGTTGACCGAGTCTCTGCTGCTCTCCGCGGCGGGCGGCCTGCTGGGCATCTTCCTCGCATACTTCGGCGCCGGCGCGCTTTTGCGCATCATGACATCCGTACGGATGATTGGGCCTCCCATCGATATTCAGGTGCGCCCGGATATGCAGGTACTGCTGTTCACCGGCGGGGTGGCGCTGTTGACGGGGCTGCTGTTCGGGCTGGCCCCGGCCTGGAACGCGTACGCATCCGGCCCGGCGTCTTCGCTGCGGGATACCGGAAGGGCGGGCGAAACGAGGCTCCGCCGGCTTTTCGGCAAGTGCCTGGTGGTGGCGCAGGTGGCTTTGTCGGTGGGGCTCTTAAGCGCTGCCGGCCTGTTTATCCGCCACCTGTCGAACCTCAAGCATATCGATCTGGGCTTCCGCCGCGACCACGTTCTGCTGCTGACTCTCGACCCGGCGCGCAGCGGATATAGCCCCGCGCAATTGTCCCATGCCTATCAGGAACTGCTCGGGCGTCTGGAGGCAATTCCGGGCGTGCGCTCAGCCACCATCAGCGGACCCGGACCGCTGTCGGGCGCCGGCGCCAGCCGCTTCGCAGCCGTGGAAGGTCACCCGGAAAGGCCTGAGGACCGCCGCTACATTTCGGTAAACTGGGTTGCGCCGAAGTACTTCGAGACCCTCGGTACGCCGTTGCTTGCGGGACGCGATTTCAGCTTTGAGGACCGGGACCACGCCCGCGTGGCGATCGTAAACCAGTCGATGGCGCGCTATTATTTCGGCGGCGGCAACCCCATCGGAAAGTATGTGACCTTCGACGGTGAGACCGGGCCGTACCAGATCGTGGGAGTGTCGGGCGACGCGAAATACTACCAGATTCGCGAAGCTGCGCCGCGCACCATCTATCTCAACACGTTCCAATTTCCGCGGCCGGGGTCGGCGTTTGCGCTCCGCACCGGCATCCGCCCCGAGGCCGTTGTTCCCGCAGTGCGCCGCACCGTGCGCGAATCGCTGAATACCACGCCGGTGGTGCGTGTCACCACGCTGGCGGACCAGGTGGATGCGACCATCGTTCCGGAGCGCCTCGTCGCCACGCTCTCCGCGGTCTTCGGCGCTTTGGGTGCGCTGCTGGTGGCCATCGGCATCTATGGGCTGCTGGCGTACACGGTAGCGCGGCGCATCAACGAGATCGGCATCCGCATGGCGCTGGGCGCAACGCGAGCGGGAGTGTGCCGGATGGTGCTTGCAGAGGCGCTCGGGATGAGTTGCGGGGGCCTAATGATCGGAGCGATTGCCGCATACTGGGGCAACCGCCTCGCCGCTACGCTGATTGAAGACCTTCCTGTGAAGAGCGCATTCCCGATCGCCTTCGCCTCGGTGACTATGATTGCCATCGCGCTGTTTGCGGCATATGTACCGGCTCGCCGGGCAGCGCGTGTGGACCCCATGGAAGCCTTGCGATACGAGTGACGCAACAACAGTGGCGCGGGCCCATGGCCTGCGCTGTGGACTCGACGGTGGAACTTTGCGATACGAATAAACAGGTGACCGGGTAGCGTTGCACATAGCAAGGCCCATGGCCTGCGCTGCGGGCCAGTCACTGGAAGCTTTACCATACGAATAGCCAATGACACGGCGGGACTTCCTTTGGACATCGGCGGCGCTTCTCCCCTCACCGGCGCAAACGCCGCTGATCGTGCCTGTTCATCGGGTGATGGATATCCGGACGAAGTGTACGCCGGAACAGCTTCGCCGCTTCTGGTGGCGCATCTGGCCGGAGGCGGTGCGGGACTTCAGCCGGTGCGGCATTCAACTCCAGTGCACCGACGCA
This sequence comes from Bryobacterales bacterium, assembly GCA_003135055.1. Classification (GTDB taxonomy): domain Bacteria; phylum Acidobacteriota; class Terriglobia; order Bryobacterales; family Bryobacteraceae; genus PALSA-243. The sequence goes on along the minus strand of PLDF01000259.1, from coordinate 11,011 downwards.
AAAGGCGAGATTCGGCTATCGCCCGGCGACAGGCCGATATTCGTCGGGCTCCAGCGCGGGGTCGTCAACCTGGTCCTAACCGATCACATTCCCATGGCCTGGGACCATGCCCGCTCGTTGGCGGGCGTAACCACGGTGTACGAGGGGTATCACCTGTGCGTGATCGCGATCAGCTATGCGCATGGTCATCAATTCCCGTTCATTTCGGTCAACACCTGCGTGCATGAGCTGTTGCACCTGCTGCTGCAGGACGTCTTCGTGAAGCGCCCGAAGTGGTTCCAGGCTAACGAGCGCGAATTCCGGGACGATGCGTACGCAACGCGGCTGTGGCTATTTCACGACGGCGCCGCCATTCGGAAATCGGCTGAGGCCTATCTCGATCGCTTGCGATCGGCCGCCGCCGCGCGGACGTCGCTCGATTCGCCCGCAAGACGATAAATCCGCATCCGAGTCGCGCCAACGATTCGCCGGCGCAACGCATCCCGCGAAGCTTCGACTGCGCGTGAGATCCGCGTCAGGGTGCACCGCCGCATTTAAATCGTGGGGCAGGCGCCGTCGTCAGCCAACGTGCCTGGTGTGTCGAGTAGTGATATGCATTCAGGGGGTGCAAGTCCCCTATAGACCGTAATGACCGGAACCATCCGTCCAAGCAAGGGCGCCGTCGCGAGGCGGGATCTGAAGAAAGCCGATGACGAAATCTCGGATTCGCGTCGTACACCGTCTGGTTCTTTTCGTGTTTCAGCTCCAACGCCACGACGGGCAGGCCGTTCAGGAAGAAGACGAAATCGATCTCCTGGTTGGTCTCGCCGAAGTAGAAGTGCGGGCGGAATGTGATGCGGTTCTCGGCGTATTTATCCGTGGCGGCGCTGGCGGCGGAGCGCGGTTTGGGATAGTAGAGACGGAACTCCAGCCCGCGCGCCTTCAGGCCGTGGCGGAGCAGCATCCGGAGCGGAGTATGCGCCAGTTCCTTTCTCAAGGCGCGGAATACTTCGTCCCGGCGTCCGTTCCGTAATCGTCCGTGAGCTTCTTGAGGGTGTCGCTCTGCGTCGCTTGGAGGAAAGCCCAGAGCTGGTCTTCGGCGATGAAATGTCCGGTGTCTGTGATATCCGCTTGTTCGAGCACGCCGTACGGTGCTCGCGCACCGGGAAATCCGCAACGTGCCGCTGAAAGCCAAGTTCCGGCGGTGGCTTACGCTGGAATTTGGGCTCCGCCATGCTCAGTCCGTTGCCGGCTGCAGCCGCGCCCGCGCCAGGCGCACTGCTTCGTGAAGCTTGCGCTCCAGTTCTTTCTTCGGTAACGCTTCCGTCCAGTAGCTGGCCACGTGGATGCCGCTTTTTTGCAGCTTGAGCAACGCGATGTGCTCCTCGCTCTTACCCGCGCAAAGGATCATGCCCAGCGGTTCGGCCTCGTCCGGCTCACAGGCGTACCGCTTGAGCCAAGCCAGATAGAGCTCCATTTGGCCTTTGTCCGCGGCCTCGAACTTGCCGAGCTTCAGGTCGATCGCAATCAGGCGGCGCAGCTTGCGGTGATAGAACAACAGGTCGAGATAGTAATCGCGGTCGTCGATCTGCATGCGGTGCTGGCGGGCCACGAAGCAGAAACCCACCCCCAGCTCCAGGATGAAGGCCTCCATCTCCCGTAGAATCGCCGCTTCCAAATCCTTCTCCGCGTAGCTGTCTTTCAGCCCGAGAAAATCGAGGATGTAAGGATCGCGGAAGACCAGATCGGGCGTGAGTTTGTCTTCCTCGCGCAATTGCTTGAGTTCCATCGCCGCCAGCTTTTCCGGCTTTCGCGACAGCGCCGTGCGCTCGTAAAGCATCCCGTTAATCATCTGCCGCAGGGTGCGTACGCTCCAGCGCTCCAGGCGGCACAGCTCCGCATAGAACTCGCGCTGCAGCGGCTTATCCAGCGGCATCAGCTCGATGAAGTGGGTCCACGTCAATTGTCGCATCAGTGATGCGACAATTGACGGGCTGGGAAAGACCTCGGCGAACCGGATCATGCGGCGAAGGTTCTTCTCCCCAAATCCGCGCCCGAATTCCGCCTCCAATTGCCGCCCCAGTGCGGCGACAATCTGCCCGCCGTAGTCGGCCCGCTTTTCCTTTAGGATATCCTGGCGGATCCGTTGGCCCACGTGCCAATAGAGCGTGGTAAGGCCCGAATCCACCGCCCGCGCCACGTCTTCGCGGGCATCCAGGATCAGCACCCGCAGGTTGGCCAGCAATGCGGCTGGCTCTTGAGTCGGCAAAACCGGGCCGTGCGTCCGCTTGACAGATTTTCGCTGCGTCATGGCGCCTGTTCCACCGGGCACGCCCTTTGTGAGCCGCCCGCTCGCCGCAGATCTTCCTCGGTGACCCGCCGCTGGCCCGTGACGCATTCGTGAATCACTGACTTTCGGTAGGCGAGGAGGGTGTCCATTTGTTGGTTCAGCACCTTACTGGGCCGAGGCGTATAGTCGGGTCGCTTGTCCAGCGAAGCCACTCCGTCGATCACGGCACAACTCTTATCCGGAAAAGCCGCGATGAGCCGCTGTTCTGGCAGTGTCGGCAGGAATAGGCGTGTGTCCTTGAGGAATCTGGATGAAACGCGCTTTTGCCCAGCCGCCCAGGTCATGTTCTCAGCCGCGTAAGCTCGAAAAATCGGACTAAGTGTGGCGTAGTAAAGAAACTTACCATCGACTCCGCCTGACGGACGGAGGACGTGAAACTCCGTGCCGCCAAAAGCATATCGAGTAGGCAAGCTCTCGACAAGTGCGCCTTTGACCAGCTTGTCGAGTTCCTTCGCAGTGAGTTTGGGACGCTTGGCCAGTACCTCGGCGCGCTTCGCCGCGCGCCAGGCAAGCAGCACGCACTCCAGGCGGCGGATGACGATGATGGGCAGGATGACGCTTTGATATTCGTATGCCTTGAATTTCCCTCGCAGCCGTTCGGCGGATTTCCGGATGTCGCCAGCGAGATTATCAAGCCTCGGTTTGTTGAGGGAAAGCGACATTGAGGAGTAGCTAAATATTGTCGCAGGTTGCGCGTGTCACCGCTGTGAGTTTCCCCGCTCGGCTCGCGCTCCGGTTGGCGCTAGCCTAGCTAGGGGGCCTCGTCCAACATCCAAACAGGAGCAGTTAGATCTCCCACGAAGCCCCATTTCGGGGAAACGCCCCGGATTAGTCGCGATAAACGCTTTCGGCGTCGCCGACCCGCTTCGCTGGTTTGTCTATTCGGACAAGTGGTACTGCCAGGCGGCGTGGTGGACGATTGACGGCCGTGTTATTACAAGCACCAGAGCCCCAAACCTCCGCGGCCAACCGTCTTTTCCTATCAATTCTGCCTCTCCCCAAAGCCAGTCACAGAACTTAAAAAATCGCCAACCCCATCATTCCAAATAACTTATCAAAATTCCTTCCCGAAATATTACCACCACCCCTGCTACCCTCAAATAGGAGGGGCTCATGCCAACCGCTAAACAACGCGCAGCCAGCCGCGCCAACGCGCAAAAATCTACCGGTCCCCGCACTTCCGCGGGCAAGGCCATATCTCGTTTCAACGCCCTCAAGCACGGCATCTACGCCGTCCACCAGATCATGTTCGACGAAAAAGCCGAAGATCTCGCCGAGCTCGCCGCCGAATACCACGAACACCACAGCCCCGCCAATGCCGACCAGCGCTTCCTCGTCGACACCCTCGTACACAACGAATGGCGCCTTCGCCGCACGCGCCGCGTCGAAGCCGAGCTTTGGCAGACCGTCAGCAACACCTTCCTGGTGAAAAATATCGAGACCACCATAACCTGCACTTCCGGCGACGCCTTCGCCACCGATTCCGTCACCTTCGAGCGCCTCCAGCGGGTCGTCAATTCCTTGGAGCGCGCCTGGCACCGCGCCCTCAAAGAACTCCAACGCCTCCAAGCCGAAGCCAAAGTGGGGCCTGCGCCGTTTTCTGCGAACGCCCCTGCCAACGCCCCTGCCAATCCGGGTCCCCTGTCGCAGCAACCCGATGCCGCCGCCACCCCAGCCCCGCCTTCGCAACCCGAACAATCCAAACCCGCCCCCGCATCCTCGGCTTCGTTCTGCGATAATCCGAAAACACCCGCTCCCGCCGCCACCCAATCGCCTGTTGTTGACCCAGATGCCCCGCCGTTTGCCAACCCGCTTGCCGGCCCCAACGCCCCCGCAACCCCCTCTGAGACCCAGCCACCCACCTCAGATCCCACCCCAAAGCCGCCGCAAACCGCATGATGGCCCGATCTCCAGCCGCCAACCCAATCTGCCATCCACGCACGCTTCCGGTACTGCACGTGCGTCGGCGGCCCGCGCGGCAATGCTATCCTGGTAACTTGATCCGTGCAGTTTCCCTCCGCCTGGCGATCTTCGCCTCCGCGGCGTGTGTCGCCGCCGCTCAGTCTACGCTGCTGGACGCCATGTCCCAGGAGCTCACCCGCAACTTCACCGTCCTCAAGCAGAAGGCCGAGCCCCCGCCATATTTTCTGAGCTACGAAATCACCGAGCAGGAGTATAAGTCCATCTCCGGCACGCTCGGAACCATTGATGGCACGGGCGGTGGCAAAGAGCGCCAGCTCGATGTCTCCGTGCGCGTCGGCACGCCCAAACTCGATAACTATCACTCCGTGCGCGGCGACCGCGGCCAGTTCACTTCCGGCATGGCGGTCACTTATGAGGACAGCGTCAACTCCATCAAGCGCCGCCTGTGGCTCGAAACCGACCGCGCCTATCGCAGCGCCGCGCAGCGCCTCATCCGCATCACCACCAATACGCAGGTGAAGGTCGCCGCGGAAGATAGTTCCGACGATTTTTCCGTTGAGCCGGCCGCCGTATCCATGCAGGCGCCGGTAAAGCTCGAATTCGACGCCGCCAGTTGGAACCAGCGCGTCCGCAAGCTTTCCGCGCGCTTCCAAAATTATCAGAAGGTGCTCACCTCGCATATCTCCGTGATCGGCCAGACCGATACCCGTTACTTCGTCAACACCGAAGGCTCGCGATTGGTGTTTGGCCGCGGCTTCGCCCGCGTCATCATCACCGCCTCCGCCAAGGCCTCCGATGGCACGGACTTGAGTTCGTTTGAGACCTTCGAAGCCGTGGAAGCCTCCGGTCTTCCCGACGACAAGACGCTGAACGCCGCCGTGGACCGCGTCGCCAACGACGTCACTAACCTGCTGATCGCCCCCGAAGCCGAGCCCTTCGTCGGCCCCGCGATTTTCTCCGGACGCGCCGCCGGCGTCTTCTTCCATGAGATCTTCGGCCACCGCGTGGAAGGCCATCGCCAGAAGGACGAGGCCGAGGGCCAGACCTTCACCAAGAGCGTCAATCAAAGCGTGCTGCCGAGTTTTCTCTCCGTGGTCTTCGACCCGACGCGCAGGAAGGTCGGTGGCGTCGATCTCAACGGCTGGTACGATTACGACGACGAAGGTGTCAAGGCGCGCCCGGTGTTGGCCGTCGATAAGGGCGTGCTGAAGACGTTCCTGATGTCGCGCTCGCCTATTAACGGCTTCGGCGAATCCAACGGCCACGGCCGCCGCCAGCCAGGCCTGGAGCCGGTTTCGCGCCAGTCCAACCTGATTGTAGAATCCACCAACGCGGTTTCCGATGCCAAGCTGCGCCAGATGCTCATCGCCGAGGTGAAGAAGCAGGGCAAGCCTTACGGCCTCTACTTCCGCGACATCACCGGCGGCTTTACCACCACCGCCCGCGCCGGCCTGCAAGCCTTCAAAGTGATTCCGGTGATTGTGTACCGCATCTATCCCGACGGCCGCCCCGACCAGTTGGTGCGCGGAACCGATATCGTGGGCACGCCGCTTTCCAGCTTCTCGAAGATCATGGCCACCGGCGACAAACCAGAAGTATTCAACGGATACTGCGGCGCCGAATCCGGCAGCGTACCCGTCTCCGCGGTGTCGCCGTCCATTCTGGTTTCGGAAATCGAAATCGAAAAGAAGGCCAAGTCCAACGACCGCCCGCCGCTGCTCTCCGAACCCACCGAGCTCGAAAAGGGAGCCGGCAAATGAGTCATCTGCCGCGTGGCGCACGCACTCATGCGTGCAGCGTTCACACTCGTGTGAACGCGACATGTTTCACTGCCCAACCATTGCCTTGTGGGGCAGCCAATCCTGGCTGCAGCCGGCTTTCAGCCGGCTCTCTTCGCCTGCGCGTCCGCCGGTTTCTGCCGCAGGAGACGCTCCCGAAGTCGACGTCCCCCGCTCGTGTGAACGCGACAAGTTTCACTGCCCGGCGATTGTCCACCCGGCCGCGCCGCGGATTCTTCGGCCGCGTGCTGCCGCTCGCCGCAGCCGTGCTGGCCGCTGCTTGCGCTCTCAGCGCGCAAGCGCCGTCCCCCGATCCCGTTCTGCGCGCCATGCACGATGAAATCGAGCGCTCGCGCGGCCTGACTGGCGCCCTCTTTTACCTGGGGAAAGTGGCAATACCGAACGTGGAGCCGCCATACTTCATTCAGTACGTGCTCGATCAGGAAGAAAGTTTCAACGTCTCCGCCAACCTGGGCGGCTTGATGGAGCGCCGTCATGAGCGGTTCCGTTCGCCCGACATCCGCGTGCGCGTGGGCAGCTACAAGTTCGATAACGGCAACTTCGCCGGGGGCGGCGGAGGTGAGCGCTACGATCTGGAGCGTTTTCCCATCGAAAACGACTATCCGGTGCTGCGCCGCTATTTCTGGCTGGAGACGGATAGCGCATACAAGTCGGCCGTGGTAGCCCTCTCGAACAAACAGGCGGCCCTGCGCAACCTCACCCAAAGCGACCCGCTCGACGACTTTGCCCCGGCCCCGCCCGTCCACAGCGTGCACGAATTGGGCAAGCTTTCCATCGACGAAGATGCCTGGGCGAACCGTGTGCGCGCGCTTTCCGCCATCTTCAGCAACTATCCCGGCGTAAAGACCTCCGGCGTTAACCTCGAATCGAGCGCCGGCGGAACCTACGTCGCGAACTCCGAAGGAACCGAGGTCAGCTTTCCCGAGACGGTTACCATCTTGCGCGTGGCCGCGTCGGCGCAGGCCCCCGATGGCATGAACGTCCGCGACGCCATCGCATTCCACGCGCTCGATCCCCTGCACATGCCGTCCGATGCCGAAATGGCGCGCGCTGTAAACGCCCTGGCCGAAAACGTGACGGCGCTGGCCAAAGCGCCCAAAGGCGAGGATTATAGCGGCCCCATCCTGTTTGAAGGCGAGGCCGGGCCGCAGGTTTTCGCCGAGGTGCTGGGCCGGAACCTCACGGTCACGCGGCGGCCCGTTACGGAAGGCGGCCGCGGCGGCAGCGCCGCTCCCGGCGAGTTTGAAGGCCGCGTGGGCTCGCGCATTTTGCCCGACTACATCAATGTGGTGGACGATCCTACCCAGAAGGAATGGCGCGGCCGTGCCTTATTCGGCAGCTACGAAGTCGATCGCGAAGGCGTCATGGCCCAACCGTTGCGGCTGGTGGAAAAAGGCGTGCTCAAGAGCTATTTGCTGACCCGCCAGCCCGTGCATGGATATTCCGGCTCCAACGGCCGCGCGCGCCTGCCTGGCAGCTTTGGCGCGGCCACGCCCACCCTCAGCAACCTGTTCGTCAGCGCCACCGAAACCGTGCCCGTCGCCGATCTGAAAAAGAAGCTGATCGATCTCTGCCAGACCCGCGGCAAGCCCTATGGCATCCTGATCCGCAAGTTGGATTTTCCGTCTTCCGCCGCCCGCGATGAAGCCGTCCGCATCGTCCAGGCTTCGGGAGGATCTTCGCGTCCCGTAAGCCCGCCGATTCTCGCCTACAAAGTCTACCCGGATGGCCGCGAAGAGTTGGTGCGCGGCTTGCGTTTCCGCGGCTTCAACGGCAAGTCCCTCAAGGACATCATGGCCGTGGGCGACGACAGCGTTACCTTGGAATACATGGAAAACGGCGCGCCGTTCGCAATGCTCAACAGCACCGGCTTCACCACCGAAGTTTCCGTGGTGGCTCCATCGCTCCTCATCGACGACCTGGAGCTGCACGCCGTGGAAGAGGAAATGCCGAAGCTGCCGGTGGTTCCGGCGCCGGATCTGGTCAAGCAACCGGAGCCGGTCAAGTAATAGGATTCCAGCGTGCGCATCCTTGGCCGCTACATCTTCCGGGAGATTCTGACCAGTTCGCTGCTGGGCACGTTCCTGGCAACCTTCGTCACCTTCCTACAGAAAGCCGACAAGCTGTTCGCGGTCCTGGTCGGCGCCAATGCCAAGCCCAAAGTAGTGGCCGAGCTCTTCGCCTGGTCCATCCCTCAACTGCTGCCGCTCACCATCCCGTTTGGCGTCCTCGTCGGCATCCTCATCGGGCTCGGCCGCCTTTCGAGCGACGGTGAGATTATCGCCATGCGCGCCGCCGGCGTGTCCAGCCGCAAGGTCATCGCGCCGGTTCTGTTCTTCGCCCTGCTCGGCGCCGGCTTGGCCGGCTACGCCTCGCTCCGCCTCACGCCGCTGGCCGCTCGCGAAAGTACCCGCATCCTCGACGAAATCGCCGCCACCCAGCTTTCCGCCGACATCGCGCCGCGCGTTTTCGACGAGAGCTTTCCCAATCACATTCTCTACATCGGCGACGTAAAGGGCACAGGGGGCACGCTGGCGCTGTGGAAGCCGGTGTTCATCGCCGACGTCACTCCACCCGCGGAACGCAAGTCGGGCCTCAAGGATAAGGCCGATGGCCCCATGGTGACGGTGGCGCGCGAGGCCATCGCCGCGCCCGACGCGGAGCGCAACCGCATCCAGCTCACCATGACCGAATCGGCCACGCATGAGATGAGTAAAGACGGCGTCGCCAACGATTCCTCGTCCCTGCACAGCCTTCAGGCGCTCGACGCCAGCCCGCCCAGCCAGGAATCGCTCCGCGCCGCCGCCATGAATACGCGCGAGCTGATGACCTATCGCGGCCCCGATTGGCTGGAAAACAAAATCGAGCTGCACAAGCGTTTCGCTCTTCCCCTGGCCTGCTTCGTGCTCGCCATGGTGGGAATCCCGCTCGGCGTCACCACGCGCAAGGGCGGAAAATCGGCCGCCTATATCAACGCCATCCTGCTCGCGTTCTTCTGCTACTGGCTATCGTTTTTCACCCTCATCAACCTGTCGCGCCAGCGCGTGCTGCCCGCTCAAATCGCTCTATGGCTGCCCAACGAAGTGATTGGACTGGTAGGGCTGATCTTTCTCTCGCGCCTGGAAATGCCCGGCGACCGCGACCTCACCACGTACGTCAAAGACCTGTTCCTGCGCGCGTTTCGCGCCGTGAAATCGAAGACCGCCGTCGCCGAAAAGCGGCCGGCGTCCGGTTCCGGATGGCGCTTGCCGCTGCTGCCGCAGATTGTGGACACGCACATTCTCTCCAGCTTCGTCTTCTACTTCGCGGTGATGCTGGTAAGCTTCGTCTCGCTGATTCTAATTTTCAACTTCTTCGAGCTGATGGGCGACATGGTGCGGAACAGCAACCTGCGCACCATGCTGACCTACCTGTTCTTTCTGACGCCCTATGAGATCTACCAGATGACGCCGATCTGCGTGCTGGTGGGCGTTCTGCTCACGCTCGGCGTCATGAGCAAGCAGAACGAGATCACCGCGTTCAAAGCTTGCGGAGTAAGTCTGTACCGCCTGGCGGCGCCCCTGCTTGTGGCCAGCACCGTCTTAGCCGCGGGTCTCTTCGCCTTCGATTACTATTACGTTCCCGCCGCCAACCGCCGCCAGGAAGCGCTCCGCGACGAGATCAAGGCCCGCCCCAAATCGAGTTGGCTGCGTCCCGACCGCAAATGGATCAAAGGCGTCGGCTCGCGCATCTACTATTACCGCTACTTCGACGCCGGCGAGCGGATGATGGAGGACGTCAACGTTTTCGATCTGGACCCGGCCACGTTCCGCCTCATACGCGAGATTGTGGCGGCGCGCGCGCGCTGGAACCCCGCGCTCAAGACTTGGGTTTTCGAAGACGGCTGGAGCGCGCAATTCGTAGGCTCCGATTGCAAGAGCTACGCCGGCTTTCACGGCCCGCTGCAGCCCGTGAGTTTCCCGGCGCTCACCGAGCCGCCCGATTACTTCCTCAAGGAAGCGACGCAGGATAAGGAAATGAATTTCCTGCAGCTCGACCGCTACATCGCCGACCTGACGCAGAGCGGCTTCGGCACCACCAGCCTGCAAGTGCAGTTCTACCGCAAGTTTTCCATGCCGGCGTTCGCGCTCATCATGTCGCTCATCGCCGCCCCTTTCGGATTCATGGTGGGCAACCGCGGCGCCATGGCCGGCATCGGAGTGAGTATTGTGATTGCGATCTCGTATCTGGCGCTGGGATCGCTATTCGAAAAACTCGGCGATGTCAGTCTGCTGCCGCCCTCCATGGCGGCCTGGTCGCCGGACGTGGTGTTCTCGCTCGCCGGAGTGTATTTGATGATGAGGATGCGCAGTTAGCTCCCGTTATCCTAAAAACGGCAGTTGANNAGTCAACTGCCGTTTTTAGGGTTATGCGGACACAACGAGTATTGAGACCAACGGCCTGCAGGAGCGCATCCAGGTCGGTAGAGATTCGCTGATACGGGCGCTCGAGTTCGCAGATCGAAGCATCGATAGTCAGATGCCTGGAGAATACTCCCCTGGACGCTTCTGTGTTTATGCCTCCGCCGAGACCCGCCGCCCGAAGCTTTCGCGATCTGTTGGTCTGGCGTAAAGCGCATGAGTTGGCGCTGGCGGGTTACGCGTTCACGGCTGGCTTTCCCCAGGCAGGAAATGTACGGCTTGGCGCTCCGGATGCGGCGCGCGGCAGTCTCTGTTCCGGCCAATATCGCCGAAGGATTTCGCCGGCGGGGCAAACCCGACAAAGCCCGCTACATGAATATCGCCGAGGGCTCGCTGGAAGAGTGTCGCTATTACCTGATCCTGGCGCAGGATCTGGGGTACGGAGACACCACCCATCTCTCCGTCGTTGCCGAAGAAGTCAGCCGTCTGCTCGGGGCGTACGCCGCCGCCATTCTGGCTCCTCGCTCCTGACTCCTGTCTCCCATATCCCGCAGGGATAT
>PLDF01000323.1 GCA_003135055.1 Bryobacterales bacterium | reverse complement strand
TGCTTGTCTACGCCTGATGGGCCGAAAGCTGCTGGTTTCGCTCGCCATGGAGGGCAAGTTCAGTCGTGATGGGCTGCAATCACTTGATGAAGACGACGATATGCTAACCGCGATGGCGCGCGAACTCGTCACAGAAAGCGGCGTCGGCGAATCTGCGGCTGCTGTCTGGCGTGAGATTCAGGCGGAGAATCTCAACGTTCGCATTCCTGCGACTATCGCACCCGAGCCTGCGCCGGTTGTCGAGGACTGGCCGTTGACAAAGCCGCTGACCATTCCGGTCTTGACTGTACCTGGGGTTGTCAATGCTCCGAAGTTCGGATCGCAGCCACCATCAGCGCGTCCTGTCAAGCGAAGAGAGGAGCTGCCGCCTGATGTTCAATTCTCGCTATTCTGAACCCGCGACAGTGCTGCTCATTTCCTCGCGTTGGGCCAGGAAGAGATCAGGCGGTCGGGTAGGAGACGACTTCTGGAGCCCCCCATAAACTCCGAACGCTGGCGGCAAATCGAGCGTCTTTCCATGCCGCCCTGGAGCGCGAGCCGGCGCGGCGCGATGGCTTCCTGGCCGACGCATGTTGAGGGGATGCCGGCCTTCGCCGGGAGGTGGAATCCCTGCTGGCGCAGAGCGGCTCAACCGGAGCCCTAGTGGACCAAACGTTGTGGGCAGCGGCCAATGAGCTGGCATCAACGCACCCGACCCTTAAGCGCGGCGAAACGCGAGGGCCATACGAAATTCTGGAGATTGCGCTGCGCGTTGGCGAATAGGAAGACGTGTCCGCAACGGATCGCATCGCAGACGGTCCGTGCCATACCGTACAGGCCCTCGAAGCCTTTGCGCATGTTCGTAGCTCCGGAAACCAGATAGATTCGCGTTGCTCCTCCCCTGCCGAACACGCTTAGCCCCCCCGCACGCGCACCAACTGCTCCAGGGCGCCGTATCGAACTCGCGCCCCACTTCGATTCGCCGCCCGACGCGCAGCACTACGGCGAGCGCGCTGCCCGTCCCGGCGTCAGGAGCTGGCGCCCGACCGGATACTTCCACGGCCACCAACCCGCTCCTGCCGGCCAGCGCTTGCCGCTTCCCTCGTCTCTGGTACCGGCTCAGCGTGCTCAACGACAATCCCCGCTCCCGGCAGAACTCGCTCCGGCTCAACCCGCTCGATTCGTACTCAGCAATCACTTGCTCGACTTCTTGCCGGCTCCGCCGGCACCTGGAGTTTCTACATTTTTCAAGCCGCCGCAGCCTGAACCAGGGCCTGGTCGGCCTATTCGGCTTCGTCTCGGCGGGTTTCAAGCTCCCGTCGATGCCTGCAACGGAGATCTCAGTCCCGTTGCCCGGCAGACTCCCGGCCGTACTCCGGGACGCCGGCTCGATCTCCACACGCATTTCTGGCGGGCCAGGCCCGACGATTACGATGGCGCTGTTGACGAGGCTTCAGAATCAGTATATACTCGATCGAGATAGTGATGTATGGCAGGTTTGTAAAGACTGCCGGAAGTTTGACTAGACATCCCGACGCCTTCTCTGGATGTCCTCGGTTGTTGACGGAGGACCACCGCTTCACGAAGCGGTCTTAGTTGCGCCATGTTGCAGCCTCTGAACTTTTTAAGCATTTCAAGGAGACTGCATGAGACTTGCGATTTTTGTTGCGTTGGTTTCTTCACTTGCCACCGCTCAGACGTTTCAGGGCGTGGTGCGCGGCCGAGTTCTCGACCCCAACGGCGGCACGGTGGCGGCGGTGACGATCACTCTTATCGATGAAGGTACTTCGGTGAGCCGGCGGACGGCGAGCAATGACCAAGGTGAGTATACTTTTGCTGCCGTCACGCCATCCACTTACACGGTGACAGTCGAATCCGGCGGATTCAAACGCATTGAACAAAAGGCCGTCAACGTCGGCACCCAAGAAGCGCTGACGCTGGATTTTAAACTCGAGATCGGCCAAATTTCCGAACAGGTGAATGTCGCCGCCGATGCGCAGCCGCTCCAGACCGCGGACGGCTCCACTGGGCAGAATTTGGACAACCAAGAACTCACCGATCTGCCGCTTCTCGGACGTAATCCGTATCTCGAAGCAAGGTTGGCGCAGACGATTGTCTTCGCCGGCAACCCTCAGTTCACGCGGATGCAGGACCAGAACGGCAACTCGCAGTTCTCGATCGCCGGAGGTCCGCTGCGCACCAACAACTATTTAGTCGACGGCATTTCCATCACGGACACGAATAATCGCGCGGTGATTCTGCCTTCCCCGGAAGCGATCGAGGATATGAAGATTCAAGCCGCTACCTTCGATGCGGAAGCGAGCCGGACGGGAGGCGGCGCGTTTAACACCTATCTGAAGTCGGGCACCAACGACTTGCATGGAAGCGTGGTGGGCCACACGCGGCAGACGGATTGGCTCGCAAATAACTTTTTTGCGAATCGAGCCGGGCAGCCGATTGCCAATCAGCCGTACTACGACTGGGCCGGTTCCCTCGGCGGCCCGATCTGGATTCCCAAAGTCTATAACGGACGCAACAAGACATTTTTCTTCCTGAGCACCGAATCTTACCGTCAACAACTCGGCTCAACGACGACGCTTTCCGTTCCGACGCCGCTGGAAGACGAAGGGAATTTTTCCCAGAGCTTATACAAGAACGGAACACAGCAAGTGATTTATGACCCGTTGAGTACGACGGCCAACGGAACCCGGACTCCTTTCCCTGGAAACATCATTCCCGCGGGGATGCTGAACCCGATTGGCGTGGCGCTGGCGTCATACTATCCCGCTCCGAACGAACCGACACCCTATTATGGGGCCCCTAATTACGTTTTCACCGGAAGTTTTCCGAATCGCGGCGACCAAAGAACCGTCAAGGCGGACCAACAGTTTACTCCATGGCTTCGAGCTTCGGGATCGTTCATTTTCCAGAAAACGTTCGAGACCGATTATCCCACCGACATTTTCCCGAACGCCGGAACTCCGGAACAGACGTTTTGCTGCGACCGCAAGGTCGACGCGACGCAAGCCAACGCGACCATCACGCCCGATGCGACGACGGTCATTGCCGTCCGCTGGGGTTTCAATCGGTTCTACAGCAAGAGCACACAAAAAAGCGCGGGGTTCAATTTGGCTTCTCTCGGTCTGCCCGCATCCCTGGCTAACGCGACGCCGAATCCGGCCTTTCCCGCCATCACGATGAGCGATGTGAGCAGTTTTGGCGGCGGAGGCACTGCGCAGGACGTCTATTACTCGCGCAGTTTCAACACCACGGTGTCGAAGTTCCTGGGCAAGCACACCATTAAAGGCGGCTTCGATTTTCGTACCCTGCACGACGCCGGCACGCCCTCGTCCGGCCCGAGCGGTTTCGGATTCAGCAGCGTCTTCACGCAGTCGAATCCTATGACGACGGTCGCCGGCACGGGAGCGAGCCTCGCGACCCTGTTGCTCGGCTATCCCACCAGCGGCAGCATGAGCGTGGTCGCCAATTTCAACGATTTCATCCGTTATTACGGCGGATTCGTTCAGGACGATTATCGCGTCACGCCGAAGCTGACGTTGAATATCGGGATCCGTTTCGAATATGAGTCGGGGATTCAGGAAGAGAACAACAAGCTGATCGTCGGATTCAATCCGGCGGCTGCGAATCCTTTGTCGCAGGCGGGATTTCCGGTGACGGGATCGGTCGAGTATGCGGGCGTGAACGGTAACCCGACGCAGACAGGCAATGCTCTGAACGTGAAGCCCGGTCCGCGCCTCGGCTTCGCTTACTCGCCGGATGCAAAAACCGTGATTCGAGGCGGCTACGGCATCTATTGGGCCCCGACGTTTTTCAGCTACCAAAACGCGATCGGCTATTCGCAGACAACATCGATCGTCACATCTACGAACGGCAATTTCACGCCCGCCGCGACGTTGTCGAACCCATATCCGTCTGGCCTCTTACTGCCCACCGGGAACTCGTCGGGAGCGCTCTCCGGAATCGGGCAGGCGATCACGATTCCCGCGAACGCGCAGTCGGCGGGGTACGTTCAAGAGTATTCAATTGAAGTACAGCGGACCGTTCCAGCCGGATTCGTGATCACTCTGGGCGCGCTAGGATCGCATTCTCTGCACCTGCTCGAAAGCGGACAGAATCTCGATCAGCTGAATCCTTCCTATTTCTCGCTCGGTTCGGCGCTCACACAAAATGTGGCGAATCCGTTTTACAACAACGGCGGCGTCGGAACAGTGGGCACGGCGACGGTGAGTCAGGCCCAGTTGCTGCTGCCCTATCCACAGTACACATCGGTTGCCTTGCAGAACGCCGATGCCGGTTCGGCGCGGTATTACTCTTTCTACTTCCGTGGTGAGCGGCGTTTTTCGAATGGGCTAAGCTTGCTCTCTTCCTACACGTGGTCGCGCAGCATGGATAATCTGCTCGGCGTGAGCACGGCCGGAGCGAGCCAGATCGCATCCGTCGCCGGCGCACAGAACGCGTACAACCTGAACGGTGAATGGAGCCTCTCGACGCAGGATATTCCGAATCGCTTCACGATGGCCGGCACATATGAGCTTCCGTTCGGAAAAGGCAAACCGTTGCTAAAAGACAATCACGTCCTGAACTGGATTGTGGGCGGATGGTCGCTCAACGCGTTCGGCGTCGTTCAAACCGGCTTCCCGCTGGCGATTTCGCAGCCGAATAACAACAGCGTGATCGGTGCGAGCTATCAGCGTCCGAACGCTACGGGAATCGATCCGGCGACCTCCGGTTCAACCGACAGCCGCATCACCGATTGGCTTAATCCGGCCGCGTTTTCGCAGGCGGCTCGATTTACATTCGGCAATATCAGCCGGTTCATCAACGTCCGCGGACCATCGTTGTTCGATTTCGACCTGTCTCTTTTTAAGAATTTTTCGATCAAAGATCGAGTCAAAACGCAGTTCCGCGTGGAAGCTTTTAACGCGACCAACACGGTGTACTTCGGCAATCCGAATTTGACCTTTACCGGCTCGACATTCGGGGTGATCACGAGTCAGATCAATCCGCCGAGGATGATCCAGCTCGGGATTCGAACCACGTTCTAACACATGAAGAACCTATGAAACATATATTCAGCGCCGGAGTTTGGATTTCGCTGCTGATCTCCGGAGGGATCTCCCGAATCGTTAGTGGCCAGGTCGCCATGCTGGCGCGTGGACAGGTTGTGATCAAGGAACAAGGCTATGTGCCGTTCGCGGGTGAACCGATTAACTATCGGTCGGAGGATCTCAGCGATCCCATCGCGAAGCTCCAGAAGCAGCTTGATCGTGGGGAAGTGCGACTGAAGTATGAGCTGCAGCACGGCTATCTTCGCTCCGTCCTTCAGGCATTGCATGTCCCCATAAGCTCGCAGGCGTTGGTTTTTTCGAAGACCAGTTTTCAATCTCCCAAGATTTCGCCGGCGCATCCACGCGCGCTGTATTACAACGACGATGTCTATGTCGGGCAGGTGCACGATGGAAAATCACTTGAATTTATTTCGTTCGACCAGATGCAAGGCGCGATCTTCTACGTCATGGACGAGCATCGGGTCGAGCACCCGCGCTTTGAACGCTCCGAGCTCGATTGCGTCCAGTGCCACGTCGCTAACAACAGCACGCGCGGAGTTCCCGGTGTGATGCTGCGATCGGTTTTTACCAGTCCGTCCGGCGTACAGGCAGCGGGGGCGCCGTCGTTCATCACGGGACACGACAGCCCATTGAAAGACCGTTTCGGAGGATGGTACGTCACCGGCATCTCTGGCCAGCAGATGCACATGGGCAACGTTCTTCTCGCGGACAACGCATCTGCCGAGCAGCTTGATCGTGCGAGCGGCGTGAATCTGCGCGATCTCAAAGGGAAGCTCGATACCACCACGTATCTCAGCCCATATAGCGATATCGTGGCGCAGTTGGTTCTGGCGCATCAGACGCAAATGCACAATCTGATTACGCAAGTGAACTATCAAACTCGCCAGGCGCTGTACGCGGATGCCAAGAAGAACAGTACGGCGGGTGGCGCGGATGGGACCATCTCCGAAGCCGCACGCCGCCAGTTTGAGCGTCCGGCGGAACAATTAGTGCGTTACCTGTTCTTCACCAATGAAGCCAAGCTGGAGTCTCAGATCAAGGGCACGGCGGGCTTCGAGGAGGAGTTCGCTGCGCGCGGCCCGCACGATTCCCGCGGCCGCTCCCTGCGCGATTTCGATCTCGAAACGCGGATCTTCAAGTATCCCTGCAGCTATCTCGTTTACTCTTCGGATTTTGATGCCGTCCCGGCGCCGGCCAAAGAGTACGTCTATCACCGGATGTTTGAAATCCTGAGCGGACACGAAAAAAGTCCCGAGTTCGCGTCCTTATCAGGCGAGGATCGGAGGGCAATTCTCGAAATTCTTGTAGCCACCAAGCCGGGCTTGCCGGAGGAATGGAAACAATTTGTTTCCGCTACCGCAGGTCAGGCTCAATAGAAACCGTCACTTTAACCACAGAAAGGAAACCAAGCATGAGAAGTATGAAGAATGTCGTTGGACCCGCTGCCATCGCGCTCGGCTTGAGCGTGATCGCCGCAGCCGGCCCGGCCGAAGATCTGGACGGGCGTTGGGCCGCCACGGTTGTGCAGAATGGCGTGACCATCCCCTTCCGGCTGGATATTTCGGGCTCGGGAAGCAACCTCGTCGGAATTCTGTACAACGGCGAGGATAAGGAAACCACAACCAGCGCCAGTTGGAAGGACGGAAAACTGGAGCTGAATTTCGATCACTATCTGACCTATGTCACCGCCGCGCAAAAGGATGGTGAATTGGATGGTTCGATTGGAATCACGGTTCGCGTACGCGGAGTCGGTCTCGATGAAGGCGGCAACAACGGCAATGCGGCTGCTCGCACGCGCGGAAACAGCCCGTTCCATGCCAAGCGCTACGTTGCCCCGCCCGCCAAGTCCCTGGCAAGCGTTCCATCGATCGATGGCGTTTGGGAGATCCCGCACGAATCGCCCAAAGGCGAACACGCATGGCGCTTGATCGTTCAACAGCGTGGAGCGGACATCACCACGTCGATTTTGCGCGTGGATGGCGACACCGGAGCGCTTACAGGGAGCTGGCAAGGCGACAAATTCATCGCGAGCCATTTCGACGGCGCCCGCCCCGGGTTGTTCGAAATCACGCCCCTGCCCGATGGAACGTTAAAAGTTGTCAGCGGCGGCAGCAATCGCGACGGGGAATTGATTGCGTATCGTCCCGAGGTTGCTCGCGCGAAAGGTCTGCCCGAGCCTTCGAATTATCAGACGCACACCACGGTCCGCGATCCCAACGAGGTCTTCGCCTATCGCTTCCCGGATACTCACGGCAAGATTCTTTCGAATGAAGATCCGAAGTTTAAGGGGAAAGTCGTGCTGGCGATCGTGACCGGCACATGGTGCCCGAACTGCCACGATGAGGCGCAATATCTGGTTCAGCTCTATGCGAAATACCACGATCAGGGACTGGAAATCGTCGCGCTCGATTTCGAGGAACCCGACCAACAGAAGAGCCTGCAACGCGTTAATGCGTTCATCAAGCAGTATAAGGTTCCTTACACCTATCTAATCGCCGGCGAGCCGAGCGAGATGTGGGACAAAGTCCCGCAGGCGGTGAATCTGAACACTTGGCCCGCTACGCTCTTTATCGGCCGCGACGGCAAGGTGAAGGCGACTCACGCCGGCTTTGCGGCTCCGGGCAGCGGCGTGTTCAACACGCAGCTCAAGGAAGAATTCACTTCCAATATCGAGCGGCTGTTAAAGGAGAAGGCTCCAAGCGCGGCGTCCACGACGAAGAGCGTGGGCGAAGAGTAAGAGCGGAGGCGGTATACGCATGGGTGGAGACGGTGGCCGCGGCGGCAGTGCTCTGACCGAGTATCGTTCAATCTCAACGTGGGAGTGAATGCAACCAAAGTTCTGAATCACTTCAACCCGTCGGGCTACAACGGTAATCTGACCTCGACGTATTTCGGACTGCCTACCGGCGCGAATACCAGCTTCGGCGGCGGCCCCGGCGGCGTCATGGGTTCCAACGGCAACAACCGGAGGCTCGATATCGCGGTTTCGCTGAACTTCTAGGCTTGGACAGACGACAAACAGCGATCGTCTGTCCGACGCTACACACAAAATGCGCCGGAGCAGCTTCCCAGCCTCCGGCGCGTTCTGCTTTAATAGGTGGCTGGCGTCTGTTTTCCCCGATGAATATCTCCGTCAAAGGCGAGTATGCCTTGCAAGCCATCTTCGATCTCGCCTCCCAACACTCCGTTGAGCCCGTCAAAATCGCCGAAATCGCCCAACGTCAAAAGATTCCACCAAAATTCCTCGAGTTGACTGGCCGGACTCAAGCAGGCCGGGTTCGTCGAGTCGCGCCGCGGCGCAAAGGAGGATATCTGCTGGCGCGCGCAGCCGATTCTCTGACCGTGGGAGAAGTATTGCGCTTCATCGAGGGCGCGCAGTCGTCGAAAGGCCGTCCCCGCCAGAAAGCCGGAACGCCCTTCACCAATATGTGGCAGCAGGTGGATCGCGATGTGGCAGCAGGTGGATCGCGCCGTGTCCAAGGTGATCGATAAGACCACATTCGCAGAGCTGACTCGGGCATGGACCGTCCGGCAGAATCGCCACGTGCACACCTGGGAGATTTGAGTTTGCGTATCTTCGAAGACAATTCGCTGAGTATCGGCCGCACTCCGCTGGTCCGTCTCAATCGTGTTACGGATGGCGCCAAGGCGGTGGTTCTCGGCAAGATTGAAGGCCGCAACCCGGCGTATTCGGTGAAGTGCCGAGCCAACCAGCGGCAACACCGGCATCGCGGTGGCCTTCGTGGGGGCGGCCCGCGGCTATCGCGTGACGCTCACTATGCCTGAGACCATGTCCGTGGAGCGTCGCAAGGTTCTGCAGGCGCTGGGGGCGAAACTGGTGCTCACCGACGGCGCCGAAGGCATGGCCGGCTCCATTGCCCGCGCCGAAGAGATGGTTGCGCAAGACCCGCAACGCTTCGTGATGCTGCAACAGTTCAAGAACCCGGCCAACCCCCTGATTCATTTCCGGACCACGGGACCTGAAATTTGGGGGGATACCGAGGGTTCCGTCGACGTGCTGGTGAGCGGCATCGGTACCGGCGGCACCATCAGCGGCGTCTCGCGCTACATTAAGAAGGAAAAGGGAAAGAATATTCTATCGGTGGGAGTGGAGCCGGCGAACAGCGCGGTGATCGCGCAACACCTCGCGGGCTTGCCGCTGAAGCCGGGCCCGCACAAGATTCAGGGCATCGGCGCCGGCTTCATTCCCGGTACGCTCGATCTTGCCATGGTGGATCGCCTGGAAACGGTGACCAACGACGAATCCATCGAAATGGCGCGACGGCTTGCAAAGGAAGAGGGAATTCTCGCCGGTATTTCGTGCGGCGCGGCGGTGGTGGCGGCGGTGCGCCTGGCGAAGGAACCGGAGTTCGAGGCTAAAACCATCGTGACCATATTGCCCGATGCCGCCGAACGCTACCTTACCAGTAGCCTGTTTGAGGGAATGTTCGATGAATAAGAGAAAGTGTAGCGGGTGCTAGGACGACAGATTGGAGGGCCCGCCGGCGCCAGGCGGGCTCCGAGAAATAATGAAATTTCTTGTTCTGATAGCCGCTGTCGCGACGCTGTTGGCGGGTACGGCTGCAATCGCCGGATAATTGCACTATCAGGCATGCAGCGAATCGATGTCGTGTGTTCGTGGAGGTCGTGAAGTGAGGATGCAACCAATCTTTTTTTCGATTTTGCTTGCCGTGTTGGCGATGGCGCCTGGTGTGTTCGGGCAAGGCAGCAGCGCCGGCGCTCAAAAGCCAGGCTACTGGACCGATCCGGAAACAAAGTTGACATGGGCGGCGGCAGACAATGGGTCCGGGGTGAGTCAGGCACAGGCCGAGTATTATTGCCGCTCATTGAAGTTAGGGGGATTTAAAGATTGGACCCTCCCCGATATTGAGCAACTACAGCATCTCTTCGGCGGGACCGCTGACGATAACGGCCATCATGTCTCAGGACCGATCAAGCTCACCGGATGGACCTGGAGTTCGACGGCGGGGAAAGCGGCGGGTGAAGCATGGGTGCTCGATTTCGGCGATGGAGGCAGAGCTTCTGTCGTAACGGGTGATTCGGGTTTGAATCGCGCGCTGTGCGTTCGGCGTGCGCGATAGAGAATTCCACAGACCGACTTCCTGGCGAACGGTCAGATGAACAACGGCGCGCGCATCCATCGCCGCCACTTTCATCTCTATCTACGGACGTTCGCCCAGTCGGGAAGTGACTACTACGTGTCCTTTCGGTAAGCCTGCGTAAGGGATCGGCAGGCCTATTGCTACTGGGGATCGTTCACGTCAGAATGCGGCGCACCGAGGTGCGGCCGATCTGCAATCGGCGCGCGATCTCGGCTTTGCTGATGCCAGCTCGGCGTAGCGCCCGCACTTCGCCGGCTTTTGTCGCCGCGGTGATGGGCCGTCCCAGTTTTTGGCCGTTCCGTCGCGCGTGGGCCAAGCCGGCGCGCACGCGTTCCCGAAGGATCTCTCTTCAAACTCCGCGAAGACGGCGAGTAAAGCGGCCATCGCCCGACCGGCTGGCGTCGTCAAGTCCAGCGCCTCCGTCAATGAGACGAAACCGACGCCCAAGTGATTCAGTTCCTGCAGGGTCGCGAGCAGGTCTGCCACCGACCTTCCCCAACGATCCAATCGCCACANNTCGTTGGTGGAAACGCGGGCGTAGATGCCGGCGCGGAACATTTTCGCCGGCTTCCGTGCATGGCCAAAAACCCTGGGCGATTTGGCCTTCTCAGATGTCTGTTTGGCGGGCATTTCGAGAGGTCACTCCTGCATGGCCGAATACTATCCTTTTCGGCCATGCAAGGTTCAGCATACCCTATGCCGCATCCAAGAGTGCGCCGGTCCGCGCCAGCGTCGCGCGATAGTTCCAGGGCATCCACTCCGACGGTGTTTGCTTCAACTCCTCGGCGTGCCGCTGCAACTGGTTCAGATAGTCGAACGGATCGGCGCCATTCAACTCGCAGGTGTGAATCANNGAGTTCTTACGATGCAGGATGGACTTCTTCAATGCCCGCTCACAAATATTATTATCCAGCGGTGCTCCCGCCTGCCGCAGAAACAGAGTCAGTCTGTCCCAGTATTTGAGTAAGTAAGATATCGCCTGGCCCAAGCCGGAGTTAGGCTCTACTCTTCTCTCGTCGAACTGAGCGTCAAGCCAGATATGCAGCTTTCCCATCACTGGCTCGCTGTGTTCTTGGTGGAAGTGGAGGCGCTGTTCGGGAGACATGCGCTGCGCTCGCGCTGCCTCGTCGTATCCGTAAACGTCACCCAAACTCTCCAAAACGAACCGGCATTCCTGCGGGAAGTTTGGCGTCACTTCCACAAAGCGGCGCCGGGCATGGGCCAGACAGTGCGCGATAATGATTTCCAGCTCCCGGGGCATCTTGGGCAGATTGCGCGACAGCGCGTCGCACATCTGAATAGGCGCGTCCAAGCCCGCCGCCCGCTGCTTCAACACGCCGGCCAGGTTCTCTCCGGCATGCTTGCGCCCAGTGAAATACAGCCCGATTCGATATCCTTCGCCGATCGATACGATTCCGCTGGTGAACACTCCCGTCCGTTCCGCGGCAATGTCCACATCGCTCGCCGCGCCCCGATCCAGGGACAGC
>PLDF01000262.1 GCA_003135055.1 Bryobacterales bacterium | reverse complement strand
CCGTGCCCACTACACGAGCCAGTATCATGGCTGTATCACCGCTGTATCATCGCCGCACGATGGCTCTCCGCTACTTGCTTCCGGACTGAGCCGCCTTGCCGATGGGCAGGATGTCCTCCAGGCTCTGGTGCGGACGCGGAATCACGTGGACCGAGATTAGCTCGCCCACCCTCCGCGCCGCGGCCGCGCCGGCGTCGGTCGCCGCGCGCACGGCCGCCACGTCTCCGCGCACCATGGCCGTAACGTAGCCCGAGCCGATTTTTTCCCAGCCCACCAGATTCACCTTGGCGGCTTTCACCATCGCATCGGCGGCCTCGATCATGGCCACCAGTCCGCGGGTTTCAATCATGCCTAATGCTTCGCCCATCGCTCTCTCCGTAATCCTTTCATGCTATACCCCGCGCCCGCAGGGCCTCATCCACCAGGCCAATCAGCTCCGACCGCGTCACGTAAATCCTGTCGTTAATCCCAGCGGCCATGTCTTCCGCCGTCACCGGACACTGCGGCTCGCCGCTCGATTTGGCTTTCACGCCATATCGCGACCGCGAATCGAGCAGCTTGTCCACTTCGTTGCGCGGCAGCACCTTCGGGCCGCCCAACAGTTCCGCCACCAGCGTAATCCGCGCGAAATGCTCCATGGTTTCCATGCGAAAGTACGCCTGAAAGACGTCTTCCCCGTAACACACCGCGCCGTGGTTGGCCATCAGCAGCGCATCGTGTTTCGGAATCAACGGAATCATCGGCTCAGTCAATTCCGGCGTTCCCGGCAAACCATACGCCGCCAGCGGCACGCAGCCCAGCCCGATCACCACCTCCGGCAGCAGCGCCATGTTCAAAGCCCGGCCCGCCGTTGCAAACCCCGTCGTCACCGGCGGATGCGCATGCACCACCGCCCGCACGTCGGGACGCAGCTCGTAGATTTTCAGGTGCATGGCGATCTCGGTGGTGCGCTCGCGCCGGCCGGAAATCTTGGCGCCGTTCAGACCCACCACGATCAGATCGTCGGGCTGCATCATGCCCTTGGAGATGCCCGTAGGAGTGGAGAGTATCCGCTCGGCGTCGAGCCGGATGCTGACATTCCCGTCGTTGGCGGCCACCCAGCCTTTTTGGAACATCAGGCGGCCGACTTCGACAATGTCTTCGCGATACTCGCGCTCCGTCTTCACCATGCGAGAGTTCGATTGTATCAAACGGTGGAAAGGCGAAGGTTCAGGCGGCGGCGCGTAGTCGGGCGGCAATCGAACCGGGCAGGATATGCCGGGACGAAAAACACTGATACATAGCAGCGGATATCGTGGCGCACGCACTCATGCGCACGCACTAACTGGCCGATGGGAAATTGTGCGTTTATCTGCGTTCATCCGTGGCCCAAAACACTTTCGATCTGGGCCGGCGATCAGCTTCGGAATGCTCGTCCCGCCTGGCGGACAAGACGGTGATACTTACCTGGGCGTCGAATTAATTGGATATGCCTAAGTGAGTTTTAGTGAAACGCAATACTGGGCTCTAATCGAGGCCTTCTGCCCTTGGGCGCTACACAAACCAGGCGCCGGGCGCTTAACCTTAACCGATCGGGGGAGCCGGCTCTCGGCGAACGCTCCCTTACTTACGGTCGCGGCTCTGTAAGCACCTGAAAACGCGCCGAGCCCGAAACGGAGCCGCGACCCGTCAGAGCGAATTACGGCACTGAGCGGCGATAATCCCCCAAAACTGTCAAGCGCCCTCAGGCGCCACTCGGCTCAAGCTCCCGCCCAGCGCCTGTTATCCTACGGAGTCACGTGCTCTGGTACTGGCTTCTGGTTTCCCCCGCACTCCTGCTGGCCATCCTCGGACTGCTGGGCGAACGCAAGCGCATCCAATATGTCTCGCAGCGTCTCGCGGAAACGTCCGCCACGCTGCCGCCGGCTACCGTCATCGTTCCCGTGAAAGGCGACGACGAAGGCTTGCGCGAGAATCTCGCCGCGCTCGCATCTCTGGACTATCCGGACTACGAGCTTATCGTCGTGGCGCACAGCGCCGCCGATATCCCGCCCGGCGTTCTTCCACGCCGCGTCAAAATCGTGCTGGCGGGCGGGGCCGACCCGGATACCGGCGAGAAAGTGCAGAACCTGCAGACCGCCGTCCGCGCCGCGCGCAGGCGCAGCGAGATCTTCGCCTTCGCCGATTCCGATGGACGCCCGACTCGCGGCTGGCTCCGCGCGTTGGCCGCGCCGCTGGCCGAAAATGGCGTCGGAGCCTCCACCGGCTATCGCTGGTTCATGCCCCAGCCGGCCACGTTCTGGAGCTTGATGCGCGGAGTTTGGGACGCCGTCGCTCTCGGCCGGCTCGGACCCGGCAACTGCGCGTTCGCGTGGGGCGGCGCCATGGCCATCCGCAAGGAGACGTTTTTCAACGCGCGCGTCAACGAGCGCTGGAAAAACACTGTCAGCGACGATTACGCTCTCAGCGCCGCCATACGCGCCGCGGGACTCACCATCGCCTTCGCCCCCGGCGCCCTCACGCCGTGTTTTGAGAGCCTCCCATGCGCGCGCTTCTTCGGCTGGATTCGCCGCCAGATGACCATCACGCGCGTCTACAATCCGCGACTGTGGCGGCTGGGCCTGGTGGCGCACGTCTTCTATTGCGCCGCCATGTGCGCCTCCGCCGTCGAGTGCGTGAACGGATACTTCCCCGCGGCTGTGGCCCTCGCCGCGCAACTGGTCCCCGGAATGCTCAAAGGCTGGAATCGCGCCGCGCTCGCCAGGCAGGCGCTACCCGAATACGCCCCATGGTTTCGCCGCCACGCCTGGACGCATGCCATCTTCACGCCCATAGCTACTTGGGTGTGGCTCATGGCACTGGCATCCTCTGCCGCGGGCAATTCCATCGAATGGCGCGGCCGCCGCTACCACTTGCGGCGTCCGCGGAGGTAGCGCCATGCTTTAGCTTGGCCAGTCGCCGGGCGAAGATTACCGTGCCGCTTCATGGCGCGAAAGAACGGCGGGCTAAAGCGTGCCCCACCCACTGCTTATACCAGCCGAAGCTATGACAGAATGAACCGAGTGTCCAGGTCCCTCAAAATCTCCGCGCTGCTGCTGGCTATCGTGGCCGGCTTTTACTGGAGAGTCACGCTCACCGGCCAGTACGACTGGATGTGGTCGCCCGACCAGGCAACCCAGGTGCTGCCGTGGTTCCAGGCGCAGGCGCGCCAGTGGCATCAGCACGGTTTCCCCATGTGGGATCAATACCTGTGGGGCGGCCAGCCGCTGTTCGGCCAGGCGCAACCCGGCGCCGCTTATCCGCTCAACTGGCTGCTCTTCTGGCTGCCGCTCGATAAGGCCGGCCACATCCGCCCGCTGTTCCTCGACTGGTATTTCATTGCGATCCACTTCATGGCCGCGCTGTTTTGCTACCGCCTGTGCCGCGACCTGGGCCGTTCCCAAAATGCGTCGCTGATGGCCGCCATGATCTTCACCTTCGCCGGATACATCGGCAGCACGGATTGGCCGCAGATGCTCAACGGCGCGGTGTGGATTCCGTTGATCTTCCTCTACCTGCTGCGCGCCGGCGCCGGCAAGCGGATTGTGGTGAACGGCGCATTGGCGGGCGCGTTTTTCGGCGTAGCCTGGTTGAGCGGGCATCACCAGGTCCCTATGTTCACTTCACTGGCGTTCGCCGGCGCATGGCTCTATTTCATCTTCCGCGAGGGCCGTCCGGATTGGCTGATGGCGCGCGCCGCCGCGGTTTCGCTGGTTTTCGTGGCGCTCTGCGGAGCCTTTCAAATACTACCGGCCTTGGAGTACGGACACTTGGCGAGGCGCTGGGTGGGCGCGGCCGACAGCGTCGGCTGGAAAGACGCCGTTCCCTACTATGTTCATGAAAAGTACGGCCTGGCGCCGGCGTCTTTCTTCGGCATCGTGTTCCCCGGCGCGCACGAAGGCATCGACCCGTTTATCGGCATCGTCGCCCTGGCGTTAGCCGCGCTGGCGGTGGCGGCGTGTTGGAAAGACTGGCGCGTCCGCTTGCTTTTCGCGGTTGGCGTGGGCGCGATGGTCTACGCACTGGGCCAGCTCAGCGTTTTTCAAGGTGTGCTCTACGCCATCGTGCCGTCGCTCGATAAAGCCCGCTCGCCGGCATCGGCCACGGTTCTCTTTGGTTTCGCCGGCGCCGTGCTGGCTGCCTTCGGCTTCGACCGCTGGCTGTCCGAAACGGCATCCGCGCCGGCATCTGTATGGACCGGGCGCATCATGCTCGCTACTTTGGGTTTCGGTTCGCTCACCCTGGCGGGGTGTCTGCTGGTTCTGCCGGCGAACAAGATGGAGTTGCCGGGCGATGGCACGGTGCTCACGGTTGCATTCACAGCCGTGGCTTTCGCGGCGTTGCTGTACGCGGTTGGGTCCGGAAATTTGAGCCGCAAATCGGGCGGCATTCTGGCCGCGCTGCTGCTGGTGTTCGATCTTTACCAGGGCGCCACCAGCCTCCGCTCCTTCGCCGCGCGCGGCGATTCGAATCGCGACCGGTTCATGCAGAGCATGACAGGCAACGCGGATATCGCCGCCTACCTGCGCAATCAGCCGGGAATTCAGCGGACCGAGGTTGCCGACGAGACGTTTCTGCCCAATTGGGGCGCCTACCATGATGTTCCAATGTTTGGCGGCTATCTGGCCAGCGTCACCACCAACATGCTGAGCTTCGAATTTCATCGCGATCAAGCCAAGAAGCTGTGGGGCGTCGCTTATGAGATTTCCGCGAAACCGACGGCTTATGCCGGCCGGGAAGTGTTCAGCGGCGCCAGCGGCATGAAGGTCTACAAGCAGCCCGCCGCGTTTCCGCGCGCCTGGGCCGTACATAAGCTGATCCGCGTCACCAGTGACTATCAGGCCAACTGGTACATTATGGAGCGCCTTGACGACCTGCATTCCGAGGCGGTGATGTTCGACCCTGTCCCCGCGCTGCCGCCGTGTACTAGTGCGCCCGCCTCTTCCGGAGCCGCGAGCGTAAGCGGGCCGGACGCAGGCTCGGGCAGCGGCCAACGTCCGCCCGCCGATTCAGTCGAGCTCAAAGAGGACCACGGCAGCCGCGTGAGCTTGAGCGTCCGCTTAAGCTGCCCGGCTATGATCGTCGTCTCGGACACGTACTTTCCCGGCTGGCGCGCCTATGTGGACGGCGCGCCCGCGCAGATCTACTCCGTCAACGGCGCCATGCGCGGCATCCTGGCGCCGGCGGGCGTCCACTCGGTCACCATGCGGTACCGGCCGATGGTGGTGTACGAAGGCGCGGCGCTCACATTTCTGGGAATTCTGGGCGCGGCGCTGCTGGCGCGCAGTAAGCGGTTATAAGTGCGTGTCTCCGGCAAACTGCTCTACCGGGAAGAAATCGAGCGTGAAGTCGCTGAACGGGGGGGAGCTAGTTAAGCTCAGTAGATGCCCATTCGCGCCTTCCTTGACAGCGGCGTGCGAGAGCCCGCACTCGCCTTCTATCAGGTCTACGTCAACGACCCTTCGATTGAATGGTGCAGCGATCTGGTAGTGGTTCAATTTTGAATCGCCGGCCCAAGCGGTTCGTAGGCACATCGCGACTGATCGCGCGTGATCAAACCGAGACGGCGGCGGGCACTGCCGCGGATTACACCCACTGGCCCAGATAAACGCTACGCCGTCAGGGAGGAACTGTCAAAAGCGTGACGGGCTTTCTGCCGCGGGACGCAGATTGGAACTCCAGTGATCGTCAAGAATCCATTTGATGTGGGCGATGAATTCAATGCCTAGATGTGGACCGCCGCGAAACGCCTTGGGACACGGGCCAACTCGGTTAAAGAAATACGCGAAATACGGTGAGTCGCTAACCTCCGAGATCCCCTCACCGGCCGTCACCATCTCCCCGACGAAGAAGAACCAACCGCCATAGTGATGCAATCCGTTCTCCAATGGCCCATCCGCAACAGCCTCTGCCTCTTTGTTGGGATCGATGCCAAGTCGATTGAGCAACTCTCTGAACGCAGATGGATAAACTGCATCTCGCTGAGCCATCAGATTCCTGCAGCCGGCGCACAGGCAATGTTCCGCCCAGCCGCCCTCCAAACCTGCGTAAATGGCTGCCGTCGCTTCGCAATCATAGCGGACGGTTTGGTCGCCTATGTACATATCGGTCATCGGCATCTTTCCATTCTGATCGAGATCGACGTGCAATGGATGCGAGGGCGCATGGGAGTTGCGTTTCTACGATAGCTCTTCCCTCGTCGCGCAGCGTTTACCGACGTTTTCGGCCCGCAATTGAGTACTCCGGCCGACGGTGTTCGACGAAGGCGCGGCGCTCACTTTTTCGGGAATTCCGGGCGCGGCGTCGCCGGCGCGCAGTAAGCGGTTATAATCACCCATAAGGGAGGATTCGACAATGGCTAAAGATAAAGGCCCTAAGAAGGAAGTCAAGAAGCCCAAGAAGAAGAAGTAGTCCGGCAGTTTCATCGCCGTGTGCGGGCGGTCCTGCCACCAGGCTAGGCCGTCCGCAGCCGATTACGCACGCCGCCAGGAGCCAATCATGCGCACAGAATGGGTAGCGAAACGCAAGGCGGACCGGGTCCGCACGCAAATGCACTACGCCCGCAAGGGCATGGTGACCGAAGAGATGGAGTACGTCGCGCGGCGCGAAAAGCTGGCGCCGGAGCTGGTGCGCGACGAAGTGGCGCGCGGCCGCATGATCATTCCGGCCAATATCCACCACACGAATCTCGAGCCGATGGCCATCGGAGTCGCCTCGAAGTGCAAGATCAACTCGAATATCGGGAATTCGGCGGTGACCTCCGAGATCGAAGGCGAGCTGGAAAAACTGCGCTACTCGGTGAAATACGGCGCCGATACCGTGATGGATCTTTCCACCGGCGGCGACATTCCCGCCATCCGCAAAGCCATCATCGCCGATTCGCCCATACCCATCGGCACCGTGCCCATCTATGAAGCGCTCTCGCGTGTGCGCCGCGTGGAAGATTTGACCGGCGACATCATGCTCGAAGTCATCGAAGAGCAGGCCGAGCAGGGCGTGGACTATATGACCATTCACGCCGGCGTGCTGGTGCAGTACATTCCGCTCGCATCCAAGCGCATCACCGGCATCGTGAGCCGCGGCGGCTCCATTCTGGCCGAGTGGATGGTGAAAAACCACAAGCAGAACATGCTCTACGAGCGTTTCGAAGACATCTGCAAGATCTTCCAAAAACACGATGTCAGCTTTTCGCTGGGCGACGGACTGCGCCCCGGCAGCCTGGCCGACGCCAGCGATGCGGCGCAATTCGCGGAGCTGAAAACTCTCGGCGAGCTCACTAAGAAGGCGTGGGAGTACGATGTCCAAGTGATGATCGAAGGGCCCGGCCACATCCCCATGGACCAGATCGAGCTGCAGGTGCAGAAGGAGCGTGAGCTGTGCTACGAAGCGCCCTTTTACACGCTGGGTCCGCTGGTGACCGATATCGCGCCCGGCTACGACCACATCACGTCGGCTATCGGCGCGGCCATGATCGGCTGGCATGGCGCATCGATGCTTTGTTACGTTACGCCCAAGGAACACCTGGGTCTGCCGAATCGCGAGGATGTGAAGCTGGGCATCATCGCGTATAAGATTGCCGCGCACGCCGCCGATATTGCGCGTCACCGCCCCGGCGCGCGCGACCGCGACGACGAGCTTTCCCGCGCCCGCTACAGTTTCGACTGGAACCGCCAGTTCGATCTCTCGCTCGACCCTGAAACCGCGCGCGCCATGCACGACGAGACGCTGCCCGAAGAAGGTTTCAAGGATGCGCACTTCTGTTCGATGTGCGGCCCGAAGTTCTGCTCGATGAATATCTCAGCCAAGGTGGAAAGCTTCACGGCGGAGGAAGCCGCGGCTGTGGCCGGCGCGGGATTGGTGCATATCGAGTAGCGGCGGACCAGAGGCGGACCAGCGGACCACAGCCGCTTTGATACGTATCGGAGAACATGGTATCATACGTACATGATGTCGAAACTCACATTGAGCGTTGACCCTCAGGTGGTCGCCCGGGCCAAAGAATACGCCGAACGCAACAAGACCTCGGTCTCGGAATTGGTCCAAACCTATCTGTCGATCGTTACCCAGCCGTCGAAGCCGGCGCCTGGAAAAGAACTCCCGCCTGTTCTGGGCTCTCTGCGCGCTCTGGTCAAGGACGATGGCCTTGATTATCGCGAGGAACACCGCAAGCACTTGGCCGCCCGATATCGATGAAACGCATTCTCCTCGATACGAATGTTCTCCTGGATGTCGTCCTGGGGCGAAAGCCGCACGCCGAGGCTGGTGAAGCCTTGTGGGAAATGATCGAAGAGCATAACGCCGAAGGGCGTCTTGCCGCGCACGCGGTAACCACCTTCTATTATTTGGTCCGCCAACAGCGCGACCACGTTCGAGCGAAGCACGCGGTCCACTCGCTTCTTCAGGTGTTCAAGGTGGCCACCGTGGATGGGCCGGTGGTCCATGAGGCGCTTCAAATGCCCGGTTCCGATTTCGAAGATTGCGTCACGGCCGCCGCCGCCCACCGATCCGGATGCGCCTTCATCGTCACCCGCGACCCGCGCGGATTTCGCGCTTCGCCGGTGGAGGCAGTTACGCCACAGGCGGCCATCGGCATTCTCCGCGCGAGTCGCCGGTCTCGCGATACCTGAGATTCGTCTGCCCGTGGGACAGGCCTCCTGGCCTGTCGGCGTTGTACGAACTCCTCCGGCCATCCGACGTCATCAGTCTCGCAAGTGGGACATGCTTTAGCTTCCCCGGCGGCCGAGCGAGGCTGCGAGGACCAGTTCACCTAACAACTTTCCGCCTGGTACCCTGTCGCGGATTGCCTGCCGCGTGCCCTTCCCGGCACGACGTCGATGGCAAGCGCGACGTTGCCCTACCCATTCATGCGCAGCCGCCCATCTGCGCGAATTGGCGCTTGACTGCGTGAGATCGCGCAATCGCCTGCACGGCTGCCGGGCGCGCCGTACGCGCGCGAAGACGCATTCTCCATGGTTTTGCCGTCATGCCCGACCTGTCGAGGCATTGGCCTGAGGCGTGCTCCCCGTGTTTCATAAGGTTAATATCAAAATGTCTACACTCCTTGAAGAAGTAAGACCCCACGTCGAGACGCCATCCCGTACGATTGAGACGCCATTCCGCACGGTCTATGGAAATTTCATCGGAGGCGCCTGGGTCCCGCCGATGAACGGCCGTTATTTCGACAACCTATCGCCGGTCGATGGCGAGCTGCTCTGCCGGATCCCCCGCTCCGACAGCGCGGACGTGGAAGCCGCCCTGGACGCCGCCCATGCCGCCAAAGATAAATGGGCCGCGGTCAGCCCGGCGGAGAGGGCGAATATCCTCAATCGCATTGCGCAGCGCATGGAGGATAACCTGGAGCGCCTCGCGACCGCTGAAACCTGGGACAACGGTAAGCCCATCCGCGAGACGAAAAACGCGGATATACCCCTTGCCATCGACCACTTCCGGTATTTTGCCGGCTGCGTGCGCGCACAGGAAGGCTCCATTTCTCAGATCGACGCGGACACCGTGGCCTACCATTTCCACGAGCCGCTGGGAGTGGTCGGCCAGATCATTCCCTGGAATTTTCCGATCCTGATGGCGGCCTGGAAAGTGGCGCCGGCCCTCGCCGCGGGTAACTGCATCGTGCTGAAGCCGGCCGAGCAGACGCCCGCCAGTATTCTTGTGCTGGCCGAGCTGATTGCCGATCTGCTTCCCGCCGGTGTGCTGAATATTGTGAATGGATTCGGGTTGGAAGCCGGCAAGGCCTTGGCCACGAGTCCGCGAATCGCCAAGATTGCCTTCACCGGCGAGACGGGAACGGGCCGCCTCATCATGCAGTACGCGAGCCAGAACCTGATTCCTTGCTCGCTGGAGCTTGGCGGCAAATCCCCCAACCTGTTTTTCGACGACGTAGCAGCCCAGGACGACGCATTCTTCGATAAGGCGATTGAAGGCTTCCTGATGTTTGCCTTCAACCAGGGCGAAGTCTGCACGTGTCCAAGCCGCGCATTGATTCAGGAAAGCGTCTACGGCCGTTTCATGGAAAGAGCCATGGTGCGCCTGGCGGCTATCCGGCAAGGCGACCCCCTCGACCCTTCGACGATGATCGGCGCGCAAGCGTCCGAAGAGCAACAGAACAAGATTCTGAAGTACATCGACATTGGAAAGAAGGAAGGCGCGGAATTGCTCGCCGGCGGCGCCCCGGCCAAGATGCAGGGGAACCTGGCGAACGGTTACTACATACAGCCCACCATCTTTCGCGGCAATAACAAAATGCGGATCTTCCAAGAAGAAATCTTCGGACCGGTTCTGTCGGTGACGACGTTCCGGGATGAGAGCGAGGCGCTCGCCATCGCTAACGATTCGCCGTACGGATTGGGCGCGGGAGTGTGGAGCCGGGATGCAAACCGCTGCTATCGCCTCGGAAGGAATATCAAGGCCGGCCGCGTTTGGGTCAACTGCTATCACCTTTATCCCGCCCACGCCGCCTTCGGCGGCTACAAGCAGTCCGGCATTGGCCGCGAGAACCACAAAATGATGCTGGATCACTACCAGCAAACCAAGAACATGCTGGTTAGCTACAGCCCGCAAAAGCTGGGCTTTTTTTAAGCTGCCGAATCCGGTCCACACCAAGGAAACATGCAAAGGAAATATATGGCGCAAAAAAAGACGATGAAAGCCGCCGTGGTTCGCGAATTCGGCAAACCGCTGGCGATTGAAGAGCTGCCGGTTCCGCAGCCCAAAGCAAACGAGATTCTGGTCAAAATGGAATCGACCGGCGTCTGCCACACGGACCTGCACGCCGTGCAGGGCGACTGGCCGGTTAAGCCCAGTCCGCCTTTCATTCCAGGCCACGAAGGCGTAGGTTATGTAGCCGCCGCCGGCAAAGACGTGAAGCACGTTAAGGAAGGCGACCTGGTTGGCACGCCGTGGCTCTATTCGGCGTGCGGATATTGCGAGCATTGTCTGGCCGGCTGGGAGACTCTGTGCGAGCAGCAACAGAACGGCGGCTACTCGGTAAACGGAAGTTTTGCGGAATACGCCATCGCGGATCCCGGCTACGTAGCGCGTATCCCGAAAGGCGCGGACCTGATCGCGATCGCGCCGATTCTCTGCGCCGGCGTTACTGTCTACAAGGGTCTGAAGATGACCGACGCCAAGCCCGGCAACTGGGTTGTGATCTCCGGCGTGGGCGGGCTGGGGCACATGGCCGTTCAGTATGCCAAGACGATGGGCTTGAATGTGGTGGCCGTGGATGTGGATGACGCCAAGCTGGAGTTCGCGCGCAAATTGGGCGCGGCCATCACCATCAATGCGCTAACCACGGACCCCGTGGCCGCTGTGAAGAAAGAGATCGGCGGCGCGCACGGCGTTCTGGTGACCGCGGTTTCACGCAAGGCGTTCGCGCAGGCGGTCGGCTTTGTACGCCGTGGAGGCACAATGGTTTTGAATGGCCTGCCTCCCGGCGACTTCCCCATCTCGATTTTCGACGTGGTTCTGAACGGAATCACGATACGCGGGTCGATTGTCGGAACACGGCTCGACCTGAAGGAAAGCCTGGAGTTCGCGGCCGCCGGCAAGGTGAAGGCCATCGTGAAAGCCGAACCGCTGGAGAACATCAACGATATCTTCCAGCGCATGCGCGATGGCCGGATTGAAGGGAGGATTGTCGTCGACTATCACATGAGCCCCCAGCAATATTCCCACGTACCGGCCGCCGAACACGAGTTAGTCGCCGTTTAGTTCAGCTGTAGGGCGGACCCCCTGGTCCGCGGCCGACCCCCCGGTCGGCCTCCCTGGGATCGCACGGGGCTGATTTGGCTGGACGAAGAGCGGGTCCACGGGGACCCGCAAGGACCGGGGGTCCGCCCGGGGGTCCGCCCTACAAGACTCGCCAGAGCGCCGAGCGAGCCAGTTCTCCGCAACGCCGAGTCCTAACCCGATGCGGGCACGGGCCTTGCCGGTAGCGAATCGATACCATCAGCGCCATCTCAGTAGACACGTTCAGTAACTCAGGGCGGCGCTGGCTTGCCGGGGCCGTCCGCTATTCACGAAATGCTCCTGCCTTTTCAAACGCACGTTCCAGTTCCGCCTTCCCCATCGGCGTGCTCACAAACAACTCCTGCCGCGCGCCCGCGCTCAGCGCGATCGCCTTCCATCCGTTCTGCGTCGGCACCGTCACGCGCACTTTGACTTTCCCCTTGGCGTCCCGCACCGGCCGGATCACGCCCGGAATCACCGACCGGATCTCCGGATTCGCGCGCAGCAGATCTTCCAGCACTCCGCGCACGCCACCGATGATGCTGTGCTCCACCTTCAGGCGGTCTTTCGCGGTCCGCAACCGCATTTATCGCCATCCCTCGGCGCCGCGCAACGGAACGAACTGGCAGAGCGTGGGCACGCGCTGCTCCATCCGCCCGCCTCGCTTGGTCACCACGCGCAATTCCTGATCGTCGCGGCTGCCCACGGGAATCACCAGACGGCCCGGATCGTTCAACTGCGCCAGCAAAGCGGCTGGAATCTCCGGCGCGGCTGCGGCCACTGAAATTGCATCGTAGGGCGCGAATTCCGCGAATCCGAATCCGCCGTCGCCATCCACCACCGTGACGTTGGCGCCGCGGCCCGCGCGATCCAAATTGTTCCGCGCCTGCCGCACCAGCGGCTCCACGATCTCCACTGCCACCACGCGTGCGGCCAGCGCTCCCAGCACTGCCGCCGCGTAGCCCGATCCGGCGCCCACTTCCAGCACCGTTTCAGCGCCGGTCAACTCGAGTTCCTGCGCCATCAGCGCCGTCATGTACGGTTGCGAGATGGTTTGCCCCCACCCGATCTGCACCGGCGCATCGCCATAGGCCATCACGCGCAAGTCCGGCGGCACGAACTCTTCGCGCGGAATTTCGCCCATGGCTCGCAGCACGCGCGCGTCGCGAATACCGCGGCCGCGCAGTTGCCGCTCCACCATTGTGCGCCGTTCCGTTTCCCAATCGGGAATCATTCGTCACCCGCCTCTATAATAGCGGTGGTGGCACATCAAATTACTCTTATCCCCGGTGACGGCATTGGACCCGAAGTCGCGGACGCCGCCGCGCGCGCCGTAGACGCCACGGGCGTGGCCGTGGAATGGGAGCGCGTGGATGCCGGCGAGCGCGCCCTGCTGCTGCACGGGGCCCTGATTCCCGACGACGTTTTCGCTTCCCTGGAAATCACCCGCGTGGGCCTCAAGGGCCCCACCGCGACGCCCATCGGCGGGGGCCATGCCAGCATCAACGTGGCACTGCGCAAGAAACTCGGGCTCTATGTCAATTTCCGCCCCGTTCGAATGCTGCCCGGCCTCAAAACGCGCTATGACGATCTGCCGCTCGATCTCGCCATCTTCCGTGAAAACACCGAGGATCTCTACGCCGGGCTGGAGCACGAAGTCGTCCCCGGCGTGGTGGAGAGTCTGAAGATCATCACGCGGACGGCTTCGGTGCGTATCGCCCGCGCGGCTTTCGAGTATGGCCGCCGCGAGGGCCGCAAGAAAGTGGTGGCGATTCACAAGGCCAATATCATGAAGCTGAGCGACGGCCTGTTTATCGAGTGCTGCCGCGAGGTTTCGGCGGAGTTTGCGGAGATCGCATACACCGAGATGATTGTCGACAACGCCTGCATGCAACTGGTGATGCGTCCCGAGACTTTCGACGTGCTGGTGCTGCCGAATCTCTACGGCGACATTATTTCCGACCTCGCGGCAGGCCTGGTGGGCGGCCTCGGCATCGTACCCGGCGCCAATATCGGCAGCGGCCACGCCATTTTCGAGGCGGTGCACGGCACGGCGCCCGATATCGCGGGCAAAGGTCTCGCGAACCCCACGGCGCTGATGCAATCCGCCGTGCTGATGCTGGCGCACATCGGCGAGCGCGAGGCATCGGCGCGGCTGCACAACGCCATTTACAAGGTCTACGCGACGAGCGACCATCTCACTAAGGATGTCGGCGGGACGGCCTCGACTAATGAGTTCACCGATGCGGTGATTCGGCGGCTGAACCCCGCTTATTGATGATGCTGTGACCGGGTGTTCTTGCTGGAAAGCACTCCCTTACGATCGCGGCTCCGATCGGAGCCGGGCCCAGAGGGCGCCGCGTTAGCAAGCGGTTTTGCGGCGGCGCCAAAGTCTCACGGTCGGTGATCGGCATAGGGGCGGCGGTCGCCCGCCGACCCCTGCCACACCACCGTGCGTACGGGTCCGTACACG
This sequence comes from Bryobacterales bacterium, assembly GCA_003135055.1. Classification (GTDB taxonomy): domain Bacteria; phylum Acidobacteriota; class Terriglobia; order Bryobacterales; family Bryobacteraceae; genus PALSA-243. The sequence continues at coordinate 260 of PLDF01000262.1, read as the reverse complement.
GCGGTTCGATTGGTTACGTCAGCACTCCTCGAACAACGATGGAAGTCCGAGCGATTTGAAGTACGCATTGGTAAGCCCCACAGACAGGCCTTGGCCCGTGCGAGAGGGTGCGCGACATAGAAGTGGTGGAATCCGCCGCAACTCAATTTTCGTCGATAGGCAAACCGCGTCCAAGAAACGAGAGTCAAGCCCGCCGCGCCTCCCAATACTCTTCAAATCGGCTGTTGAATTCACAGCAGCGCAAGGCCAGGATAGCGTTG
>PLDF01000097.1 GCA_003135055.1 Bryobacterales bacterium | reverse complement strand
CTTCGGCGCTCGCGAGAATTGACCCACCCCTGCTTTCCAAAACTGACCCACGCATTCTGATGTAACCCCAAACCGTCCTTTCCGCCGCATGGTGACGATGAATCATCACCCCCATGCCAAAGGCCCGGAAAAGACCGTGTTCGATCTGCCGACGATGGTTCCGGCCGGACCCACGAGTAGGAGACCGCCAACATACCTGCGGGAAGGCGGAATGCCAGACGTCGCGGCGGCAGAAGACTCAAGCCGGTTGGCGCCGCCGGAACCCGGGGTACGCCATCGCCTGGCGGATCGACCAACGCGCGGCGCAGACCCAACCCCCGTCAGAGCCCTTGCGATTACCCGCCCCATTGAACCAACTACCCTGGGACTTCGCGAAAGACCAGTTCGGCCCCCAAGGCGCTGATTTCATTGGGGTTATGGGAGCACTAATGGTCCGGACCGCGAAAGACCAGATCCGCCCGTATCTGATTGATCCCACAAGACTTGCCGGCGCACTTCCCCAGCCGCCGCGAAAGACCAGTCCCGGATTGCTCCATACTGAACCCACAGACGACGATGCAACTGGAGTTTCACCAACTCGACCGGCGATGGGAACATCTGCGAGTCCGCCAACCGCACCGGCAGCGGCGCCTTCTGGCGTCTTTGGCTGAGAGCGGTCAGCAGACGCCCATCGTGGTGGTCCCCTCCGCAGACAATCGCGATCGCTACCTGGTCATCGACGGCCACAAGCGCATCGCGGCGCTCCAGCAACTGGGCCGGGACACGGTCGAAGCCACCGTCTGGGCGATGAGCGACGCCGAAGCTCTGCTGCTGGACCGGTCGCTGCGCTTCAGTGCACAGGAAAGCGCGCTGGAACAAGGCTGGCTGTTATCGGAAATGGAGGAGCGCTTTGGCTACTCGCTGGGCGAGTTAGCGCGCCGTTTCGACCGTAGCGTGAACTGGGTATCGCGGCGATTGGCGCTGGTGGAGTTACTGCCGGAAGCCATCCAGCAGTTAGTGCGCGAAGGAGCCATCGCGGCGCAAGTGGCGATGAAGTATCTGGTGCCCATCGCGCGAGTCGGCGGGGATGACTGCGTGCGTATGGCCGCCGCATTCGTCCGGCACCGATGCGATACGCGCCAAGCCGGACAACTCTATGCCGCTTGGCGAGACGGCTCGCGCGTGGCCCGCGAGCGCATTCTCGCCGAGCCGGAACTGTTTTTGAAAACGCAGCGGCAACCACCAGCAGCCAGGCCGGCCGCGGCCGCACTCGACCGCGACCTGGAGATGGCGGTGGCGATTCTGCGTCGCGCCGGCAGGCGGCTCGCCGAAGCCCTGCCGGAGATGGATGGCCCGCGACAGGAACAAGCGCAACGCCAACTCGAAAGCGCGCGCCGGGAACTGGAGCGGATGGCGGCGCGCATCGGAAAGGAACAGGAAGCGAAACATGCTGAGCCAAGCGCAACGAACCGCGATTCTGGAGCTGAGTGCGAAGGGAGTGAGTCATCGCGAGATTGCGCGCGTGCTGCAACTGTCGCGAGTGACGGTACGCAAAGTTCTACGCTCGAACTCCACCAGCGTGCCGGAAATCCAACGGCCGGAGAAAGCCGAACCTTACCGGCAACAGATCCTCGATCTCTTGGCTTCGTGCAAGGGGAATCTCGTGCGAGTCCATGAGGAGCTGGCGGCGGCCGGCGCGGCGTTATCGTATCCGGCGCTGACCGCGTTCTGCCGCAGGCAAGGCATCGGACAAACACCGGTCGTGCCGGCGGGGCAATATCACTTCGAGCCGGGCGTGGAGATGCAGCACGACACGTCGCCGCACGCAGTCGAAGTGGGCGGCAGGAAGTATAAGGCGCAGACTGCGTCGGCGGTGTTGTGTTACTCGCGTCTGCTGTTTTTCCAGATCAACCCCACGTTTCAGAGGTTCGATTGCAAGACGTTCCTCACCGATGCGCTTAAGTATATGGGTGGCGTTCCGAAGCGCGTGATGATCGACAACACACATGTGGTGGTGCTGCGAGGAACCGGACGCGAAATGATACCCGTGCCGGAAATGGAAGTGTTTGGGGAACGCTTCGGGTTCCGCTTCGTAGCGCACCAGGTCGGCGACGCCAACCGCTCGGCGCGTGTGGAACGTCCGTTTTTCTTCATCGAGAACAACTTTCTGGCCGGGCGCGCGTTCGCCAGTTGGGGCGATCTGAATCAACAGGCGCGGCAGTGGTGCGACCGCGTCAACTCGACTTATAAGAAACATATCCGCGCCGTGCCGCGCGAGCTCTTCGCAGTCGAACGCATGCATCTGAAACCGCTGCCGGCATGGATTCCCGAAGTGTATCGCCTGCATCAACGCACGGTGGACGTGGAAGGATATGTCTCGGTGAACTCCATTCGCTATTCGGTTCCAGTCTCCTGGATCGGGCGGAGGGTGGAAGCGCGCGAGACCAGGGACAAGATCGAGATCGAGCTGGATGCGCGCCACCTGGTCACGCATGTCCGCGCGATGACTCCGCAGTCACAGCGGATCACACTCGCCGAACATCGGCCGCCGCGCGGAGAAGGCGTCACGCGCGGCGATCCGCACCCGGAAGAACAAGCTATCTTACGCGCCGCGCCGGAGATCGCCGGGTATGTGGCGGCGCTGAAGCAAAAGGGTCGCAAAGTGGTAGCTCTTGCCCTGCGGCAACTGTTGCGCCTGCTGAAGGAATATCCGCGTGAGCCATTCCTGGCCGCGGTCGGCGAAGCGGCCCAGTATGGGCTCTACGATCTGGACCGGCTGGAACGGATGATTTTGCGCCGCGTGGCGCGCGACTACTTTCTACTGCTGGAAACGGAGTCCGATCCGCATGACTGAAGAACTGGAACAACTACTGAAGAATCTCAAGCTCAAGCGCATGTTGAGCGTTTACGACGAGCAGTTACGCGGCGCCGAGACGGCCGATGTCTCTTACTCGGAGTTCGTCGCCGGACTGTTGCGCGCGCAGTGGCACGACCGTCAGGAAAGCGCGCTGGAGTGGCGCATCGGCAGGGCCAATCTGCCGGAACGCTGGTCGCTGGAAACGTTTCCCTACACGCGCCAGCCCGGCGTCAACCGCAAGCAGATCCGCGCCTTCGCCGAACTCGACTTCGTCGCCAAACACGAGAACCTGGTGCTGGTGGGGCCGACTGGCGTGGGCAAAACGGGACTCGCTTGCGGGCTCTTGTTGAAGGCCTTGCAGAACGGCCAACGTTGTCAGTTCGTCCGCGCCCAGGATCTGTTCGACCAGATGTACGCCTCGCTGGCGGATAGGTCCACGCGCCAGTTACTCAACCGCCTGTCCCGTCTGGATGTCTTACTGATCGATGAGTTCGGCTATCTCAATCTCAAGCCCGAACAGTCGAACACTTTCTTCAAGCTGATGGAAGAGCGCTATCATCGCCACTCCACGATCATCACCACGAATCTTGTCTATGACGAGTGGCACAACTTTCTCGGGAACAAGCCGATGGTGGACGCGCTGCTCAGCCGCGTGCGGCACTACTGCCACACGGTGACCATCGACGGTCCGTCGTTGCGGGAACCGCAGGGCTGATTCATGGAGCAATGCGACTATGTCCGCCGGCTTCTGGAAGCCTACCGTACGACTCCTGGCACGTGCGGCGCCGTCCGCCGTCCGGACCGCCTGTTGGCGGCTCAACTGCACCAACGCGGCGTGCCGCTGGAAGCGGTCCAGAACGCGCTGACGCTGGCCGCTGCGCGGCGAATGATACGGCCCGCGGGCGCGGCGCCTCTGGGTACGATCCGCTCGCTGGCTTACTTCTCGGCAGTGATTGAAGAAGTGCTCACTCTACCGGTCAGCCCGGACTACTTCCAGCACTTACGCCGCAAGATCCAGCGCTTCGTTCAAACGGGCCGCTGACGCTTCCAGCAAGACGACATCCCACGCTACCAATCCACCCGCCTGCGGCGGGGATGATGTGAAATCACCCCGCACGCCTGCGGCGTGGATGATACCGCTCGTGCCTCACCTCACATCAACACACCCGCCTGCGGCGGGGATGATGCTCTGCATCCCGTTCCTATTCCTGTTTCTGGCACTGGTCACTTCAGACAAGCGCTACCGGGTCATTTCTGCCAAGCGCCAAAG
>PLDF01000147.1 GCA_003135055.1 Bryobacterales bacterium | reverse complement strand
CTTGTCGGTCTCAAAATAATCCATGGCGCGGTCGGCGCCCCAGGCCCAGGCGCGCAGGGCGCCCCAATCGTCGGGCTTGCGATGTTGGCCCTTGTTTACCAGGCCGATGATGCCTTTCGTCAGACCGGCGCCATTGTCGGCCTGAATGCTGCCGGGAGCGAGACTGGCATAGCCCCAACCCTTCGCCAGGACTTGCTGTTGCCAACTGGGGCCGGCGGGCGCGGCTCGTCCGCCGCGTGCCGCCGCGGGCGTCGCGCCAGCACCTGCGGGCGGCGCGCCACGACGCGCTGCTGCTCCGCGGCCGGCGCCTGGGACACCGCCGAATACCATGATGACTGGCACGGGACCCTTGGCGTTGGCCGGAGTGCTGAGGGATAACTGCATGTCGACGGTGATCTGGGGGTATGAGGAATTATCGACGTGGCCCACCAGCGTTTTGGTGATAACCGGAACGTCGCCCACATTTTCATTGGCGGTGGCGGTCACTTCCCATTTCACTTTGGGGATGGACCTGGGAAGCTTGCCGTAAACCTCGCGGTCGAAATCCGCGACGATTTCGGGGCGGCGCTGGTCCCACCACATTTTCGCCGTGGTCACCTTCTTCCCGTTCTTCATAACCAGCGGGTCCGGCAAATTGGGATAGGGATTGGCCTTGGACTCGTCGTAGTTCGCCGAGCCAACTTCACGGGCATTCACCGGGGGCCGGAGCGAAGTAATATGCAACTGGTCCAACATATTCTGACGATCCTGCGTCGACGCCTGCGTGGCGGCGAGCTGCTCCGGCGTGGGCGCCCCGCGGCCACCCGCGGCCGCCTGGGCGCCGGCGGGCTGCTGGGCGGCCTGAAAGGCCAAACTCCCTACAGGCACGACGACTAACGCCAGGCAGGCGAAACAAACTACCGATAGAATCCATCCTGTTTTCTTCATGACTTTCTCCTCATCCTTTCCGTTTCAACTGGGAACCCAACACTCGCTCGCCGCTCGGCGAATCACGAGTGCGTTCTTACCGCCGGGGCCGGTGAACTTCTCAATATATGGTCGACGACGGCCCGAAATACCAATCAACCTCAGTTCTGCCGAGGTCCGCCCGCGAGCCGGGGGCGGCACATTCCGGTCATTCGTGCCGGAGCAGCAAATCACCAGACTGCGCCGGCCCGAAGATTCCGCCACGGCTTCGGAGCCAGCCTTCCGACGGTCGCGGGTTGGTGAAGCCGGCCAGAGCGGAAGGTTCCATTACCTTTGGCTGATGGCGTGGGGCCATGCGTTGTGGCATGCATCGTGGCATGCATCGTCCCTCCCGATCGTTGCCAGTTCAAGAGCTTGATCAGCGGGTGTTTAGTATCAGGCTCGAACTAAAGAAAAGATACGCTCTTCTAGAGGTGGTGTCAAGGGGCAGAACCTCGATAATGCGGCGGGTCCACCGCGCAATCTTCCTCCTCAAACGGGATATTCACCCGCATCTCTTGACCCTCGAGCCTGTGATTCAGCCGGACACAGACGATTGCGACGCCGGAGTTCTTCGCGGCGATGATCGTCTACATGAACGAAGCTGGATTCGTAATCGGTATCGAGCGCAGTTTGTTGGTAGAAACAGCGATTTGTTGAGGAGCCGCTTCGGAAAGCGGTCTTTCGCCCTCGCTGGTGACGATCACTTTGGAATCGACGACGGTTGGCTGGCAGGACTCTTTGTATCGCGCGTAATCGCGCACGACCTGAAGTGCGTCCTTGAGAGTAACGTTGGGGATGAAAACCGCGCCGACCCAATCGTGAATTAACCCGGACGGCATTCTTTTCGAGTTCTGCGAGCCACGGGCGAGACAACGATCTCGCTCGCCCGCACTCTCGCGAGACGGTCCGGCGCCTTATCCGCCCATAGGTTGCTCCCTGGAATCCCGTTGGGTGGTTTGGGACCACGCGGTTCTTCGCAGCGGGGCGAAGGCAGTCGTCGAATCCCTCGGGCCGGTTCTACCCGGGATGCTGGAAATTGCTTACCTGCTGGTGTACGCGCTGGGCCCATTCTCCGTGGCAATGCCATATGTCTACGGCCGCCGCGATCGCGTAGATCGGTTTCTGTTTCTGTTCCTGACCGGAACCTTGCTGTGCTACGCGCAGTTTCCGTTTTGGCCTTCCGAACCGCCCCGCGTCGTGTTTCCCACGGAAGATTTGCCGGCATACTTTCTGTCGTGAGAGAATATCGCCATGATGCCACGGATGCGCATCGGCGCCGCGATCTTCGCAGCGTCTTTCACGACGTTATTCACGACAGCCGCGACGGCGGCCGATAATCGACTCACCGCCGCCGAGAAGGCCGAAGGCTGGCGGCTGCTCTTCGACGGCAACAGCTATGCCAACTGGTTAGACCCCTCGAAGAAATCGCCGCCGGGAGATTCGTTCGCCATCGAGGACGGATGCCTCAGGGCCGTGGCGCATCCCAAAATCACCGAGGACCTGTTCACCCAGGACACGGTCGGCGATTTTGAGCTGGTCTTCGACTGGAAGATCTCACCCGCCGGAAACAGCGGCGTCAAGTACCGCATTCAGGATCACCTCTACGTGAAGGAGCAGCGAGGCGCAAAGTTTGAGGACACCTTGAACGCCTCGTTCAACCCGCGTCTGGAGCGCACGGCCAGGGGCCAGGATTACGTGGTGGGATTCGAATACCAGTTGGTGGATAACCAGAAGAATTCCGATGCCACCCGCGGCGGCGCGCTCCATCAGGCTGGAGCGCTCTACGATGTGCGATCGCCGTCGAAAGATGCCACCCGGCCCGTGGGCGAGTTCAACCATTCGCGGCTGGTGTTGCGCGGCGACCAGGTGGAGCATTGGATGAACGGGGAAAAGGTGGTGGATACGAGCCTCAAATCGCCCGCTGTAGCCGCCGCCATGGCGAAGCGCTGGGGCGCGGCCTCGCCGGTTTACGATCTGCTGGTCAACCAGCCGTGCAAGCGCTGCCCCATCTCGCTACAGAACCATGGCGACGATGCGTGGTTCAAAAACATCAAGATTCGGGAATTGCGGTAGTTCCCCGACCGCGAGATTCGGTGTTACCGCGAGACCGCTTGCTACCGCGCGCCCTCTGTGCCCGGCTACGATCGGAGCCACGACCGTAAGGGAGCGATTTTTCGCAAAAGCACAAAATCACGCGGGCGCAGAACTAGAAATTCCGATCTGCGACAAGTGATGATTTAAGTGATGCAAATAGTCTTCCGCCACGAATCGCAGCTTCATTGGATCGAGCGAACCGATGTGGCATATGAGTTGTTTGCGCGACCAGCCGCCGGGCAAGGCGGGCTTCGCGCTTTCCTCTTCGGTGACTGCGAGCAGCGTTGCTTCCGCCGTATCGACGGTTGCCATTAGTTTTGCGCTGAGAGTCTTCATGCTTGAGCCGCCTGTCTTAAGACTTCGGACGTCACCCAGTCCGTCCAAATCGCATCTTCGCCCGCGCATGCAAGCGGCGTTCCATCTAGCGCCGCATTCACGAGGTTCTCCACAATTGGATAGTGTACATTCGCATGGGTGGGCAACTGCTCCTCTTTACCGCAATATCGCAGCGCAGGCCCGTTCAGCGGATCGAGATCGATCTCGCCGCCGGTTCCAATCACGCGGAACTGGTCGCGCGCCACTCGCGAATTCCAGCGCACATCCACGATGCCGCGCGAGCCGCTCTCATAGTCGATTAATGCCGTAGCCGAATCCTCTACGGCGACGCGGTGTACAACATTCGATAGCAGCCCGGTAGCTTTCACCGGCCTGCCAAACAGGAAATTGATGGCGTCGATGCGATGCGACCCGGTGTCGTATAGAGGGCCGCCGCCCGCCATCGCCGGGTCCAAAAGCCAGCCCCGGTCTTGATTGTTCAGCCAGCCATGGCAATTCGCCTCGGCGAGAACGGGTTGTCCAATGGCTCCCTCGGCGATCAACTGTTTGGCTCGGATCAGCTTGGGAAACAAGCGCCGGTAGTAGGCAACGCCGAACAGCCGACGTGTCTCTCGCGCCGCCGCAACCATGGATTGCGCTTCGGAATAATTCATCGCAACGGGCTTCTCGCAGAGCACATGCTTGCCCGCGAGCAAGCAGGCGATGGTATGCGGCGCATGCAACGACACCGGAGACGCCACATACACCGCGTCGATAGCGGAACTCCGCAGCGCGTCGTCGAGCGCAGTCCATACGCGGATGCCCGGGTAAGCCGCCGCCTTTTTCGGATCGCGCGTCACCGCTCCGTACAGGGTGCTGCGCGGCTCTGCGAGAATGGCCGGGATCACGCGCTTCCGCGCGATATCGCCGATTCCAATGACGAGCCAGGCCAGGGGTTTACGCATTCCAGGAGCACTTCCACCTCCGAGTAAAGTCCTCGGGAATGATAGCGACATTCATTATACAAAGACGTTATGGCGCGCCAGGATGGGACGCTCCTGTTCCCGGCGTGCTTGACCGTTTCGCGGCTCTGTCGCGAAAATCGACCCTGAGGAGAAGTGAAACATATCGCGTTCACACGATTGTGAACGCTGCACGCAGGAGTGCGTGCGCCACGTGCTTGGCATGGAAAAGGGCCGGCGGCATTACGGCGCTGTAGCCTCTGAAACTGTCTTCGCCGAGATCGGTTAACCCCACGCTCCCGGCGTGCCTACCGAACTGGGGAGCAATCCGCCGAGATCACCGGGGTTGACAGACGAAACTAGCATGGCCCGGGGCGGGCCACCCGTGATGATGAAAAGTGGGCGGGGGCTTGACAGGTTCGCTAGGCTGGAAGTACTTGGGCTGTTCGTTTGAGCGGCTATTTTCGAGACAAAGCGTCTGTCCCACGTTGGTGCGGGCATGGCCCCGCGCCACTAAACAGCCGCTGCGACCCTTGGTAAGATAGATCTTCGTCCAGGAGAAACCATGAACCGAAATCGTGTTTACGTATGTTGCGCGATCCTAGCCACCGGATCGGTCGCGGCGCTAGCTGCCGGGAAAGGAGATGCGGCGAAGGGCAAGGAATTATTCGTGCAATGCGCCGTATGTCACGACCCCGACACCACAGAGAAAAAGATGGGCCCCGGCCTGAAAGGGCTTTTCAAGCACGACAAGCTGGCGAACGGCAAGAAGGTCACCGACGCCACTGTCCGCGACCAGATCGAACAAGGCGGCAACGGCATGCCCCCGTACAAAGACTTGCTGTCCGATACGGAAAAAGACGACCTGATCGCATACCTGAAGACGCTGTAGCCGGGCGCCGGGTGGCTTTTCGGAATTGAAGCTGCTCGCACAAGACACCGGCGGCAAGACCGCCGGCGCTGCTTACCCTAGAACTTCCAGCGCCTTCTTCACCACCGGATCGTCTTCCAGCTTCTTGGGCTGTGGCTGTTGCGGTTGCGCGTCGGGTACCGGCTCGCCGTTCTCGTCGTATGTCACGGCGGCTTCGGCTTCGGCCACCAGGGTACCCGGAGTGACGCCGTTATCCTGGATCGCCTTTCCATCCGCCGAGTAGTATTTCGCCACCGAAAGAATAATGGCGCTGCCGTCGTCCATGGTCAAGGCTTTGCGCAGGGCCGCGTCGCCGTAGGTGCGCTCGCCGATCAACTGCGCGCGCTTATTGCCCAATAGCGCCGACGCCGCGATTTCGGCCCCATCCGCCGTGCCGCGATTCGTCAGCACCGCCACCGGAAGATCGGTGATATCCTTCGCAGGGTCGGCGTCGAAATTCTGCTGCGCCACGCGCTGGCCCTTGAGGTAGGTGATGCGCCCGCTCTTCATGAAGAGGTTGGCGAACGCGATGCCGTCCTCGGGCGTTCCAATGCCGCAATAGCGCACGTCGACAATCAGCTTCTTGGCGCCATTCTTCTGCAACTGCTTCACGGCGTCGGTCACTTCCTTCAAATGCGCTGCCGAGAGCGAGCTGACGTTGATATAACCCACGTCGTTCGCAAGCATCTTGGAATCCACCGGCGGCAGCGAAAAATTGGCGCGCGTCAACTTCACCGTCTGCGGCTCGGGATGGCGCGCCCGCACCACGCTCAATTCCACATCGCTGGCCGCATCGCCCTGCAGCAGCATATTGGCGTAAGCCAGAGGCATGTCGCGCGTCGCCACGCCCTTGATGCTTTCGATCATGTCGCCCGTCGAAAAGCCGGCTTTGGCGGCCGGAGACCCGGGCATCGCGTCAACCACGACAACCATTCCGTACCGCTTGGAAAGAATCAGCCCCACATCGGGCCGCTTGACGTCCTTATTCTTCAGATAATCGCGGTATTGATCGGCGTTCAAATAGCTGGCGAACGGATCGATGGCTTCCAGCATGCCGTCGAGCGCGCCCAGCGTAACGCTCTTCATGTCGGGCTCTTCGACGTACTGCTTCTCGATGTACCCCACAACCTCGCTGAAGACGCTGATGTGTTTGTAGGTATCGTCTTGCGGCGAGGCGTTCCCGATGACGATCCCGGTGAGAAGCAGAAGCGTCAGACAGGTGGATGAGCTGACGACGAAATATTTGATGCGGCTGGTCATAGCGATTAGAGACTCCGAGGGCCTGTAAGCATTATAGCGCCCTCATAGGCTTGGACGCGGCGGGGGAGGGTTTGGTTGTAGTTGAGAAGGGGTTTTCGACGGGGAGCGTTGCCGAAGCGGATGGAGTGAGCGGAAGGCCGGGCTGTCAATTTTAACGCGGAGGCGCGGAGCGGCGGAGGACGGCGCGGAGTTTTTGAGGAGTCCGGATTTCGGCGAGAAGGATCAGAACGACTGTAGTCCATGCGATTATCGAGTGGGCACGGAGGCAGGAGGAAGCGGAGAAATCAAAGCAAAACTACCGCGACAAGCGTCCACTGAAAATAAAGGGCTGGCAGGCGAGTTTCCGGGAGAGACGCGAAGACGCAGAGATAAGCGCAGAGAAGTCTCAGCGCCTCAGCGTCGAAAGAACGCCCGCCAATCTACCACCCCATCCGCTCGCGCAGCCCCGTAATATGCGCCGCATGATGCCGCGAGTGCCACGCATATAGCGCCAAATTCATATCCAGACGAATCAATCCGCGCTCCGAATGGCGAAAACTGCGCTCGAAATCGGCGCCGGTCATCGCTCTCAGCATGTCCGTCCACCGGCCGTGCAGCCCATCCAGAAGCTGTAGGGAAACCTCCACCGGCAAGGTATGCGAATCGTGCAGTTTCGCCCACTCCTTCTCGTCGTACCCCTTAACCGCCGGCTGCTCTTCGGTCAGCGCCAGCCGGAATCGGATGTAGCTGTTCATATGGCTGTCGGCCACATGGTGAATCACTTGGCGGACCGTCCAGCCGTCCGGCCGGTACCGAGTGTCGAGTTGCCGGTCGGTCAGTCCACGCACGGCCCCGCGGAAGTTCGCCGGCGCGGCGGCGATTTCGTTGATCAGTTGGCGGCGCCGCTCAGGCGCAATTGTTTGCGTCCAGTCGAATTCGCCGATGGGAAAGCTCAAGTCCATGGCTTAATCTTAGGTCAAATCTTGAATCAAATCTTGGCTCAACTCTTACCCAGCACCCAATCGACGAACTGCTCCATCCGGTCCACCAGCACATCCGGCTTGGGCTCCTTCAACGTCTCCGGCTGAAACCCGTACGTCACCCCGCAGCTTCGCACGCCCGCATTGATGGCCGTATTCACGTCCACCGCGCTATCGCCCACCATCACCGTGCGCTCCCGATCCACGCCCGTCTGGCGCATCAGCGTCTCCACGCCGATGGGATTCGGCTTCTTGAAATCGAAGCTGTTGCCGCCATAAACCTGGAAGAAATGGCCGGCCACGCCCAGCCCTTCCACAATCGCCTTGCTCATCCCCACCGGCTTATTGGTGAGCACCGCCATGCGTTTGCCCGCCGCCTCCAGCCGTTCGAGCGACTCCTTCACGCCTGGATACAGCTTGGTGTAATCGAGCGCGTGCTCGCGATAATGCTCCAGGAAGAATTCGAGCGCTTCCTCCACTTCGAGCTCGGTGGCCTGTGCGCCCAGCGCCCGGCGGATGAGCACCGGCGCGCCATTGCCTACGTAGGAATAGACGCGCTCGAAATCGAGCTGCGTCATCCCCATGTGCGCGCGGGTCGCGTTGACGGCGTGCGCCAGGTCGAGCCGGGAATCGATCAGCGTACCATCCAGATCGAAGATCAGAAGGTCCATGGTTGGCGGTAGTTTGCCTACGCGGCGCCCGACTTGCGCCGGCGTGGCCGCACGGCCGGAACCGGCGGCTTGCGGCGTGGGCGGCCGTTGCCCAGACCGAATTGCGCCATCTTGCGCTGTAAAGTGTTGCGGTGGATCTCCAACTTCTTCGCCGCCGCGCACTGGTTGTTATCCGCTCTCCGCAGCGCGCCCCCGATCATGCCGCGCTCCAGGATGCCGGTCGCCTCCGGCAGAGAGATTCCGGCGTCCAGAAGACGCTCGATCACTCCGTCAAGTTCGTTTTTCATGGGTTTCTCTTCTCCGCTCTTGGCCCGCCGTGAAGCTGCTCATCGACAGCCGTCCGCCATGCCGATTTCACTTCCGTGTACGTCTTGCGGAAGCCTTCCTTCAATTCATGCGGCGCCACATCCGCGAATAACTGCGCAGCGCCCGCCACATACGGCGCCAGGCGCGAACCCACCACCGCGGCGGGCGGCTTGTCCCCATCCCGGAAAGCCATGATCGCCATCAACAGGCCCACTGCGACCAATGCGCCGCGCACCACGCCGAAACCCGCGCCCAGCAGATGATCGACAATCGAAAGCCCCGTTACGCGCAGAAACTTCCCCACAACATAACTAACCAAATGCCCTAGCAGAAGCACGCCTACAAACACCACCAAAAATCCGGCCAGATTGGCCGCGGTCCTGGAACTTACATGCGGCTCGATCAATGCCGACGCGGTTCCGTAGAACCAAATCCCGAGCAGCAGCGCCAGCACTACCGAGACCAGCCCGATGACCTCACGCGACAAACCTTTGCGGAAGCTCGCGTACACCGAAGCCGCCACAATCAGCAACACCACGATGTCCAACCAGTTCATAATTCGCGTCCGGTGAGCACGCTGAATGCCTGCCGGTATTTTTCGCCGGTCTTGGCGGCCACCTCGGCCGGCAGCTCCGGCGCCGGCGGCTGCTTGTTCCAGTGGATCGATTCCAGATAATCGCGTACAAACTGCTTGTCGTAAGAAAACTGCGCGCCACCCGGCTGATACGTCCCGGCCGGCCAGAATCTCGACGAATCGGGCGTGAGCACTTCGTCTCCCAACGTCAGAACGCCATCCACAAATCCGAATTCGAACTTGGTATCGGCGATGATGATGCCCTTGGTCTCGGCATACCGCGCCGCGCGCGCATAGATCGCGAGCGTCAGATCGCGCAGCCGCTTCGCCAGCTCTTCGCCGATCAGCGAGCAAGTCCGCTCGAACGAAATATTCTCGTCGTGCCCCGATTGCGCCTTGGTGGCGGGCGTAAAGATGGGCTCCGGCAGCTTGTCGCTCTCGCGCAGCCCGGCGGGCAGCTTGATGCCGCACACCGTGCCGCTTTGCACATATTCCTTCCAGCCCGACCCCGAAATGTAGCCGCGCGCCACGCATTCAATATCCACCATCGCGGCGCGCTTCACCAGCATCGAGCGGCCTTCCAATTGAGCGCGGAACTGGCCCAGCGGCGCCGGGTACTCCGCCACGTCCGCCGTCAGGAAGTGCGTCGGCGTCAGGTCGCGCAAAAAATCGAACCAGAAAATGGAAAGCTGCGTCAGCACGCGGCCTTTACCGGGAATGCCCGTGGGCAGAATGTAGTCGAATGCGGAGATCCGGTCGGTGGCGACAATCAACAGCCGGTCGTCGACGCGGTATACGTCGCGCACCTTGCCGCGGGCATGCAGATCCACGCCGGTCAGTTCCGTCTCCAGAATAATGGGGCTATGAGTGAGGTTCACGGTGTCTTCAGATTTTCGATCGGGGGAGTACTTCAAAATGATACTCCGTCCGGCGGCAAAGTCAATCGGAAGTCTTCGAATAGCGGCGGGAATTTTGCGAAACTTTCGAGACGCGGCACTAGCCCGATCGGAGCCGCGCACTTTGGCGATCGGGATTCAATCGAAAGCCGCGCTACATCCCGGCTTGCGCCTCAAGCGCTGTAAGCACATTGCGCGCCGCGGATTCCAACCGGCGTCGCGACTTTTGCCAGTCGGCCTCGTTCGCCGCCGCTGAGCGTCTGCTCTCTTCGAAGTAAACCGGCAGCGTTTCCATCATCGCCTGTGCAGCCGCCTTGGTCAGCGCGCGCTGCGGATTGTTCCGATGCGGAATCGCGGCGGGTTCGCCGACGGCGCTGGCTGACGAGCTCCTGAGCGTTACAATGGATTGACCGGCAAGGAGGCCAACGGCATGAGCGACCCTATCTCTCACGCGGGCTCTCACGCGGGCTCCCAACACGCGGAGATTTCGTTCGCGGCTGAAGCGAATTCGATACGTAACTTGAAAGCTCAATCGGAACGATTGCGCCCGGAATTCGAGGCTCTCGCCGAACAATGGCAGCAAGATACTCGACATCTTTCCCAAATAGCGAAAAAGGTTCTGCATCCTGCCTACTTTAAAATTATCGGGATGGGAGAGCCGGTCATACCGCTCCTGCTGGAAGCGCTGCGGGACCGGCCTGCGCACTGGTTTGCGGCTTTAAAAGCTACAGCGAACATCGATCCGGTGACTCCCGGATCGAACCCGTCAGCGGCCCGGGAATCATGGCTCAAGTGGGGAAGGTCCAAGGGCCTGATAGCTTAGGCGTGCCTGCCGAAGACATTCAACGGGATTTCCCGGAATTGACTTGGGCAGGCTACAAGATCAGGAGTCCCGAGGGCATCAACTACAACTGTCTGGCGTTCGCGCTTGGGGATCATCGGAACTGGTGGGAGCCGCCTGGGAATACTGGTTCTTATTGGCCGGACGGATTTCCCGACGATCTAATGGCGCCCACCGTTGTCGCCATTTTCAAGGTGCATGGCTTTACCGCGGAGTCTGACGGAACGATTGAGCCGGCGACGGATTCCATAGCCATCTACGCAGACGGGGATCAGTGGACTCATTTCTCCAGGTTCACTGGTGGGCCTTGGATGAGCAAGCTGGTTGAGCAAGCTGGCGAGGGGCACGACATAGAGCATTCATCGCCACAAGCGCTCGAAGGGCGCGTCTAGCTACTTTGCGGCGCAAA
>PLDF01000349.1 GCA_003135055.1 Bryobacterales bacterium | reverse complement strand
TGTTCATGGCCACCACGATGTACGGCACGCCCACCTGCCGCGCCAGCAGAATGTGCTCGCGCGTCTGCGGCATGGGGCCATCCGTGGCCGCCACCACCACAATGGCGCCATCCATCTGGGCCGCGCCCGTGATCATGTTCTTGATGTAGTCGGCGTGGCCGGGGCAATCCACATGAGCGTAGTGCCGCTTGGCGGTTTCGTATTCCACGTGCGCCACCGCGATGGTGATGCCGCGGGCTTTTTCTTCCGGCGCGTTATCGATGGAATCGAAGCTGCGGAACTTGTTCTTGGGATTGTGCTTCGCCAGAACCTTCGTGATGGCCGCCGTCAGGGTGGTCTTCCCGTGATCGATGTGTCCGATGGTTCCGATGTTGATGTGCGGCTTGCTGCGGTCGAATTTTTCCTTTGCCATGGCTTGCCTTCTCTGTATGGATGCCCTACAGGAGGGATGAAAACTGGAGCCGTTGACCGGGGTTGAACCGGTGACCTCGTCCTTACCAAGGACGCGCTCTACCAACTGAGCTACAACGGCCTATAACAAGTTTACAAAACTCTTGGTGGACGGGGGAGGATTCGAACCTCCGTAGCTCCAAGGAGCGACAGGTTTACAGCCTGTTGCCATTAACCGCTCGGCCACCCGTCCGGACTACACACCCGCAATCCTTGCCCAAACATGCTCCCGCCCAAAGCGAGACTTTCACATTGCGGGGGAACTTCTAGGATACAGGGATTGGAGGAGATGCGCAACTTCGGTTTTGCCGAGGGTTGCCGAGGGTGCTGTTTTCGGGCTGGCGGCGATTTAGTGAGGGGCTCTTCACTTTTGCTGGAGCGTATGGCGGCTATGCCCTGAGAGCCGGACGGGATAACCCCTGCCGGGTGGCGCCTGGAAGTTGCGTTGATGGGCCGGAGACAGACCGGGAGGTCTGTCTTACCAGGACAGCAAAGTGGCGCCTGGAAGTTGCGTCGATGGGAGATTGGGCCGTCTGAGAATCGGGTGGAAGGAGTCTTCAGGCGGTTCGCGGCGGCTTTGGGTCGCGATCAGCGCTGGATGGCCGGGGTTCCGCGGGGTTTGCGCCGGGGCCGGGCTGGGCAAATGGGGCGGCGGGCGGGGTTTTCGAATTTTGACGGACCGAACCCATTTTGCCGGAAGTGGGTTTCGATTGTTCGGGTTGGGCGGCGGGTTCGGGGGTGGCTTTCTGCGACACAGGAGCGGGGTTGGCAGGCACGTTGGCAGGCGGAAGCGCCTGCCCCACTTTGGGTTGGGCTTGGAGGCGTTGGATCTCTTTGAGGGCGCGGTGATAGGCCCGCTCGCAGGAATTGACGACCCGCTGGAGGCGCTCGAAGGTGGAGGAATCGGTGGCGAAGGCGTCGCCCGAAGTGCAGGTTATGGTGGTCTCGATATTCTTTACCAGGAAGGCGTTGCTGGCGGTCTGCCAGAGCTCGGCTTCGACGCGGCGCGTGCGGCGGAGACGCCATTCGTTGTGGACGAGCGTGTCGACGAGGAAGCGCTGGTCGGAATCGGCGGGGCTATGGTGTTCGTGGTATTCGGCGGCGAGTTCGGCGAGATCTTCGGGTTTTTCGTCGAACATGATCTGGTGAACGGCGTAGATGCCGTGCTTCAGGGCGTTGAATCGGGATACGGCCTTGCCCGCGGTGGTGCGGGGGCCGGAGGATTTTTGCGCGTTCATGCGGTTCGCCGCGGTTTGTTTAGGGGTTGCCATAAGAGCCTCTCTCGATTAGAGACTAGCAGGCGTTTTTGGGGCTGGATGGAGGCGGCGGAGGCTAAGTCCTTTAGAATTGGCGAAAAAGGGTGGAAAATAAACCTGAAAGTGCTGTGAACGGGTTTGCGAGGGGGTGCGGAAAAATGGCGGGAAAGGGCGGGATCCACGGTCTGCGGCCGATGTCCTTGCCGGACTTTCGGAGAATCGCGCGGGGCTAATCGGTTGGGTGATGGGCGGGTCGGGGGGAACCCGCGCGGACCGGGGCATAGGCGTTAAAACAGGGCTGCTGCCTGGGTTCGGCCTTGGGCTTGGCCTAATCTCCGTTGTTCGGTGGCTTCCTCCCGGTGCCGGAACTCCAGTCTAGTCGGCACTCGCTTCGTCAAAACCTGCGGCTACGAGGTCCTTCATACTGAAAACGCGTTGGATCGAAGGGCCGCTTCCACCGATCTCGACCTTGCCGGCACTCCTCTCCAGATTCATCTTAATGCCGGCTATCTGAACCTCCGGAAGATGCAGGGCTCTCATCGTTTTCGTCAGGCCGGAAGCTTTGAAGGGCTTTGTTGAGAGTTGAGCCCCTTGATGATGCAGCGGACGCGCGCGGAGCCGAAATATGCCGCCGCTCTCCGCCATTGCATCGACCACATATGGACGCTCTTCGTAGTCTCCGAAGCGATCGATCACAACGGCGCCCCCATCGGGAAAGACAGCCTGGATCCGAAGTTCTCCCCCTACTGCATGAATGTAGTTTCTGAGCGTGCTGAGATACATGTCCGCGCGCTGCTCGATACGGGATATCGAACTCTGCGGCACATCCAGCATCTCGGCCATATCGGACTGTGTGAGTCGCTTGGCGCCCCGTAGTTCCTCCAGAGCCATGCGTTGTAGCTCGTCGCTCACTCGCCGCGTGTTGTCCGCCCGGCTCGCGGGGTCCATCTTTGCCTGAAGTTCTTTGAAGTTTCGAGCCATACTATTCAATCCCTCGATTGCGATCTCCAGCCTGCTGGGCTGGGAGAAAGTATCTAGACGCCATCCAGTTCTTGCAGATGCCGGTCGTAGATGGCATCCGCAAGTGGTACGTACTCCTCATACCAGCGATTGTTGCCGGTCTTGTCACCGCCGATCAGCAGCATCGCTGTCCGACGCGGGTCGAATGCATACAGGACGCGGTATGGCCGTCCCGCATGCCGATTCTCAATTCGCGCATATGCGTGTGACGCGACGTCTCAACCCCGGAGCAATAGGGCATTCTCAACGCCGGGCCAGCCTGCTGCAGAAGACTGACGCTGAAGTCGACGCTCTTCTGTTCAACGGCGGTAAGATTGTCCCACCATTTGCCGAATTCATCGGAGAACTCAACCTCCCACGACACGGCCTCATTATGTCATAAAAGGCATTATGTCGTCAAAGGCATAGAGCCGAAGCGCCAGTTTGACGAAAGACCCATTCCACTGAAGTGAGCGCCCAAACTCCCAGGAAGTCCTTTGGGGGCAGTTTTCGCACGAAGCCGGTTCGGGCGCGACCCAAACAGCCGTCTGATAGCATAAGGTAAGGTTGTGAAAAGGGCGTCAAAGACTCGTGCGCGGACGGCGCCGTCCGTGCGGCAAAGCGTTACTATTCCCGCGCAACTGGCAATTGAGGTCGAGCGCGCCGCCAGGAAAAAGCATCTCACGATGAGTTGGTTGCGGTGGCGCAGCGGGACGTGGAGGCTGAGGCTGCCGCACGCGATAATCTCAAAGCGACTTATCGCCGGTTCATGGCTGAGGCCGATGCCGAACGCAAAGGCGAAGCGGGTAAGGATCTGCTCAGGGCAATCTTCGGGAAGGATGGTATTGCCGAGGATGCCGAGGATTTGATTCTCTAGTCTTCCACGGCCTGTCTGGGAACACATTCTTACGCGCGTCGAGGAGCGTCGGATTTCTCTGCAAGATCTTCAACGTTGGCGGGATTGGGTGAATACTGGCCTGCGGGCGCCCGCGGGTGATTGGTACAAGGACTTTGGCTCATTTGTGATTTGCGGTTCCGGCGAGGTTCCGAAGACGGTTTTGACCGGCGGCATGGCGCCGTTTGGAATACGAACGGAATAGCGGTCATGGAAGAGCAGGCTGCGATTCTCCCGTGCGGGGCCAGAGGATTTTCAGAAGGGCTTTCCTGGGGTGTGTGCCGCAGTTATCCGGCATGCCGAGCCAAATGATCTCAGCGAGAGCCCGAATTACTGCCGATCTTGATTTCGGACTGGTTAAGATCAAGGGATGAAGCCCCGCCTATATTTGGAGACGACGATTCCGAGCTACTTGACCTCGCGCCCAAGCCGGGATCTGATAGTCGCGGGCCACCAGCAGATCACCAGGGAATGGTGGGAAAAACGAACCGGCTCTTTCCGGCTTTATGTCTCACAGCTTGTCATTGATGAGGTAAGCGCAGGAGACCCCACCGCGGCACGCGAACGGTTGAGAGTGCTCCGGCATATTCCACTGCTGGACATCACGCCGCAGGTCGCGGAGTTAGCGACCGGTATTCTAGCCGCAGGCAAAATCCCTCGTAAGGCTGCGACCGACGCTGCGCATATCGCCATCGCGGCAGCGCACGGAATGGACTTCCTGGTAACCTGGAACTGCGTGCACATTGCAAATGCGGCGATTGCCAAGGCGCTTGCGTTTATCTGCCGTGAGCACGCATGCGAATGTCCGGTTATCTGCACGCCGGAAGAACTCATGGGAGAATAGGCATGATGAGGGACCCCATCATCGATGAAGTCCGGCGCGTTCGCGAGCACGAAGCGGCCAGGCACGGTTTCGATGTCAAGGCAATCCTTGTGGCTGCGAAAAGGCGGCAACGCCGTTCCGGGCACAAGGTGGTGTCGTTTGTGAAAAAAGAGAAGTTGAGCGCCTGATTACCAATACCGGAGCCGTCCCGAGCGAGCATCCGTGTTGGCAAGGTGGTGTTCCGCCCCGCCTGAATTCCTAAAATACACGATTGGAACAACAAGGCACTGATTCCGTGACCATAACCGCCAAGTCGTGGCCGCCGTGGATCTCCCCGAACGCCGTCTCCCGGACCAGTTTTCGCACGAAGCCGATTTGGGCGCAATCCAAACAGCCAACTGCACAGGCTGGTGCAACCGGGCTGGTGCGTCTGAGAGGATCAGGTTGTGAAAAGGGCGTCAAAGACTCGTGCGCGGACGGCGCCGTCCGTGCGGCAAAGCGTTACTATTCCCGCGCAACTGGCAATTGAGGTCGAGCGCGTCGCCAGGAAAATGCATCTCACGATGAGCCGGGCGCTGGTTGCGCCGGCGCAGCAGGGCGTGGAGGCTGAGGCTGCCACACGCGATAATCTCAAAGCGACTTATCGCCGGTTCATGGCTGAGGCCGATGCCGAACGCAAAGGCGAAGCGGGTAAGGATCTGATCAGGGCAATCTTCGGGAAGGATGGTATTGCCGAAGATTCGATTATCTAGTCTTCCGCGGCTTATCTGGGAACACATTCTCACGCGCGTCGAGGAGCGTCGGATTTCTCTGCAAGATCTTCAGCGTTTGCGGGATTAGGTGAATACTGGCCCGTTGGCGATTGGTACAGGACTTTGGCTCATTTATGATTTGCGGCTCCGGCGAGGTTACGAAAACGGTTTTGACCGGCGGCATGACGCCGTTTGGAGTGCGAATCGAATAGCTCCCGCGCGGAGTCAGACAATTCCCGGAGCCGCCGTTTCTGGATCTTGACCGGTCGGGAATCGGAGATGCAACGCCGGCTGGCCTTCGATTCGTCTTGAAGCTATGGCCGGACCAGTTTGCGAACAAGAAAATTAGCGAGCTTCTTCGTCAATATTCAGCCCATCCCCAGGGTTGCCAACGAAGTAGGTTTTTTCAGCCAATTCCGTAATCTCGAAGATCCGTCGGTTTTCGGATTCCTTCCGGAGCACCAACCCCCTCTCTGCGAGGGTCTTCCCTCGCTTTCCAATAAGTTGGTAGGATCTATCCAGCTCTGCCGCTATTTCTGCCGCGAACATGGGACGTTTCTCAGACTCAAGCGTCTGTAGAATCCCAAGCTCGGCCACAGGCAGGAGGAGTTCACTTTTCGCTCCAGCTATGACTTGTTCGAATTTCTTGGAAAGATTCACTACGGCACAGCGCCCTGTTTTACACTTAAAGCACTGCATATCGTAATGTTTCAACATCTCCAGCTTTTCTAGCTCGATCGTTTCTCCGCAGTGGTCACATCTGATCTCCTGATTTGTCTGAATGAAATGCTTTAGAATCGAGGTCGCATCAAAGATTCTCTCCACGAAGTACAGCCGCTGTTCTCGCTTGTCCACTGGCCTTCCAAACTCGATGGCGTACTTCTGGCACAGCCCGTAGTTGAGCGCGTAGACGGCCACCTTACGGCTGTCGCGATCACTCATCTCGTAATATTTCGTAACAAAGAAATTTAACTCAAGTGTTGAGAGGAGGGACTCAAATTGAACAGCAATGTGGAAATGGCTGGTAGGCGGAGTGCCCGAAATATCCCGCATGACAGCTGACTCACGGTGTTTCTTTAGATCTCGTTGCTTTCTTATCATAGTTTCCAGTAATTCCCTCAAGCTAAGAACAGATGCCTTCTCATCGAATGTCTCGTGGAGAAAGTGGTTCATCGAGAAATACGGAAGAATCTTCTCGTCGTAATAGCGCTGCGCGGCATCGCGAATTGCCTTACTTCCAATTCGCTTCTGATAAATTAAGTGGGACTCATACAGGTAGAACAGTATATAACCGACAGTTCGCGGGTTCGAAAGAGTAGCATAGAATAATTGCCGCCAGATGCTGGCATCTTCCGACTCTAAGAAAGCTTTGGCGCTCGACCCGCAGTACTCTTCGAGCCGACGCTCGATTAGCCTTCGAGTAAAATCGATCCCTTTCTCCTCCATATCAGATACATCTGTCGTTCCGTACAGGCTGAATAGGTCCAAAGCGATTTCATCGATCTTCGTCTTATCGATCTGGCCATAATAGATGCGCCCTGGGTACGCCGCCACCTTAAATTTTATGAGCTCGTCCGACCAGTTGTTAAGCGGGGCTAGCAGGCTGTCAACCACGACTCTCATCGCTTCTTCAGGCAGTTCAGAAAAATCATCAACGAATATATAGAGGCGCCTGACGCCAGCCGTGTCCAAGACCCCCTTCAACCGCGCGATCATTTCCTTAATATTGAAGACGCGCATCAAGATGTCGCCATAAGACGTCTCCTCAGTGGCCTTAGTTGTTGTGGAGGAGCCCAGAGATCCGCCGAGTTCCAGCGCCGGTTTCGCGTTCAGGTGAAGTGAGGCAGAGCCTTTAGCCTCTTCGGTGGCCAGATGTTCGCCTGTAGACTTGGAATTGGTCTGTTTTACGCCAACGACGCTCACAAACTCGTCGGAGGCGGCGTCTTCCAACAGCGAGTCCAGAGACTCGAAGAGCTCGTCGACGGTTCCCGAAAACTTATTCTTAATTCTGATCCAAAACGATTCTTTGAGTCTAGCTTTCAAATCCTCTTTTATGGCAGTGATCACGGCGCGAAGGAACGCGCGATATAAGAGAAGACGCTCAAGCATTTGAGGCGGCAGCGCTGTCGGGCCGCCTCCGAATTTCTGAAGTAGTTCGGGGTCGGTCGCTGAGGATTCGTACACGGTCTTGATGTCGACGTACGCGGCGGCATAACTATCTTGCCCCAGAAGTTCGTGCTGAGCGCGCTGAAATATTGTGGACTTCCCGGTTCCCTTTCGGCCAATTAGAAAAGTAGTGTTTGGCTTCAGAACGACCTCGAGTACATGGTCGCTGGGTAACGGATCGACGTACAAGGATGAGATTAGCGATTTCTTGGTCCCTTCGTGCTCAAGCTCTGCGCGTCGGTAAAGCTTGAGCGATTGGGCAGCCGCATGGAAGCCTTGCAACTGCTTCTTGGTCCACCTTTGTTCTGCCATTTCAACTGACAGGATACCTCAAAATGCGTGATACATTACGAATCGGTTGGCACCTGCCGGGCGGTCGGATTTCAAATCGCGTGTCGCCGCAGCGCGGCTCTTCGAAGGAGAAAGAATCCTCCCGCGCTCAGGAAGGCGCCCGCCGCCGCCCCCGTTTCCTCTTCGAGGAGATGATTAATCCCGAGTTCAACCGGTCACATCTCACTGACCGCTCGCCATTGGCTGCCACTCAACGCGATCGGGTCCGTCGGGATCCAGCGCGCCTGGCAATCTCCGCCAAGGACCGCAACGCAGCGTTGACAGCCGTGGCGTTCGGAAACAGGTCGGCCACCTCTGGGGCAATGACGACGACGTTGGAGCTCGTTCGGAGCCGCTCGGCGTATTTCCCGCGGACCAACGCGCCAAAATCGGAGCGCCTGTATTCGGCACGAAGTTCGTCCGCGGCAACCGCCTTAGCCTTCCTCATAGAGCTTCCTTTCCGCTCGCGTCGCGAGACGAGCGGTGACGATCCGAATAACTCGTCATCTTGGATGTGTGCGACCACGAGCAGGCGCCCCGAAGATGAGATACCAAAGGTCACGAAGCACCTTTCATCGAGGAATGATCGGGATCGTCGCCGTTCCCGAAAGCGAATCAAGGAACACGCCCGCAGCTTCATCGAATGAGACACCATGTTTCCGGAGGTTCGAGGCAGCCTTGCGAGCATTCCAAGTCGAAGCGCACCCGGACGTTTCACCTCCTTCAGTATAGCCGTCGAGCCGATGGGTCGACGGAAGGCCGGGCCAATTTCCCCTGAAGTCCTTTTATATCGGCCAATCCGCCGCCAAGCTGTCCCGAATGAGATGTACCAGGCTGCATTCGGCGCGTGGCGGGCAGCACCCTACACAGTGCCTTTCCATCCCGCCGCCGGAGGGTGGAACCACAGCTCGCGCTGTGCATATCGATGTACACTGAAGCGTGGCGATTGTCTGGGACCCGGAGAAGCCGAAGCCAACGTGGAAAAACACGGGGTGCGTTTCCGCGACGCGGTCCCGGTGCTGGAAGATCCCCGCGCAGTCACCATCGACGATTACGCATCCAGTGCCGAGGAGCGCTTCGTAACGTTGGGATTGGATGCCCTGGCGCGAGTCCTGGTAGTGGTATACGCATGGAGCGGCAGCGATATCCGGTTGATTTCAGCGCGCCTCGCAAACCCGCATGAACGGCAGGAGTACGAAAACCAATGAAAGATCATTACGACTTCAGTAAAGGCAAACGTGGCGCGGTGCTGCCCACGCCCGGCAAGGAACGCATCACCATCCGGCTAGACGCCGATATACTGGACTACTTTCGCGAGGCAGTCGACCGCGCCGGCGGCGGTAACTACCAGACCGCAATTAACGCCGTACTGCGCGAATACCTGGAGGGCAAAAAGGCTGCGCCCCAGATCGAAGAGATCGTGCGGCGAGTGATCCGCGAAGAATTGCGCAAGGCGTCATGAAGCCGAGGTCGCCGAATGGCAGATTCTCGCTTTAAATGAGGCGCCCAGGTTCCCCGCTCTATGAACGACGATGTCAGTCGGCGCGCGTGCTCCGCGCTGTCAGGGGGCTGCGCTTCGGTGCGTGAAATGGGCCTTAATTTAGCGGCTATGGCGGACTGGGGGCTGCCCCACAATTTGTGTGAGGCCAGGCCGGGACGACAGGAGGAGACGACAGGGGGAAACGACAGGGGGAGACGACATGGAGGACGACAGGCTAGCAGCTAGCCCAATCCTCGATCGGCCGCGAGAATCCCAGTTCCGTTGCAGTCGCGTCTCGGTTTCGACTGCGCGTGTTTGCAGATAGTCTCAGAACCGCGACCGTCAGAGCAGTAGTTTAAACGGGGCTTCCCGAAAACGTGTGGGCGCCCTTCTGCGGATGGTTTTGCCGATTGTGCCAATTGGCGGTTTTCTCGACGGCCCAAAAACCTTGTAACATGATTTTAGCCCGTGAAGAGGCTCCTCCTGGGTCCACGCCGATCATGGTTCGCTCCGTCGAAACCTCCGCTGCCGGCAGGGTGCTCAACAGGGCCACCTCCTCTATTCCCGCGCCGATCCGCGCTTACGCCATCGCGCTTTCCGCGCTGACGCTGCTGAGCGTCGCCGCCTATCCGTTCGTTCACGGCGCGCCACGCGGCTCGATGGGGCTGCTGGGCGTGGTGATCACGCTGCTCTATTTCCTGGTGCTGCTCGGCTCGTCGTGGCTGGGCTATGGCGCGGGCGTGATGACCTGGACGCTGGTTACGTTTGTGCTTCCCAAGGCGCTGGGGTTGGCGCAGCGGCAGCCCACCGACCCGCTCCGTTTCGCGCTGCTGTTGCTGGTCTCGATTCTGATCAGCCGCATCGCGGCCAGCGGACGCCGCCGGGAAGCGGAACTGACTCGCTCCGCCGAAGAATTGGAGCAGCGCGTGGAAGAGCGTACCGCGGAGGCTCTGCGGTCGGCGCAGGCCGCCCAGCGCGCGGCGGAAGAATTGCGGGAGCAGGCGCAATTACTGGACCTGGCGCACGACGCGATTCTTTCGCTCGATTGGAACGGGACCATTCGCTTCTGGAATCGGGGCGCGGAGAGCCTGTATGGCTGGACCGGGGATGAAGCCTTGGGCCGCATCTCGCACAAACTGTTGAAGACGGAATTTCCCCTGCCGATGGGCGAAATTCAAGAGCGCTTGAGAGCGATCGGACATTGGGAAGGCGAACTGACGCACACGCGCAAGGACGGGTCGGAATTGAAAGTGGCCAGCCGTTGGGCCGTGCGGAAGGCGGGCGACAGCGAGCCGGCCGGATACCTGGAAATCAATACCGATATCACCGAGCGCATCCGCATCGAAGAGCAACTGAGGCACACGCAGAAACTGGAAAGCCTGGGCGTGCTGGCGGGCGGCGTGGCGCACGACTTCAATAACCTGCTGACCGGCATTCTGGGCAATTCCAGTCTGGCGATGGACAACATCGGGCCCAGCCATCCCAACCGGCCGCTGATCGCAGAGGTCATGAAGGCGGCTGAGCGCGCCGCCGAGCTCACGCGCCAATTGCTGGCGTATGCCGGCAAGGGCCGTTTCGTGATGCACACCCTCGACCTTTCCGAGCTGGTGCGTGAAATCAGCAGCCTGGTGCAGACTTCCTTTCCGAAACACGCGCAACTTCGGATGCAGCTTGCCGGCGATCTGCCGGGGATCGATGCCGACCCTGGCCAGTTGCAGCAGATCGTGATGAATCTGGTGATCAACGGCGCCGAGGCGATCGGCTCGCAAGGCGGCTCGGTTTTGGTGCGGACCGCTTTGCAGGATGTGGACGAGCACTATATCGGCACCATGTCGTCGGCGGGGGAACTGCTGCGGCCGGGGCGCTACGTGGCGCTGGAGGTCCACGACACGGGCGCCGGAATGGATGAGGAGACGCTGTCGAAGATTTTCGACCCGTTCTTCAGCACTAAGTTCGCGGGGCGCGGGCTGGGACTTTCGGCGGTGTTGGGAATTGTGCGCGCGCACAAAGGCGCGCTGAAGGTGTATAGCAAGCCCGGCCAGGGAACCACGTTTAAGGTGTTGTTTCCGGCATCGGCGGGCGCCGTGGCGGCTGCGGCGGCGCCGAAAATGGAAGACCTGACAGGCGCCGGAACAGTGCTGATTGTGGACGACGAAGAGATTGTTCGCACCGCCGCGAGGCACACCCTGCTGCGTTACGGCTACCGGAGCATTCCGGCGCAGGATGGCGAAGCGGCGCTGGAAGCTTACAGGAATTGTCCCGGCAAAGTGGCGCTGGTGCTGCTCGATTTGACCATGCCCGTGATGAGCGGCGAAGAGACGCTGCGGCAGTTGCAACTGATGGACCCGAAGGTGAAGGTGCTGCTGACCAGCGGTTACAACGAGGTGGAAGCGGTGCAGCGCTTCGCGGGCAAGGGCCTGGCGGGGTTCATACAGAAGCCCTATACGGCGGCGGCGCTGGCGGGAAAGGTCAAGGAAGCGCTCGCGGGGTAGTTGAGCGCCGCGGTAACCTGACGCGGCCTCGCGGCGTCCCCGCTGGAATCGGGATTGCAGAAGATGTGGCGGGAGGCCCTTAGAATGAGAACCGCTATCGGCACATTGCAGGAACCGTGTGGCTTGCGGGCATCTCTGTGGCTGCGCTCGCACAGTCTCTCGGCGTGAAGCCCGCCCCGCCTGCCTTCGAAGCTGCCAGCGTTAAGGTCTCCGCGCCGATTGGTGGTTTGCCCGGGCGTCCGAGGACTAGCGGAGGGCCGGGAAGTTCCGACCCCGGCCGTATCGATTATCAAAGCATAACCCTGGGCTCGGTGGTCCAAAGAGCATACGATCTCCCTTTCTACCGGCTCTCTGCGCCGGCATGGTTCAACATTGGTTCAACACGGAACGCTACGACATCCACGCGACGATTCCCGAAGGCGCTGCCGAAGAGCAATTCCGTCAGATGCTTGCAGAATCTGCTGGCAGAGCGCTTCAAGCTGGCGGCGCACCGCGAAGCGAAAGAGATGCCGGTCGACGAACTGACCGTTGCAAAAGGCGGCCCCAAATTCAAAGCGTGGAGCCCCGACGACGAACGAAAGCTCGCCGAAGCCGCCGCTAATCCGGGCTCTCAAAAAGTGACTGCGGGGGCCGATGGATACGCCGTGCTGCCCGCCGGCGTATCCTTCTCGCTAATCAACAACGGCCACGCCCGCTTGAGAGGTGAAAAGGAATTGATGCCGAATTTCGCCGAACGGCTCTCTGGCATCACAGGCGGCCCGGTGCTCGACGCCACCGGTCTGAAAGGCGAATACGCCTTTACTCTCTCGTGGATCATTCCAATTCCCGGCGCTCCGGCGCCTCCGCCGGACCTCGATCCCGGCCCCGATCTCTTCACGGCGCTCCAGGAGCAACTCGGCTTAAAGCTGGACGCGAAGAGAGCTCCGGTGGAGATGCTGGTGGTGGATCATGCGGAGAAGATACCGGTGGAGAACTGACCTCACACCAATTCCAGCACCGCTTCAAAATCGGTGAATGGCGATTCCTCGCGCGGACAGTTCGTCTAACAGCACAGCCACCGCGGGAGAAATTTCGCCGTCTCCGGGGACGATTACGGCCCATTCCAGGTTCTCGCGGAATTCGCGCGAGCTGATGCGCCATTGGTTGAGAGGGGGCGGCGTGGCGGCGCCGATTTGGATGACGGACCAGTGGCGGGCGAGCGCCCGCGCGGCCCCGGCGCCGGGAAACGGACCGCGCACGATGAAGTGATTATCGCCGTGGACCAGAATGCCCAGCATGGCGGATGCGCTTAATTATTTGCGCGGGAAAGCCGGATTGCCGTCGCGGTTGCTGTCCGGGCGGCTGACTGCCCGCGCGGCTTCAATCTGTTCCTGGGTCCGGACGTCGGGCTCGGAGACTTTGACGCTTTCTTTGGCGCGGGAAACCTGACGCTTGTGGCGCTTCGCTAATCTCTTGTCCATAACTTAGACTACACCCCGGGGCCGGTTTTGCGGGGCAGATTGGCAAATCCGCGGCGGGCCCAAAGGGAGCCCAAAGGCCGCCCAAAGGCCGCCCCGAATCTGCCCGCCGGCTTTGACGCGCCCCTGCCATGCCGGGATGCTCGCGAGTAACTCCAGCAGGCGAATTAAGAATCCGCCGCAGGTTAGCAATCGAATGTCACTTAGAGTGACAAATTGTGGGGCGGCCAATCCTGGTTTGCCAATCCTGGCTGCCGCCGGCTTTCAGCCTGCGTTGGTTGGGTGCGAAGACACGCATCGCACGAAAGAGCCGCCTGGAAAGGCGGCTTGCAGGCAAGATTGCCTGCCCCGCAAAAAATCTAACCATCGAAGCCGTTAAGCATTTTCGAATTTTGCGAAACTTGATAAGCGATGCCGGGTTTCTCTTCAGCAGAAGACGCAAACCAAGTCTTCATTACTAACTCGGAGGCAAGAAAACCATGTTGAAATACGAATACGTACCATTGGCGTGCGCGCTGGCTCTATCGGCTCTCGCACTGCAGGCTCAAACCACGGCTGTTGCTTCGACCGTGGAGACTACCGCCATGATCGGCTTGGCTCAAGGGCAAACGGCCCAACTGAACCTGTTGAACCCGGGCGTGGAGGCCCCGGCGGCCGGGGCGATCTGCACGGCGGCCGTTTCGTTCTTCGATGCCACCGGAACCCTGCTGAAAAATTCGACCCTGAGCGTGGCGCCGGGTAAGAGCGGATCGGCCGATCTTTCCGGCGATACGGACCTGAACATCGCGGTGGGTGCGCGGCGCGAAATCCGCGCGCAGATCTCAGTTCCAGTGGTGCTGCTGCCGCCAGCGTCCACGGGAGTCACACCCATAATGGTTGCTGACTGTAAGCTGATACCGACCCTTGAGATATTCGATTCGACGACCGGGCGCACGCTGGTGACGCTAGGGGGCGTGCATGCGATCCCAAGCGCAGTAGTTACGCCCGTTACGCCGGCGGAGACTGGCCATTTGTAGGCGGAGTGCCGAGCGACGGATGCGTGCCATTTCAACGTGGCACGCGGGGGACCGAAAGACGCGTTCACACGATTGTGAACGCTGCACGCATGAGTGCGTGCGCCACGAGACGCTAGTTGTGAACCAGAGCGTCGGCTAGCACCTTGACCGGGCGGAATGCGGCCAAGCGCACATCCGCCGATGAGCTTGGTGCGCCGCCATTGTTGCCCCGGCGCGGTGGTTGCGCGAGGCGCGCCAACTCGGCATTCTCCTTGGCGAGCCAGTCCTCTTTGGCCGCTTGCGCCGCCTGCTGCGCCGCCAGCTCCGCCTTTCGGGCCTTGCCGCTCAGCTTTTTGGGCTTTTCGGCGGGTGGCGTAACCGGAGGCGGCGTCAGGTAGTCCAGCATCTTGATCCCGGCTTCTCCGAGCGCCGCAAGGTCCTTCGACAGCGGCGCCACCTCGGCCAGCAGCTTGTTATTCTCCACCAGGGGCTGGAAGAGCGCGTCGTTGGCGGCCCAGGTTTCAAATTGCCGCCGCAGCCTGGCCTCATCGTCCTTATCGCCCGCGGGGTTGGCCGCAAATCTCCGGGCGGCGAACTCCATGGACCGCGCCAGCTCGCTTTCGGGCAGACAGGCATCTACAAACCGGTTGAGGGGCATGGTTCCGGTGGGCCGTCCATTGCGACCAGTGCCCAATCCAAGCGCCTCAATGGAATCCGCCAGAACGCGCAACGGCCCAACTGGCTGGTTGCCGGCGATGCGGTCCAACATGGGCTGGTAGTACGCGCGATGCATGGCGCCGGTGAATTCCAGATTGCGGCTCACGGCGTCCAGGCGCGCATACATCGCGTCGGGATCGGTGATGTCGCGGGACGACCACAGCCTCTCCGCAATGGCCGCCATGCGGGGCCAAATGCGCGAATCCACTGTCTCAGGACCAGTCAGCTCGGACCACATACAGGCCTCGCCACCCATAATGCGCGACGCTTGCTCGGGCGTGAGGTTGGCTGCGTCGGGTCCGCCGAGCGGGTCCACCGCGTAGTGGAACGAGGCGGGGCTCAAATGATCCAGATAGTATCCCCAGGAGAGGATTCCGCGATATCCCTTGGACGCCGCCTCGGACAGCGACTTCTGGCCGCGCCACGATTGGATCACCGCGTCGGTGGGAAGTCCGGGAACCAGAATCTCGTCCCATCCCACCATGGTCTTGCCATACTTCTGAACGATCTTCAGAAGGCGCTGGTTGAAATAAACCTGGATGGCGGGCGCATCCTTCAGCCCATGCTCCCTGGCGAAGGCTTGAATGCTCTCGGACTGGTTCCAGGCCCTGGGGTTCACTTCGTCGCCGCCGATGTGGTAGTAGGGATCGGGAAAGAGCTGCGCCATCTCGCCGATGAAGCCGTCGAGGAAGGCGTACGTGCTCTCTTTCGACGGGTCCATCTCCGAGCCGGCTCTGCCTCCCAGGATGAAGGGCCCTGGCGTCGAAGCCAGCTCCGGATAACCTGGGAACCAAGCGCCGCTGTGCCCGGGCACGTCGAACTCGGGAATTACGCGGATGCCGCGGTCCCGCGCGTAGGCCACGATCTCCCGAATCTGGTCCTGCGTGTAGTAGTCGGAATTCGATCCCATCTCGTGGAGGCGGGGATACCGCTTGCTCTCCACGCGGAAGCCCTGATCTTCGGACAGGTGCCAGTGCAGCACGTTGAGCTTCACCGCAGCCATGGCGTCCAGATTCCGCTTGACGACCTCAACCGGCATCCAGTGACGGCAAACGTCGAGCATCAACCCGCGCCAGGGGAATCGCGGGCGGTCTTCGATATGTACTCCGGCGACCTCGAAACCATCCGGTCCGGGCTGAATCAATTGAGCGAAGGTCGCCAACCCGTGGATGGCTCCTTCGGCGGTCGCGGCCGTGATGCGGGCCCCTGCGTCCGAGACATCCAAGGCGTAAGATTCATCCTCGCCAAGAGCCGGATACTCGGGGCCGCCCGCGCAGTCGATCGCCAATCGCCGGGCGTCCGCCGGGGCTGGAGGTACAGGCGCATAAAGCACGCCGGTCTGGCGCGACACACGGGCGAGAAACGCTCGCACCACCGGCGCCAGACGGGCGTTGGCGCCGCCAACCGTCTCCACCACGAAATTCGCATTGACCGCAAGCTTTCCCGGCGTAGACTGCATTTTGACGGGCATCGGCATGAGAGCCGGCTCGGCGGCGAAGAGGGCCGGAGCGGCGCCGGCCGCCAGCATGAAAAGCATTGTGGTTACGCGCATTGTCCTTGTGTCTCCCTGGGGTGTATCGCTGGTGTGTCTCGCTGGTCAATCGGCCGGGCTGCAATGTTACCGGATTGCCGGACTTTCGCAACGTCGTAACTACCTGATCCAACCTGATCCACCTTCCGAAAGTCGATTATGACTCCTGATATTCTCCCATATAGTTCCGTTTTCAGCTTACGCGATGAAGCGTTGGCAGGAAGTGCGGGCCGCAATTAGTGGTGGTAGGGCTAAGTGGAACAATAAGCGAGGTAGGGTTCCTGCGGGAACGTCCCTGGCGCCGGAAACCGACGGGTGCGCAAGCGAAAAGAGCCGGCTGAAAGCCGGCTGCAGCCAGGATTGGCTGCCCCACAAAGATCAGAGTTCCGAGGTGTCCTCTTCAATCTCGCCGAGGTCCGGTTTCCGGTCTTCGATGACGCGATCCTCTTTAGCCCATTCGGAGGGCAGATCTTCCAGTAAATCCGGCGAACTTTCTTCCTTGCTTGGATCCATATCCAATTCTCTCATCGCCCTTCCCGATAGTAGCTTCTCACCGGGATTCGATTGGGCGATAACGTACTCCCGGTCGCACGCCCGCGTGCGATGCTAAATGTGACACCCTGAGGCTCGGAGCGGATGGAAATGGCTCAAACAATGAGAGCGGCAATTCTCGATTCCACTCAAGATTCGCCGCCCGGTCCGCTTCGCATCGAGCAAGTTCCCATGCCCCAACTGAGTCCGGGACAAGTCTTGCTGCGAGTGCGAGCTTGTGGAGTTTGCCGCACCGACCTCCATATCATCGAGCGGGAGTTACCGGTCTTGCGCCATCCTCTGATCCCCGGCCATCAGATTGTTGGCGAGATCGCAGGCGGCGCGACGGCCGATCTGCCGATGGGGACTCGCGTGGGCGTATCCTGGCTCGGCGGCACGGATGGCACGTGCCCCTATTGCCGCCGCGGGATGGAGAATCTGTGCGATGCGCCTACTTACACCGGCTACTCCGTGGACGGCGGTTATGCGGAGTTCTGCGCGGCCCGCGCCGATTTCGTGGTCCCGCTTCCGGCCGGTCTTGACGATGTCCACATCGCGCCGCTGCTTTGCGCCGGCATTATCGGGTTCCGCAGTTTGCGAGTGGCCGGCGTGGAGCCTGGCGATCGCGTGGGTCTGTTTGGTTTCGGCGCCTCGGCGCATCTGGCGATCGCCGTCCTGCATGCCTGGAAGTGTGAAGTCTACGTCTCCACCCGGGGCAGTTCGCACCGCAGTCTCGCGGCATCGCTGGGAGCGGCTTGGGTGGGGAGCGAACACGAAATGCCTCCGGTGGAATTGGACCGCGCGGTGACCTTCGCGCCCAGCGGCGACGTGGTGATCGCCGCCCTGAAGAGCCTTCGAAAGGGCGGTGTGGTGGCGATCAATGCGATTCATCTGGATCGCATTCCCGAGTTTGACTACGACCGCCTTCTTTGGGGTGAGCGGCAGATCCGCAGCGTTGCGAATATGACTCGCGCCGATGCGCGCGACTTCCTGCAAATCGCCGGGCAGATCCACTTACAACCCAAGGTGACCATCTTTCCGCTGGAATCCGTCAATGAAGCGCTGGCGGAAATCAA
Organism: Bryobacterales bacterium; assembly: GCA_003135055.1. Classification (GTDB taxonomy): domain Bacteria; phylum Acidobacteriota; class Terriglobia; order Bryobacterales; family Bryobacteraceae; genus PALSA-243. The sequence continues at coordinate 46,793 of PLDF01000349.1, read as the reverse complement.
GCGCGATGGGATGGATGGAGCGGCGGTAGTCAGTATTTGACGCGCGATTTGCGGCGACCCCTCCCTGACGGTCGGGGCTCTGACGGAAAGCTTTACTGCTTCAGCAGCGCATCCACCGCGGCCAGCGCGATGGCTTCGTCCACTTCCGAAGGCGCGCCACTGCAGGCGATGGCGCCGATGGTTTGCCCGTCCACCTTGATCGGCACGCCGCCCTGGTTGGGAAATGCGTCCGGGAAGGCCAACACGGAGATATCGCCGCTCTTGAGCTGGTCGGCGGCGGCTTTCGAGGGGCGGCCGTAAAGCGCGGCGTAGCGGGCCTTTCGCTGCGCGAACTGGATCGTGTTCAGCCCCACGCCGTCGGCCTTCTGCAGAAACAAGAGGTTGCCGCTCTCATCCACGATGCAGATGGTTACCTGCACGCTGCGCTTCTGAGCCTCGTGCTCGGCGGCGGCGGCCATGGTCTTGATCGCCGCAAGGTTCAGGTACTTGCGAGTGGGCAAAAGTGGAATCAATCGAGCCATGCGGACTATCTTACAACCAGCCGGGATGTCTCCGCCGGGCTGCTCCTCAGGTCACTCCTCGAACCGCGCCACGTAGGCGCAGCGTTGGATGAAGCCCCATGTGTATCCTTCGGGGTCCGTCACCTGGAACATACGGATGCCATAAAACTTGTCCTCTGGGGGGGCGGCGTCCACGCCGGCGGCTTTCACTTGATCGAACATGGCATCGACGTCGTCGACCCAGACGCCGATCCACTCCTCGGGGCGGCGTCCCTTCTGCGCCCAATATTCCGGATCGCCCTCCAGCCAGACTTCGGTGTTGCCGGCGAACAGCTCGGCATTGCGGAGGACGCCTTGCGAGTTCACCCAGCGTCCGCGCTCGGTGAAGCCGAATACGCGAGTGAGCCACTCGATCATGGCGGCCACATCGTCGTAATGCAGGTATGGGGTGATGCCTTCGAATTCGGCCATGTGTCCGTATTTTATAACGACATCATTATAACGACGTATCCTACAACGGCGGCTTGGGCGGCTTCACTGGAGCCCACGGCGCGTTGCCTTTCACTTTGACGGGGCGGCGGAAGAGTTTGCCGCCTTCGGTGACGTAGAGCCAATTCAGATCCTTTCCGGCAAAGGCGACGCTCGTAATGCTTCCGTGCTCGGGAGGATTCAGAATCTGGGCGACGCGGCCATTGGCCTCGCAAACTTGAATCCCCAGCGGGGTGGCGAAATAGATCTGACCGATGGAGTCTTCCGCGACTCCCTCGATGCCGCTCATCCATCCCGTTTCCGGCATCTCCAGGCGATAGAACGGTTCGCCGTCCATCAGCGAGCCGTCGGGCGCGAGCTGAAACGACCACGCGAATCTCGCTTGGGCATCCGCCACGATAAGCATGGCCTGATCGGGCGAGAGCGCGACGGACGACGGCAGCGCGATTTCACCGCCGCTGTAAACGGTACGGGTCTTGCCGCCGGCGTCGATATAGCCAACCGTCTTGTGGGCCGAATCGGCGAAATAAATTGCGCCCTTCGCGGTGACCGCGATGCCGCTCGCTTCCACGTTCGCGGCCACTACCTTTTCATCGCCGCCCGCGGCGGAGTATGCCACGATGCGCTTGCGCGCGAGTTGCGATGCATACAACCGTCCATCCGGCCCGGCTGCCAGCGCCGTGGCGCCGCTGGAATTGTCCTTGAACACGGTGACGTTGCGATCCGGGTCCGACTTATAAATGCGATTGGCAGCCGGGTCGGCGAAATATACGTTGCCGTTCTTATCGGTTGCGGGGCTGGCGACGGACCGGTACGTTTCGCCGATCTGTTCCCACGGCTTGCCGGCCGAAACGGTGGAATAGACTTTGCCGCGCGGGTCCCATCCGGGCTGACTCATGGACGCGGGCTCATGTACCGCGATGGGGCTCGGGTAATCGCGCCACAGCCAGCGAAGGACGTCGGGCATGATGGCCGAGCCTTGCCGCTTGTCGTGGCCGCCTTCGCCAATGGTCAACTTGACGTCATAACCGGCCGCTTCGAAGGCTTCGAACATCACCTGATTGTTGATGGGCCAGTTGCCGGCATAGAAAGTGCCGAAGGGTTCGGCGGGAACGATGTGGTCGTTCTTGCCATCCTGCAGGAAGATGCGGATGGGTTTCGGCTCGGTCTTGCGAATGAGCGCGGGCAAAGCGTCGGCGCCCTTCATGGCGACATAGGTGCCGATGAAACTGACGACGCGGCGGAACTGGTCGGGGCGGTTCCACGCGGCCGCGAAGGCGCAGACGGCTCCGGTGCTGGTACCCACAAGACCCCGGTCGTTCGGGTCGTGCGAGAGATTGTACTTTTTGGCGACCGCGGGGATCACTTCCTCGATGAGGAAGCTGGCATAGCGATCGCTCAGCGAATCGTACTCGAAGACGCGCTCAAAGCGGTTCTGCGCCTCAGAGGAGACGGCGGGCAGAACGCCTGGGTCGATGAAGATGCCGATCAGCGGCGGCAGCTCGTGTTTGGCGATGAGGTTGTCGAAGACCGTGGGGGCATGCTCGCCGCCGTTGATCGATCCGTTGCCATCGAAGAAGATCATGAACGGCGTGGGTTTGGCGGCGTCGTATTGCGCTGGCACGTAGATGGAATAATCGTGCGGCGTGCCAGGGTAGAACTTGCCGGGCGGCAGCTTGTATTTCGTGACAGATCCCTTGGGCACGCCGGGCTGGGGCAGGGAATCGGGGCCAAGGGCGTAATTCTGAGCGAGCATCGGCACGGCGGCGGCAAACATGGCCAGAGCGAGTTTATTCATCAAATGCAATTTACCAAGGAATTGATCATCCGGTTTACGGCTTCTGCGGTTCTTTTTGGCTCCGCCTCGCGGCGGCGCCCTTGCGTTTCGCCGACCCTTCAACTCCCACCTCCTAGACTAGCTGCCGGCGCAGCGCCCTGCGCCGAGGCGCCGGCTGGAAAGCCGGCGGCAGCCAGGATTGGCCGCCCCACATAGCGGCCGTGCTGTCAGAGTCCGGTGGCCTCCTCGCGGCAGGCCGATTTACCAATCGGCAGCAGGTTTGGCAACCTGCCCCACAAAAGAAATGAGTGGATAGTATACATTGCATACTACGGCGCATTACGATATAGTTGTAAGCGACTTAAAGAAGAGGCCATCATGCGCACCTTGATCTTAGCCGCTGTGCTCTTTGCGACTCCCGCCACCTTTCTGGCCGCACCCTGTGGCGGCCACGGAGACCGTAGCAGCATGGTCGTCGCCACGACCTGGCTGGCGGCCCATCAGAACGATGCTAACCTGGTCGTCCTCGCCGTCGGCGACAAGAGCGAGTACGCGAAGGCCCATATTCCAGGCTCGCTTTATTTGGATTACCACGACATGAGCGCGCAAGGCGGACTGACGCTCGAGTTGCCGCCTATGCCGGAACTGGCTGAGACTTTCGGCAAACTCGGAGTGACCGGCGATTCCCGCATCGTGCTGTACATGACCGGCAATTGGAGTACGCAAACGGCCCGCGTCTATCTGACGCTCGATGCGATGGGGCTGGGCGCCCGAACCTCGATCCTCGACGGCGGACTGCCGATCTGGCAGGCGGAATCGAGGAGCGTCACCACCGACGTTCGCGCCGTCAAGCCCGGCAAGATCACACCCTGCCCGCAGACCGACGTCATCGCCAGCCTCGACTACGTTCGCGCCAATCTGCGGCACGCCGGAACTGACATCGTCGACGCGCGCGATCCGCAATACTACACTGGCGCCAGCGCCTCCCGGAATCGCGCCGGACATATCGCCGGCGCAACCAGCATTCCTTACGGTTCCCTGCTGGACGAGACGGGCAAGCTGAAATCGGCCGAGGCATTGCAGCAGCAGTTCCGCGCCGCCGGCGTCAAGACCGGCGACCAGATCGTGGCCTATTGCCACATCGGCCAGCAGGCCAGTTTGTTGTATTTCGTTTCACGCTACCTGGGCTACGACGTGCGGCTCTTCGACGGCTCGTGGGAAGAGTGGGCGCGCCATCCGGAATTGCCGGTGGAGAACTCGCAGAAGTAGCGGGCGATTTGGCGGCGGCGAACTTGGCCCCGGCGCCTCGCACAGGGCGCGAAGCGGGTCCAGGGGGACCCGCGCAGACCGGGGGGTCTGCCCCACTTAGACCAGGGGGCTGTGCTACATAGCCCAGCGGAAGCCCGCGACAGACCGGGAGGTCTGTCGTACATTAGCCGCTCATGGATGCGAGGAATTCGGCGTTGCTGCGGGTCTTGCTGAGCTTATCCAGCAGCAATTCCATGGTCTCTACCGGCGACAACGGATTCAGTACCCGGCGCAGGATGAAGACCCGGTTGAGCTCTTCCTTCGGCAGCAGCAGCTCTTCCTTGCGCGTGCCGCTCTTGTTGATGTCGATGGCCGGGAATACGCGCTTATCCACCAGCTTGCGCTCCAGGTGGATTTCCATGTTGCCGGTGCCCTTGAACTCCTCGAAAATCACGTCGTCCATGCGGCTGCCGGTATCGATCAGCGCGGTCGCGATGATGGTGAGCGAGCCGCCCTCCTCGATGTTGCGCGCGGCGCCGAAGAAGCGCTTCGGGCGCTGGAGCGCGTTCGAATCCACGCCTCCGGAAAGTACTTTGCCCGACGGAGGAACAATGGTGTTGTAGGCCCGCGCGAGGCGGGTGATGGAATCGAGAAGAATCACCACGTCGCGCTTGTGCTCCACCAGGCGCTTGGCTTTCTCGATCACCATTTCGGCCACTTGCACGTGACGCGTGGCAGGCTCGTCGAAGGTGGAGCTGATGACTTCGCCGCGGACGCTGCGCTGCATGTCGGTGACTTCCTCGGGGCGCTCGTCGATCAGCAGCACGATCAACGAAACTTCGGGATGATTGGTGGTGACCGAATTGGCGATGCTCTGCAGCAGCATGGTCTTGCCGGTGCGCGGCGGAGATACGATGAGACCGCGCTGGCCCTTGCCGATGGGCGTGAGCAGATCCATCACGCGGCCGGAGAATCCGTCACGCGCGGTTTCGAGCTTCAGCCGCACATTGGGATAGAGCGGCGTCAGGTTGTCGAAGAAGATCTTGTTGCGCGCTTCCTCGGGCGGCTCGAAGTTGATGGCATCGACCTTGATGAGCGCAAAATAGCGCTCGCCCTCTTTAGGCGGCCGGATCTGGCCGGAGATGGTGTCGCCGGTGCGCAGATCGAAACGGCGGATCTGCGAAGGCGAGACGTAAACGTCGTCCGGGCCGGGCAGGTAGTTGTACTCGGGCGCGCGCAGGAAGCCGAACCCGTCGGGCAGGCATTCGAGGACGCCCTCGGAGAAGATGAGGCCGCTCTTTTCCGCCTGCGTCTGGAGGATCTTGAAGATCAGCTCCTGCTTGCGCAGACCGGCGGCGCCGGCGATGCCCATATCCTTGGCGACCTGGTTGAGATTCTGGATGCTCATATCCTTGAGCTCCACCAGATCGAGCGTGGGCGTGCCGGCCTTGGCGCTTTGCGCGGCCTGCTGCTTGCGGCGCTGCTGACCGAGGTTCTCATGCGGCGAGGCGGGCTGCGGGTCGGGCGCAGGCACCGGCGGCGCGACCGGCTCGGGGGCGCGTTTGGCCTCAACCGGTTTGGCGTCCGGCGGCTTGGCGTCCGGCGGCTTTGCTTCCGCGGGCTTGGCCTCCACCGGCCTGGTTTCAGCCGGCTTGCCATTGGTGGCTTTAGGTTCCGCGGTTTTGACGTCCGCTTTTGGCTCAGCGGGCGGCGCAACGGCGGGCTGGTTTTGTCCTACAAACACTGGTTCCGTTGGCGCTGCCTTGGCGTGACGCTCCGGCTTTTCGGCCGGTGGCTTATCGTTGGCCCTGGAGGAGGCGCCGGCGGGCTTTTGGTTTTCGGCGGGCGGTTTCTCGGCGGGCTTATCGGGTTTTTCCTGCGGGGTGTTTTCTACTGTGGGTTCAAGGTTCTCGTTATTGCTTGCCAAATTTCCCTCACTCCCCGGCCGCTAACGGCCGAGAACGGCAGCGGTTCCACGCCTTCCTTGCGGATGGCGAGCAAACCGCGCTCTTGATCGGTTCGATTCAATTTGTCGGTCTTTGTGGCTACTACCAGGTACGGCCTGCCATGATGCTCAAGCCACCGCTTCAGGTCCAGATCTTTATCCATCCATCCGCGGCGGGTATCGAGGATCAGGCAGGAAAGCTTCAGGGTTTCCCTTTTCTCCAAATAATGCTCAATCAGATTCTTCCATTCCGCCACTATGGGCAGCGGAACCCGAGCGTAACCATATCCGGGTAAATCGACGAAATAAAACGCTCCATCGATACGATAAAAGTTGATCGTTTGCGTTCGACCCGGGGTATTACTTGTGAATGCCAGCCGTTTCTGCCCTGTGAGGGCGTTCAGCAGGCTGGACTTGCCTACGTTGCTTCTCCCTAAAAAAGCGACTTCGGGCAACCGGTCCTTGGGGAAAAGGTCCGGCTTCCCTGAGCTTACTACAAATTCCACCCGTTGGGACGCCACATGCCTCGCGCCCTGGGACGGGCCATACCCAGCGCCCCGGGATGCGACATGCCCGCTGCCCTGAGAAGGGACTTGCCCACCGTCCTGGCCGGGACATGCCCCTACGGAGACAGGCCGGGGGGCCTGTCCTACATACGGCCTATGGCCGGCACCCTGGTGCGCAAGACGCCCCGCGGAAACGGACCGGGGGGCCTGGCCGACATGCGGCTCGAAAGAGCCGCCTGAAAGGCGGCTGCAGGCAGGATTGCCTGCCCCACATGCATTAATGCGCGACGACTTCTTCAGGTATCACATCCACTAGCGGCGCAACCCCCGGAACCGGCAGAGCGACAATTTCCCGCTCGAGGGCGATGCGCAGGACTTCGTCCATGGAGTCGACGAAGTGCAGCTTCATAGTTTTCTTGATGGCGTCGGGGATGTCGACGAGGTCTCTCTCGTTCTCCCGAGGCATGATCGCTTCCATGATGCCATGACGATGGGCCGCCATCAGCTTCTCTTTGAGCCCGCCGATGGGCAGCACCCTCCCACGCAGCGTTATCTCGCCGGTCATGGCCACGTCCGCGCGCACCGGAATGCCGGTAAGAGCGCTGCAAATGGTGGTCGCCATGGTGATGCCGGCCGATGGCCCATCCTTCGGAATGGCGCCTTCGGGAATGTGCAGATGTACGTCGAGGTTGCGGTAGAAATCGCGCGGCAGACCGAGCGTGAGTGCGCGCGAACGGATATAACTGAATGCCGCCTGCGCCGATTCCTGCATTACTTCGCCCAGCTTGCCGGTGATAGTGAGCTTGCCTTTGCCCGCCATCAGGGAGCATTCCGTGGTGAGAATCTGGCCGCCCACTTCGGTCCATGCGAGGCCAACGGCCGAACCCACTTCGTTCTTCTTTTCCACGCCCAAGTCGCGGAATTTCCAGGGCCCCAGCAGATCGGTAAGCTTGACGCCGTCGATCACGGCCTTGCCGAGAGTTTTCTTATCCTTGCCGGTCGACGAATTGACCACTTGCCGGGCGATCTTGCGGCACACGTTGCCGATTTCGCGCTCCAGATTGCGCACGCCGGCTTCGCGCGTGTAGTACTGAATCAGGCCGTTGACGCCTTCATCGGTGAACTCGATTCTGTCCTTGGAAAGTCCGGTCTGCTCCACCTGCTTGCGGACCAGGAACTTCTTGGCGATTTCCATCTTTTCGAGCTCGGTGTAGCCCGAAAGGCGGATCACTTCCATGCGGTCCTGCAGCGCCGGCGGAATGGTGTGCAGCACATTGGCGGTGGCGATGAAGAAGACCTGGCTCAGGTCGTACTCCACGTCGAGATAGTGATCGACGTACATGAAGTTCTGCTCCGGGTCGAGCACTTCGAGCAGCGCGGCCGAAGGATCGCCGCGGAAATCGGTCGACATCTTGTCGACTTCGTCCAGCATGAAGACCGGGTTCTTGGTCCCCGCTTTCTTCATCATCTGTATGATCTGGCCGGGCAGCGCGCCAATATAGGTGCGGCGGTGGCCGCGCACTTCCGCTTCATCGCGAACGCCGCCGAGCGACATGCGCACGAACTTGCGTCCGGTGGCTTTGGCGATGGACATGCCGAGCGAGGTCTTACCCACGCCCGGAGGCCCGACGAAGCACAGAATGGAGCCCTTGGGATTCTTCACCAGCCGGCGGACGGCCAGAAACTCGAGGATGCGCTCCTTGATCTTTTCCAACCCATAATGGTCGGCTTCGAGCACCGTTTCCGCAAATCGCAGATCGCGAATCTCTTTCGATTTCTTCTTCCACGGCACCGCCAGCAGCCAGTCGAGGTAGTTGCGCGACACGGTGGATTCGGCCGACATGGGCGGCATGTTTTCGAGGCGCTTCAACTCCGCCATGGCCTTCTCTAACGCGTCCGGAGTCATGCCCGCGGTTTCAATGCGCTTCTTCAGCTCGTCGATTTCGCTCTTTTCGCCGCGGCCGAGCTCTTTTTGGATGGCCTTGATTTTTTCGTTGAGGTAATACTCTTTTTGCGCCTTTTCCATCTGGCGCTTCACGCGGCCCTGGATGGTGCGGTCGACATTGAGCTTTTCAATCTCGATATCGAGCATCTCGGCTACGCGCGTCAGCCGGTCGATGGGGTCGAAGATTTCGAGGAGCTCCTGCTTCTCTTCTATGGTGAGCTGCAGGTTCGCGCCCACCGTGTCCGAGAGCTTGCCGGGGTCGTCCACGCGGATGGCGGCGATCATGGTCTCGTAGTTGAGATTCTGGCTGAGCTTGACGTACTGTTCAAACAGGCCGGTGACGCGGCTGATGAGCGCATCGAGCTGGGGGCCGGTTTCAATCTTGTAATTCGCGGTGCGGACGATGGCGCGGAAGAAACCTTCGTCGTCGGAAACCGAGACCACCTTGGCGCGCTCCACGCCCTCCACCAATACTTTGATATTGCCGTCGGGCAGCCGCAGGCTCTGTACGATGTTTACAATAGTGCCCACCGAGTAGATTTCGTTGGGCTCGGGCTCGTCCACGGTGGCGTCGTGCTGCGCGGCGAGGAAGATTTTCTTGTCCCCGGACATGGCCTCTTCAAGGGCGCGGACGCTCGATTCGCGTCCCACCACGAAGGGGGTCATCATGTACGGAAAGATGACCACCTCACGGATGGGCATCATTGGCAGGCGTTTGGTGTCGGATTTTTCCTTTGAGGTAAGCATTGTTCTCCCCGGGGAAACCACGTCCCCGGACTTTTGGCGGCTTGTTATGGGCAGGAACGGATCGCGAAGCCGCGCGTTAACCGGCCTTTTCTAATAGCGTGAGACTGATCTTCTGCGACAATACCATCTCCCGCGTAACCTGGAACTCGCGAACCTTCTTGTAGGAAGGTAAATAATACATCAAATCGAGCATCAGGTCTTCCAGGATCATGCGCAGGCCGCGGGCGCCCACTTTACGCTCCATGGCGAGGTCGGCGATGGCTTCGAGGGCATCGTCGTTGAACCGCAGGCGGACGTTTTCAAATTCGAAGAGCTTCTGATACTGCTTAATGATAGCGTTCTTCGGCTTGCTCAGAATTTGAATCAGCGCCGAGCGGTCGAGATCTTCCAGCACGGCCGTAACCGGCATGCGGCCGATAAATTCGGGTATAAAGCCGAACTTGATCAGGTCGAGCGGCTGCACTTGCGTGAGCAAATCGATATCGCGGCGGCCGCTGATGGAACCGCGCGAGACGCTCTTTTCCTCTTCCTGCACGAAACCGATGGACTTCTTGCCGGTGCGCCGCGCAATCACCTTTTCGAGACCCACAAACGCGCCGCCGCAGATGAACAGGATATTGGTGGTATCGACCGGCGTGAATTCCTGGTGCGGGTGCTTGCGCCCGCCCTGCGGAGGAACGTTGGCCACCGTGCCTTCGAGAATCTTCAGCAGCGCCTGCTGCACGCCCTCGCCCGAAACGTCGCGAGTGATGGACGGGTTCTCGTCCTTACGGCAAATCTTGTCGATCTCGTCGATGTAGATGATGCCCTGCTGGCACTTCTGCACGTCGCCATCGGCGGCCTGCAGCAGCTTGAGAATGATGTTTTCCACGTCCTCGCCGACATAGCCCGCTTCGGTGAGGGTGGTGGCGTCGACAATGGCGAACGGCACATCGAGGATCTTGGCCAGGGTCTGCGCCATCAGCGTCTTGCCGGTGCCGGTGGGGCCGATCAGCAGGATGTTGGATTTCTGCAGCTCGACTTCGGAATTGCGCATGCGGTTCATGTGAATCCGCTTGCAGTGGTTGTATACGGCGACGGCGAGCTTCTTTTTGGTGGCTTCCTGCCCGATCACGTACTGATCGAGGAATTCCTTGACCTCAAGCGGCTTGGGGATCTTGTTGGGAGACCCGGAAGGAGGCTCGACCTTGTCGTCTTCGAGGATGGAATTGCAGACCGCGATGCACTCATCGCAGATATACGCCCGAGGGTAGTCGCTGGGCGAGGAGATGAGCTTACCAACTACGTCCTGGCTCTTATGGCAAAACGAACAGCGCAAAGCATCGTCGGATCCGGCACGCTTCAAGCAGTTATCTCCTGTTCAGCCATTGGGTTTTTACTCCTGCCGCAGGGGCAGAGGCCTCCCACCGGGTACGTCTTCGTCTCTATTATCGCCTGAAAGGGCAATCTTAGCAATTCCCTAGTCGATAACCCCCGCCGAGTGGGGTACTGTGTGGCGCGGTTCATATCTTTTATGGCGGTAATCCTATCTATGCCGTTTTTTGGGAATTTATGCCGTTTTCCGGGCGTGTTCGAACAAATAGTTAAGCGTTTTCTCGGTTTGGATGTGGCTGGCGATACGGCTGATCGTGCCGTCCTTCTCAAAGCGCATCCGCACGGCGGCCACCGGTTCCCGCTGTTGCCGCGCAACGCGCTCAACCTCTTTATCGACTTCGTCGCGAGTGGTGTGAATGGACTCGCGCTCGGAAATGCGGGCCAGCAGCATGGATGCCTTGACTTCGCGGAGAGCCTTATCGCGCTGTGTTTCCTTCACCTTTGCCCAATCGAGCTTGATATTGCCGGGGTCGATGCCTTCCGCCGCCATGGCGCGCAGGCTCTGCTCGACGCGGTTGCGGATCTGACGGTCGACGAACGCTTCCGGCACCGGAAACTCGTGACTGTCGACCAGTTTTTCCACCAACTCGTTCTTGGCCGCCTCTTGGGCCTCGATTTGCCGCTGCGCGAAGATGTTCTTCCGGACGGATTCGCGCAACTCGTCGACGGTGCGGTAATCGCCCAGATCCTGCGCAAATTCGTCGTTGAGCTCGGGGAGCTCCTTCTTGCGAATGCCCTTAAGGGTGGCGTGAAACCTGACGGTTCGGCCCGCGAGGCGCGCGGCGCCATAATCCGCGGGATACGGCACCTCGAACTCGAGTTCGCGGCCGGGGGTGACGCCGAGGAGGTTTTCGGTGAAGGCAGGGAGCGTATCGCCGCCGCCGATCTCAAGCACGACTTCGTCGGTCTTCACCGGTTCGCCTTCCACACCCGAAAGGCTTTCGAGCGCGACCACGGCATGGTCGCCAACTTCCACGGGGCGCGGATCTACGTTGGCGTAGTCGGCCTTCTGGCCGCGGAGCTCTTCGATTCTCAGGCTCACGTCTTCGTCGGAGATTTCCGGATCGTGGTAAGGCACCTCGACGTCCTTATAATCCTTCAACTCGATTTCGGGGACCACTTCGAATTTGGCCTTGAAGCGCAGCGGCTCGCCATCGTTGAGATGGACTTCGGTGATATCCGGCGTGCCCACGACGTTGAGGTTTTCGGCCTCGAACTGCTTGTTCAGAAACTTGGGGACGAGGGCTTCGAGCACCTTTTTCCGGATATCGCCGGCGTAATACTTGCGAATCATGGAAGCCGGCGCTTTGCCCGGACGGAAGCCCTGGAGCTTGGCCTTCTTCTGCACGTCGGCGATGACGCGCGCGGTTTCGCTTTCCACTTCCTGAACCGGGACCGAAATTTCCAGCGCGTGCTGGCAACCTTCAACTAACGCCAAGTGAATTGAACCTCAGGAATGAAGAAGTTGGTGAATGCCTATCTTAACACGCGGCATGGCGGATAGGGCGGGCGTGCGGCGGCGTGTGCGGAATTGGTGGATGGTTGCGGGCTGTGAGGGCCGATTGACGCGGATAAGCGGGCGGTGGCAGCGGGCTGGGGTGGGTCAGATGGATTCTTTTGGCCACAGCGGCGAGGCGGACGGTCTGGCGGCTGTGGCGGCGGCCCGGGGGGCGAGGAAGCGGCGGACGGTTTGGCGGGGGCGCGGCTGACGGGGGCCTTGCGGCGGGTACCTTGCCGGCGGCGGAAGCGGCGGAGTCCGTCGGGCGAGGACCGGCTGAAAGCCGGCTTGCAGCCAGGATTGACAGGCCCAAATAAGTGATTCGGAATCAGCGGTTGGCTGGGATAGCGTCGGTTCGCAACCGGCACGCAGGATGGCATCATGCCCCACATCGGGTGGGGGCGGAAGCGGTTGCTCCGCTGCTTCCGGCGAGTGTTCGGAAATGGGACTGGGGTCGTTTGGCATATCGGCTGGGCGCAGCATAATGAGGGTGCGGAGGGCGCGCTGATACATGAGGTGAAGGCGGGTCTCTACCCGGTGGCTCAGAGCGGAGGCGGGCCCGGAAGACACTCACTCACGGTCGTGGCTCCGATCGGAGCCGCCACCGTCAGAAGCCGTGAAGCGGCAACGTCCGGATTTTCGTGCGCTCTCGCGATCGCAGCCGACGAAGCCCGCGGAAATCGATGTCGGGGTGCAGTAGAATAACCTCATCGAGTTCTGTGACTGGAGGTAACATGCGCCGTCGCGATTTTTTGCCCGCTCTTGTAGTGCCCGCCGCATTGGCACAAACGCCGCCCGTGCAGCGGAAAGGCCGCATCAAACAAGGTGTCACCCGCGGCGTCTTCGCGCGTAATATGAGTATGGAGGATTGCTGCCGCGCAGCCGCTCAATCCGGCATAAAAGGCTTCGACCTCATCGGGCCGCAGGACTGGCCCACCCTCAAGAAATACGGCCTTACGCCCTCCATGTATCCTCCAGGGCCGGGCGGAACCATCCCGAACGCGCTGAATCGCAAGGAAAATCACGAGCGCCTGGAAGCATCCATGCATGCCGCGCTCGACGAATCGGCCGCCAATGGCGTCCCCAACGTGATCACCTTTTCCGGCAACCGCACAGGCACGGACCACATAGCCATGGACGATCGCGAAGGCGCCGACAACTGCGTCGCATTCCTGAACAAAATCAAGGCGTACGCCGAGGACAAGAGCGTTACCGTCTGCATGGAGTACCTGAACAGCAAGGTGAACCATAAGGACTACATGTTCGATCACATCGCCTGGGGCGTCGACGTGATGAAGCGCGTCAATTCGCCCAGAGTGAAGATCCTGTTCGACATCTATCACGCCCAGATAATGGATGGCGATATCGTCCGCAATATTCGCGACAATTTCCAGTGGATCGGCCATTTCCACACTGGCGGCAATCCCGGCAGGCATGACATCGACGAGTCGCAGGAGCTGAATTACCGCTTCATCGCGCAAGCCATCGCCGATCTGAACTACACCGGCTTCATCTCGCACGAGTACTCCCCCGCGCAAGGCCACGATCCCATCGCCACGCTGAACAAAGCCATCGAGATTTGCGACGCATGACATATGAAGGGCTTGTCACGAAATAACCGTGCCATTTCAAAGTGGCGCGGGCGGACGGAAGCGCGTTCGCACGAGTGTGAACGCTGCACGCATAAGTGCGTGCGCCACGGTGCAGCCGGAAGATGGAGCCGGGGTCATTTGTGGACACACTAACGAGGCTTCTGCTCAGACCAAGGACTCTAGCATCGCGAGCGCCAATCGCCGCCTGCCCGGGAGTCACGCTTCGCCGCCGCGAGGCGGTGGCGATTCTCTTGGGATGCGCCATGGCGGCCAAGGCGGATAATGCCACGCCTAAACCGCTCGCCAGGTTCCTCGGGCCGGCGCAGGGCGCCGCGCTGCTGCTCGATATCGCCTCGCGCCGCGCCATCGCGGCACATGAAGCCGATGTCGTGGTGGCGCCGCCCGGATCGACCATCAAGCCGTTCGCGCTGACGGCGTTGCTGACCGCACGGAAGCTGACCGCGGCGGAGCCCTTCCTCTGTCCTGGCAAGCTGACCATCGCGGGGCGGCAGCTCGATTGCTCGCATCCGCCGCTCACCGCGCCGATGCGGGTGGAGACTGCCATCGCTTATTCCTGCAATTGCTTCGTGGCGCACATGGCGGAACGGTTCGCTTGGGGCGAGTTCGCATCGACGCTCGAGCGCGCGGGCTTCACGCATGGATTCCAGCTCGCACAAGGCGACGGCGCCCGCTTGCAAGCGCTAGGCGAGCAAGGCGTGCTCGCTTCAGCCGCCGATCTCGCCATGGCATATCGATGGCTCGCGCTGAGCGCACCCGCGCCTGTTCTGGCCGGTCTTGAGGGCGCCGTGGAATATGGCACGGGACATTTAGCTCGGGTGGGTGGCGCGACGGGCGCGGACGTGGCCGGAAAGACGGGCACGGTTCGCACCGCGGCCGGCAACCGCATCGCCTGGTTCGCCGGATTCTTTCCCAGCCGTGCGCCGCGCGCCGCCATTGCCGTGATGGTCGCCGGAACTTCCGGCGGCGCCGATGCCGCTCCCGTGGCCGCGCGCATCCTTGCGGCGTACCGGGCAGGAACGCTATGAAGCGGGCGGCTGGGTTTTTACAGCTGTCACTAGCGCTGCTACTGGCGCTGCCGCTCGCTGCGGCGACGCTGAAAGTGCAAATCCGGACGCCGCGGGGCAACCGAATCGTCGAACTTCCGATCGAGAAATACGTCGCCGCCGCGCTGGCCGGCGAAGCGAGCGTGTTCGGCTCCAGCGAAGCGCTGAAGGCGATGGCTGTAGTGGCGCGAACTTACGCGATTCGCATGCGCGGACGTCACGCGGCCGAAGGCTTCGATCTGTGCGCCAGCACGCACTGCCAGCACATCGATCCCGATGCCGTGACGCCGCGGCTGCAGCAAATTGCCGATGCTACCGCGGGCGAGATGC
This sequence comes from Bryobacterales bacterium, assembly GCA_003135055.1. GTDB lineage: Bacteria > Acidobacteriota > Terriglobia > Bryobacterales > Bryobacteraceae > PALSA-243. Next base: position 31,778 of record PLDF01000349.1, on the reverse strand, counting down.
TGTGGTTCGGCGGCAAACTGGCCTTCACCCCCTATTCGCTCGATTGCGGCGGACGCACGGAGGACGCTTCGGCCGTTTGGCCCGAAGAGAGCGCGCCCTATCTCAAGAGCCACGACGACCCATACTGCGCGCGCGCTGGGTCCGGTGAGTGGCACTGGTCCGCCGGCGGCGCCGGTATCGCCGAGGCGCTGCTCCGCCAGGGCTTGCACTCCCCTGTGCGGCTTACCGAAATCCGCGTCGTGCAACGCACGCCCTCCGGACGCGCGCAGCAACTGGAGCTTGACGGCGATGCGCCCCTCCGCATCGCAGCCGGGGCGTTCCGTTTCGCCGTCGGCCGGGAATTGGGCTGGAACACGCTGCGCAGCGACTGGTTCGATGCGCACGCAGGCAACGGCAAGCTGCTTTTCACCGGCCGCGGCTCGGGCCACGGCGTGGGGCTGTGCCAGCGGGGCGCGGACCAGATGGGCGCCGAGGGGCGCGGCTATCGCGAGATTCTGGCGTACTATTTCCCCGGCACTTCACCCGGCGCCGCAGCGCGCGGATTCGACTGGCAGCGGCTCGGCGGCGAATCCATCGCACTCTACACCACCCGGCCCGCGCAGGACGCGCCCGTGCTCGCCGCCGCCGAACGCGCACTACGCGCCGACCAGCAACGCACCGGTTGGTCCGCGCCGCGCGCCATCGAGATCCACGTTTATCCCGACGCTCAGACTTTCCGGGATGCCACCGGCGAGCCCGGATGGATTGCAGCCTACGCTCACGGCTCGCGCATCGAGATGCAGCAACTTCGCGATCCGCCCCGCGATCGGGATGCCACGCTGCGCCACGAGTTGCTCCACGTGCTGGTGGAATCGCAGGCCGCGCCCGCATTGCCGCTCTGGTTTCGCGAAGGCCTGGTGGAATATCTTAGCGAGCCCGCGGCGCCCCGAGGGCCCACCTGGAGCCAAGCCCGCATTCCCAGCGATGCCGAGCTGCGCCAGACTAAGGATGCGGCCCGTGCGCGCCGCGCCTATGCCGATGCGGCGGCGGCAGTCGCCGACCTGGTGCGCCGTTATGGTGAAACCGACGTCTTGCGCTGGGTGAAGAGCGGCATTCCTTCGAACGCCAGCAGGCCGCCGGTGAACACCAAATAGGCGATCAGAACTCGCACGAGGAAGCTGACCATCTCCAGGCCGAAGCTGCTCATCGGCGGTCTAAAATCGAGCACCTTGAACGGGAGCCACAGCGCGCAGAGCAGCAGCAGAGGCGTCAGACACCACTCGCTCCACACTCTTTTCGGCAGGCGGGACGGCGCGAATCCGCGCCATCCGAATTCCGCCACTGCCGAGATCCACGGCCGCAGCAGCACGGGGACGATCACCCATCGCACCACCCACCACACGGCGTTGAAGATTCGCAATACCGCCGCGGGCTTCACCGGCTTGCGCAGTTTCAGCGTCAGCCACGAGGCCAGACGGAACGCCGGATTACCGGAAGCGTCTTGCAGCTTCGCGAGCGCGATGTAGAGCAGCAGCGCTACGGCCGCCGCCGCCAGCAGCGCGGGCAGGCGCCGCAACGCCACGCGAAACGGCGCGGATATTTGATCACCCCTGGGATCACCCCCCGGATGACGCCCCGGATCGCGCCCATAAACCAAGCCCGCGCCGTGCATCCATAGGAAGAGCGAGGCCGCGACCAGGGCCACCGTGAAGCTCCACGCCAGCAGCCCGACGCGAGCTTCGCCGATGCCCAGCCAGTAATACCCCAGGCACAGCGCGGCTGCGTTGCCCACCAGTTGAACCGCCGCCAGCCGCTTCATTTCGCCTCCAGGCGGCGAGCCTCGCTGGTGGCCATCGCGCCGGGCTGATACATGGGCTGCACTCGCGCCGGGCTCGCCTGGAACACGCCCGGATTTACCACTTTCAGCAGGTAGAAATACTGCTGCTGCCCTTGCGGGAAGTAAGTTTGGAAAATTGCCATGCGGTCGTCATGCAGCTCGCGCCGCGTGAAGAAATATTGCCACCATGGCGGCTTCGAGCGCAGCTCATAGGCGGCATCGCGCTCGATGAATTCCATGCCCGCCGGAATGGGATCTTCCAGCATCAGGTATTTCCATTCCGACCCCGTCACGGTGAGACGCACTGCGACGATATCGCCCACCGCCACCGGTCCGTTCAGCGGATTCAGGTCGTAAACGATGCGGTCGCCATCCTTACCCTGCGCCAGCTTGAAATAATCGCGCAGCAGGTTGAGCGAAACCGTGCCGGTCTTCTGCAACTTCTCGTCCGACGACCAATATTGCGCGCGCGCCGAATAGTAGACGCGCCCTTCGCCGGACGCCGTCACGCGGATGTGGTTCGCGCCCGCCGCAAGCTTGGATTCATCCAGCATCAGCTCCGGCGCCGCGATCGCGGTCGTCTGGTCGAGCTTCTTGGTGAGCACGGCCGCGCCATTCACATACACCGTCGCCGTGATGTTGCCGTTCAATTCGTGAGTGGAGCGCAGATAATCGGTGAGTCCATAGATCACCATCGCCGTCTGTTTGGTGGAGCTCCACCAATAGCCTTCGTCGCGATGATTCATCAACCATAGCGCGGCCTTCGGCAACAGCGGCGAATCCGGTTTTTCGTGCGACAGGAACTTCACCGCGAACGCCGTGGCCTCGGCCGATGCGTCCTCTGAGAAATCGAGCAGAGGATCGCGCGTGGCGGCCCACCACGCTTGTTCCGCATCCTGCTGCACCGACGATTCGAGCGCAGCCACCAGCGTGGCGGCGCGCGCGTCTTTGGCTGATTCCATGGCTAGGCCGAGCAGCGCCGCTCCGTAGGGCGAGAGTTTTGCGCGGTCATTGTAGGCAGCCGAAATCGCGGCGTTTTGGCTGGCCGCATTTTGGCTGGCGGCGCTCTGGCCGGCCGCGGCGTTCTGGCCGGCCACGGCGAGCGAATACGCCATGTAGGCGCGCAGATCGGCCGCAAGTTTTGAATCGCGTTCCAGATCCTGACGCAGCCACGCGGCGCCTTTGTCGACGGCATCGTCGTTGACCTGTACGCCGGCGGCCTTCGCCTGCGCCAGGCCGGCTACTACGTACGCCGTCATGAAGGGGTGGGTATCGTCGGTCTGCCACCAGCCCCATCCGCCGTCTTCGTGTTGAAACGCGTAGAGGCGGTCGAGGCCGGCGCGGATTTTTACCTGCAAATCGGCGTCGTCTAAATCCACCTTCAGGCCCAGATCGCGCACCGCTTGCCGCACGACGATGTTGGGCAGGAAACTCGACATGGTCTGTTCGACGCAACCGTAGGGGAACGACGTCAAATATTCCAGCGCGCCGAAGAGCGAACCGGCGATGGACGGCGCGACGCGGATGGAAAGCGAGCGCGAACCGGGCTGCACTTTCGCCGGGAACGTCAGATCGAACGAGGTGTCGCCTGGGTTCGCGCCTGGGTTCGCCCCCGCGCCTGCCAGCACCCCGCCGCGCGATGCGGAAAGCGGCACGCCGGGCACGTTCACCGGCAGATCGAGCTCCATCGCGTCCGATTCCTCATCGGTAAGGGCTTTGCCGAGCACTGTGGCCGAACGCACCTGCTGTGCGCGCACGCGCCAATCCACTTTCACTTCGCCGCGGCTGGGGACGCTCACGTCTCTTGAGGCGCCATCCAGAACGTCGAGGCCCTTGAGATCGAGCGAAATGCGCGCCGTCTTCCCGCTGGCGAGGTAGTTATGCACCAGCGCCGAGATCACCACTTCATCGCCTTGCACGAAGAAGCGCGGGACCACCAGACGCAGAATCAGGTCCTTGCGCACGATGGTCTTGAGCGTCGCACTGCCTACCGATGTGGCGGCCGTGACGCCGCGCGTGGTGGCGCGCCAGGTGGTGAGCGAATCGGGAAAATCGACCTTCGCGTGCGCGTGGCCGGAGGCATCGGTGGTGAGATCCGCGGCCCAAAACGCCGTGTCGGGGAACGCCTTTCGCACTTTAGGCTGCACCAGGCGGTCGGGTTTGAGCTGGGCAAGCCGTGACGCGGGACGCAATTCCGCCAATCTCATGCGGCGTTTGCCGGCTTCGCCGTTGAAGTAGTAATCGAGCGAGATGTCGGTGAAAACGCGGTTCCAAGCGTTCTGGTAAAACACGCTGACCAGATCGGGCGTCATGTCCTTGCGGATGCCGTAAATGGCTTCGTCCACCACGCCCAGGCTGAATTCGGCGCGCGGCGCGGGCTTGCCTTCGCTATCGGTCGCTTCGAGCGAATAATCGGCCGTCTGGCCGGGAAGATACTGCGGCTTATCGGTGGCCAATTTTACGTTCAGCTGGTGCTCGACGGGCGGGGCCTTGATGTATTTTTGGCCGCCGTAGAAATTGCCATTGCGAATGAAGGCGGCGCTTACGGTGATGCCCGGCTCGTCATCCGCGGCGATGGGGAAGTCGAACGATACGGTGGAACCAGGCGAGCGCACAATCCGATATTGCCGCAGATCGCGCCCTTCCACGGTGATATACACCGGCGTATCCGGTTTGCCCGCGACGATCATCAAATGCGCCGTCTCACCCGCGCGGTAGGTTTTTTTATCGGGCACAATCTGCAGATTGCGATTGTCGGCCGGGCCGAAATCCGTCAAGCCGCCGCCGGAGACGAAGAAGTAGCCGTAGTCTTCCACGACGCGGCCTTCGGGGGTGCGCGCGGTGACGTGCGCCTGGTAAGATCCGCCGCGCGCGGGCGCATCGAGCGTGGCCGTGGCCGAACCATCCGCGCCGGTATCGACATCGGTTGCGCCGCCCGCCGGCTCGCGCGTCTGGCCGCGATAATTCCATCGCAGCAGCTCCAGATGCACGTGCGCGTTCACCGGCTTGCTATCGTAATCGCGCGATTGAACGGTGAACGTCATCTTGTTGCCCGGCGAATAAAAGTAGCGGTCAGGCGCGACGTTGAGGACGAAGCTGCCGTAAGTGGCGACGATCCATCCCTTGCCGATGATTTCGCGATTGCCTTGATCGGTTACGCGCGCTTCGATGCGGTAAATATAATCGGCGCGATGCTCGGAGACCTGCGATGGAATGTTGACGGTGAGCTTGCCATCGGCGTCCAGAGTTCCCGTATCTTTCGAGATCTGGTCGCCGGAATCGTCGTCGCCGCGATCGCCCTGCGGCATCATGGCTTCATCTTCGGGGTCGTACCATAACGGGAACCAGTAGCGGTCGCGATAGACGGCGTATTCGACTTTGGCGCCGTTCACCGGCTCGCCGAAGTAGTAGCGCGCGTCGATGGCGGCCTGCATGGCGTCGCCTTGGAGCACGCGCGGCTTCGAGGGCGTGACCCGCACTTCGTACTCCGGCTTCTTGTACTCCTGCACTTCGAATTGGCCATTCGCGGACAATTCGCCGGAGCGGATTTCAATCGTGTAGTAGCCAAGGGTCGCGCCGGCAGCGAGCGTCAGATCGTCATGCACCGTGCCCATGGCGGTGACCGTGAGCGTCTTCTGATAGACCGGCTTCTGGTCGGCGTCCTGAATCTGCACGCTCACCGTTTTGCCGGCGGGGACTTCGTAGCCGGCGGCCGATTGCGTCCGCAGAATCGCTTTGAAGTGGACCGTGTGCCCGGGGCGATAGACGGGACGATCGGTGTAGACGTCGCTTCTCCACTCCTCGCGATCGACGCCGAACGCGTAGCCCGCGAGCGTACTCACGGCGTAATCGTCATGGTTGCGCGCCACCACGCGGACATCGTCGGCCTTGCTGCCATCGAAGGGCGAGAGCGCGAATCCGCTCGCATCGGTCTCCGCGCTGCCCAGCGTCTTGTCGCGGCCTTCGAGCCAGACCGTGGCGTGCGGGATGGGCTCGCCGCTGCGCCGGTCGAGCAGCAGATTCACGATGCGGCCTTTTCCGGTCTTGGTGATCAGCGCGATGTCGGAGACGATCAGAATGGTATACGCGCGTAGCTGGCCCTTCACCGCTTCCACCAGATACACGCCCTTTTCGGCGATGGGTAAGGCCACCGTCTGCCGGTCCCAACGGCTTTGGCTGCGCACTGGCTCGCGGAAGGAAAGCACGAGCTGCTGAGGATTCAAGAGCGGGGCTTCGGCGTATTGCGTGCCCTTCGGAGCCGAAGCCGCGGGAGTGCTGGCCGGCGGGCTTTCGAAATGCGCGCTGACGGATTCGGTGAACTGCGCGCGTATCGAGCGCCGGATGCGCGCCCGCAATCCGCGCTTCCACTCATGGAACCGCTCAATGGGCGTCAATTCGCGGTACGGCTCCGGCGCGCGGCCGCCGAACTGGTGCGGGTCTTCAATCTGCTGGAAGAATTTCAACGGATCGCCGACGCGATAGACGCGGAAATCGAGCGCGTCCACGTTCCAGGCGCTCAGCAGGATGGCGGGCTTCCCGTGCGAGGCGTAGGTGTGCTGCGACATCAGCGAGAAATAGGGTTCGTCCTCGCTCTGGCAAAGCGCGGCGGCAGCGGCGGCGAACAGGGTGAGGAATCGAAGTGCGCGCATGCTTCTCATGGAATCGCCTCGCTGCTTCTTAAAATGTTCCAGCGGTAGACGCCGAGGAATCTGGGATTTTCCGGATCGGGCCGCCATTCGGCTTCGGGAAAGCGGCGCAATTCGTCGAGCGTGAGCCGCCGCATTTCGCCGGGACCGGAACTCTGCGGCCCGGTGTGATAGAGGACGTAGCGCGCGCGATCCGGATGGATCTGGCTTTCGCCCAGGAAGATCATGCTGTGAAAAGTCTCGGGGCCTTCGGCGTGTTGCTGCCGGTAAAAGAGCAGGTCGCCGGGGTCGGCGCGGTCCGGATTGCGGCTCACCATGTGCGTGTTGAAGCGCCATAGGGTTTTGGCGTCGGCGAATTGGGCGAACCGGGCGAGCGCCCCGGCGGATAAATCGGCCGCGCGGAATGGGCCGGGCGCCACGCGAAATAACGAAGCCCCGAGCGCGGTGAACGGATATTCGTACTTGCCTGGTGAATCGAACGCCGGAACCAGGGGCAGACGGGCCGCGGATGCCCACGCGGCATCGTGCGCGCGCAAGGCCTCGCGATAGGCGTAGCGAATGAGCGCGGCGCAATCGTCGATTTCCACCGGCCGGGCGCCGGGCTGCTGGAAATACTGCGCCTCGGCGAGATAGGTGAACCATCGCCGAAAGGCGGCGCGCGCCGGTTCGTTATCGAGGCGCAGAAAATCGGGCGTGCCGTCATCGCGGCCGTCGCGCTCCGCAAGCGCCGTGGTAAACGCCGTGTTAAACACGACGCGCGCGGCCGCAGCGCCGGAGAATTCGACGCGGATTTGTATGGTCCCCGGCAAAACGCCCGCGTGGATTTCGGAAGTCCAACCGGCGCCGCGGCGTTCGAAGGGACCGGCGACGGCGATGTGAGGATTGCCGATTACCGAAACGCGAGGGCGTGCGCCGGCCGGCGGGGAAACAGTGAGAGTGGCGGAGTCATAGCCATCGGCCCAGAGCGTGTTAGGAGAGATTTCCACGTGAGGGATGATCGCGGGAGCGCGCTTTATTGCGGCCAGCGCACAGACGACGCCGGCGCAGACCGCCGCGGCGGTAGCGATCCGAAGCTGCGCGCGAGGCACGGGGTTATTTTACGACGCTCGGGCAGACGTTGACCACACGGGGGTTTACATGGATCTGACGGCGACGCTGGCTCAGTAGCGGTCGAGGTTGGGTCAAGACCGCCAAGAACTGCGTTGCCGATACTATGGCGCGCCCGGCATGACTCGAACATGCGGCCTTCTGGTTCGTAATTCGAAGGCTCGCCGTCCCCCCGCTTCCACCCTTGTCCCTTGTCAGCGACTTGCGGGCAACGATCGGTTCATACCGTCCGCTGTCTCCGCCGAGGTCCGTCCGATTGGTACGTTGGCGGCGAAGCCAAGGCACGGCACAACGCCCAGGCGTACAACAGGTGCTCAGGATCTATCCAGACAATGAAAAAGGTACGATCAAGGAAGAATCCATGAACTCTTCCATGTTCGTTCACGGATATTTCAAACTGCCACGCGGGGAGGTCGCGAAGCTGAGAATTAAGGCAGGTGAACCCAGCCGGTTCGGATGTCGCATCCCAAGCTACGCGGTGACATCGAAGCGCTTTCGTTTTGTTTTGCTGCAACTCGCTAGCAAGCATTCCGTTCAAGTTCTTCAGCCGTTCAAGGAACTTCGGGAGGTATCCATCTTTACATCGATTCACGTGGAATTTGTCGTTCGAAGTGAGGTCAAGATGCCTGAAGGAAAATGTTAAATTGTCGTCCGCAGGGAACCGCTGCTGCGGAATCTTTCCGATCTTGTGTGGAAGTGGCCCTGGGTTAATTCTGCCCATTTAGGCGAGCGCGATAATACATCTTCATCGAATCCTGAGAAATAGGCGCATTCGAAGGTTCATCTGCCGCAACGCCGGCGCGTGCATGTTTCCACGGATCTTCCTCATGCGTCAAAAGCTCAAGTTGGTAAGCCGTCATTACTCCATAGACATCCATCACGTCTTCAAGGTGGAGCAGAACCGCAGCGCCCAGCTCAGGCATTCCCGGATTGTCTTCGATCGGCTTCCAAGCCCAGCCCTTGAATCGATGGTATTCAGACGGCACGACGGGGCCATGAACCCAGGCTTCAATCGGCTCATCGAACAATGGCTTGTCTTCAATGGCGAGCCACCACGCCTGAGCATAGTACAAGAGCTTTTGCAGCTTGAGATTTGATATGGGATCACCGCACTCATGCGAGAAGGCGAGGAAGAAGCTGGCGATTTCCGATGCTTTGGCGATAGCCATATTCTTTAAGCTCCTTCTTTGGTTGACCCCGAGGTCGAGAAGCCCTCACCTAAAAGGCTTCACCTCTATCGTGCCATAAAAACTCTTGACTCGGCAACGCAGGGACGTCGCGTTAGCGTTTTTGAAAAGCCGGCATGCGTGCAAACCGTTCTCCGACCGGCACGGGAAGTTCTTAAAGCGGGATCCACACGATTCGGTTGACCCATTCTTCAGCTTCGCTCGCGTTCCAGATTAGAACGAGCTCTTCAATCGCCGTCGAGATGGGAATCGCTTCGCGTAACAGAATAACGCCGGGACTTCGAGCGTCAGACGTGAAGCGAGCGAAATGTGCGGGCATCGTCCGCCGATCCTGGCTGACAAGAATTCGTCCTGAGTCCGCGGCGATCCGCAGAACTTCCGGATCCTTTAGACCTGTAAGGCCAGCCTCCGCGGCAGTGCGAATGTCGATCTCGGGGGCCGCCCTTCGCAACCCGCGCAGAATACGGCCGTCGAGATCGGCGTCAGCCTGGAATTTGACTCGCATTGCGTGCCCGTTGGAGCTTCGCAATCAATTCGGCATTCTTTTGGCTCGACTGGCGGTGTTGCACCTCTGCGGCGCGCTGACCTTCGATAAGGTACGCATCGATTTCCTTCTGGCTCGCGAGGTAGAACGCGAGCGCGCCGTGCACCTGCTCGAGGGTCAATGCAGGGTAGGAATCAACCATGCTCTCGGCCGACATTCCCTCGCGAAAGAGAAAGACGAGGGAATCCAGGGACACACGCGTCTCCCCCACACGATACGCGCCTTCAAGCTTCTTTACGTATTCCTTCTTCATTCAGCCCTGCCGACAAATCCATCCTGACACGATGAGGGCGCCGGGCACAAGCCAGGGCACAAGCCGGTGCTGTCATGTCCGTGATACTCTCCGGGTCATATGGCCTTCACACTCAACTACGACAATATGCTCTTCCTCGACGCCGAGGATCTCGCGGAGGCCGGAATCAAGAAGGCCTATGATTCTCTGGCGCGTGATCTCGGCCGGCATATCTCGCCGCCCGCGGAAGTGCGGGAGGTCGTCGATAGCGACGCGCCCAGCTACGTCGTTCGATGCGGTGACCAGGAGTATCTGATCTACTCACCCGAGGTTCCGAATGATGAAGGTCAAAGCTGGGGAAGAGCGGCGTATGCCTTTTTCAAGATTGTCAACGACCAACTGACGAAATCGGAATACCGCCTCTATGCGATCAACGGCGGCAACGAGTTGGGAGGGATGTTTCTTACGAAGTCTGAGTGCGAGACGGCGCGGCGATCACTGCCGGGAAAAGGGAACTGGCCTTACCTGCCGACGCTCGATCATCCGTGGTATGGCCAGTATCGCGGCTAACCCAGGCCAGCGAGCACGCCAAAGGGGCCAACGGCATATGGCCGGCGCCTCATCCCCAGTTCTGAAAACCGCATTGTCGGACCATCTGTTAATCGCCAGAAGATCAACAACCCACCCAACCGCCCACCCACATTTGCGCTCACGGTACGCAATTTCGGCGGACGGCTGTCGCCGAGTTCTTGATTGTAATGGTGCGCCCGGCATGACTCGAACATGCGACCTTCTGGTTCGTAGCCAGACGCTCTATCCAACTGAGCTACGGGCGCGGCGGTAAGACCAACTCCTCCACTTTACCCAACCGGCGCCGCTTGCGCAAGCCGGAGAATTGTCTAATGCATGATGAGCCTGAAACCAAACTGCGGGATGCCGCGGATGAACGACAATTCGCATGAGCGATTTGGAGCGGCTGACGCTCGCCGGGATGGAAGAATTCGCGACGGCCAGCCGGCGGGCGGCCTGATCGGCAGCGGCGCGCTACTTGACGATTTGGAAACTATCCACCTCTTTACCGCTTTCCGAGATCTGCTTCAGATGCAAGGTCCCGCCCTTCACATCGATCACGCTGAACGAGTGCTCGTCGGCAACGTATTTGTAAGTGAAGGGCTGCCACGACTTGGGATCGGCTTGCTGAGCGGCGTCGTAAAGACCGGCGCCGCCGGCCCCGCTCACAATATAAATCACGCCCTTGGGCTTGGCGGCGGACATTCCGTCCACAAAGTCCCTATCGAATTTATATTCGCCGTCGACTTCGCCTCTGGGGCCAATCAGTTGGCCGCCGGGCTGCGGGATGGGCGCGAACAGCAGCGGAAAAGTGCGTTGGTAATTGTGTACGTGCCCGGCAAAAACAATATCCACGCGGCCGGCTTCGAATACGGGCGACAGGACGCGCATCCACTGGTCCGTGAAATGAGTCTTCGACGAGTTGAAGCCGGGATGGTGAAAGGCGACAAAACGCCACGTGGCTCCGCGCGCCGCAGCCAGATCTTGCGCGACCCAGTCGCGAAGAGCGGGATTCGTCCAGTCCATGTAAGGGTTGGAATCGAGGACCGTCCAGTGGGCGTTACCATAGTCGAACGAAAAACTAGCCATGCGCGGATAGCGCGGCTTGGCGGCGTCGAGAAATGCGGGCTGGGCGTCCTCATTGCCCGTGAGAACATGGCGGGCGCGCGGCGCGTTTTCGGGGGCGATGGGCCCGTTCATGGGTTGATCCCAATAGAAGAAATACGCCAGCGCGTCGGCGTATTTCTCAAAGTTGCCGAGCGCCGTGTCATGGTTGCCTACCGCGGCGATAAACGGCGTGGAACGCAGCAGCGGCGCTCCCACGTCCGCGGAGGACTGCTCGGCGTTGTATACGGGATAGAACTTTTGGCGATATTCGGAGATGCGGCCGTAGCTGTACACAATGTCGCCGGGAATAAAGATGAAGTCGGGTTTCTCAAGGGAGGCGCGGTAGGCCACCGCGCGCTGGGATGGCGTGCCGGCCGCGCAGTCGCCAAACAATACCAGGTGGTAGGGTTGATCGAAAGATTTTCGCGCGGTGGCGGCGGATTCGAAAACGGCCTGGCCCGATTTCAGTACGCGATAGTGAAACTCCCGGCCCGGCGCGAGACCCGTGAGATGCGCGCGATAAACCCGGTGCGGCGGGATGCCCGGAACGGCAATAGTTTGCGCCGCGGGGGCTTCAGCGGCCCGCCAATTCGCGGTGTTCGCGTCCCGAACCTCCACCTTCCAATCGACCGGAGTATCCGCGGTTTGCCACATCAGTACCAGACTCTCCGCCGTTTTGAGCTGCGGGGAATCGCCCAGTTGCAGGTACGGCTTTTCCAGGAAAGCGCCTTCGGTTGGACCGGACGCCTGACTCAGCAGCAGAGCCGCGGGAATGAGGAGCGCAGTTACGGGTATGAGTTTATGCACCTAGGTAATTGTCTCCGGTTTTCATTTCAGGTCTATGACATTTTACGACTTCGGGGTACTTCGCGGGTAAATCGATGCAAGGCGGTCTGAGCCCCGCCTGGACTGGTCGCCGACGGCAAACAGAGAATCCCGAGCATCAAGAATCGTCTGAGCATTGGCTACGCCTTCAGCCTCCATCCTGCGCGTCGATTATTCGCAATTCCAAGCAATTGGCGGATAATCAAACACTTCCATACCCGGAGCCCTGGATCGACACAATATTCGGCCACAAATGTCGCGTATTCGGCTAATTGCCGGCAGTCATCCCGCCTGTGCCGCGGCCCGTCGCAAACAGCTTCAGCACGGTGAGTCCTTTCACTCAGCGGCGGCTGCAAGCGGGACCTGCGGCTTGCCAGACGACACACTTCCGGACCAGTTCCAGAGCCACGCAGTCCGGAGCTTATCGGGGGCCTTAGGCGCGAAGGGATGGCGCGAAATGTTGGTAGGCGCGGCTGGACTCGAACCAGCGACCACCGGCTTAGAAGGCCGGTGCTCTATCCACCTGAGCTACGCGCCCGCGAGGCTACATTCCAAAGTTTAGCCTACGCCGGTTCGCGCCGCAGCCATGTTGTACTATAAATGATTACTTCATGAAGGCCCTTTTGGAATCGCTCCGGCCTGGAGATAAGGACTCGGAGCTGGCCCGTGCAATCGATCCCGCCCGCCTGCCCGAGCACATCGCAATCATCATGGATGGCAACGGCCGCTGGGCCGGCCGCCGTTTCCTGCCTCGCGTGGCGGGCCATAAAGCGGGCGTGGCGCCGGTGCGCGTTACCGCCGAAACGTGCGCCCGGCTGGGCGTCAAGGTCCTCACGCTCTTCGCCTTTTCGGTGGAGAACTGGAAGCGCCCGCGGCACGAAGTGGAAACGCTGTGGCGGCTGCTCCGTTACTACCTCAAGCAAGAGCTGCCCACCCTGCAGAAGAACGATATCCGGTTGCAGGTGATCGGCCGTGTGGATGCGCTGCCCCTCGAAGTCCGGCGCGAGCTCGATGCCACCATCGACGCCACCTTTAGCAACCGCGGCATGGTGCTGAATCTGGCGATCAACTACGGCGGGCGCGCGGAGATTGTGGACGCGGTCAATTCCATTCTCGACATGGCGCGCCTCGATGGCAGCATCCACACCCTGAAGATGGACGAGGATCTGATCGCGACCAGCCTCTATACCGCGTCGTGCCCCGACCCCGATCTGCTGATCCGTACCTCCGGCGAAATGCGCATCAGTAATTTTCTGCTGTGGCAGATCGCCTACGCCGAGTTATACGTTACCGAGACGCTTTGGCCCGATTTCACGCGCACCGATTTGCTGCTGGCCGTGCTGGAATACCAGAAGCGCGACCGGCGCTATGGCGGGCTGAGCGCGCCAAGGGGCTTGCCGGCCGGCGTCACGATCAACGAAGAGTCGCTGCAGCCCGCGCTGCGCGAATCATGAAGCGCGTAATTACCGCTGCGGCGCTGATTCCCATTGTTGCTTACGTAACGCTCGCGGCGAACTATTGGGTTTTCGCGGCGGTGCTGGCGGCGGCGGCGTTCCTCAGCTATCGCGAATACGACGCTATCGCGGCCGCTTACGGCTTCGGCGCGCCCGGTCCGCTGGGCTATGCCGCCGGCGCCGCGCTGCTGTTTTGCGACCTATTCCCTGCGTGTCGCGGGGATGCGTGGCTGATTCTGCTGGCGGCGGCGCTGATCGCTTTCGCATTCGCATTGCGCGCGGACGATCTGGCGAAAGCGCTGCCGCGCACGGCGCTGCTGGTCACCGGCATTGTCTACATCTTCGGCGCCTGGAAGTGTGCGCTGGGCCTGCATGGGATCGGCCCGCACTGGCTGATGTACGCGCTGCTGGTGAGCTGGGTGGGCGATATCGGGGCGTTTTACGTGGGCCGCAGTTTCGGACGGCATCGGCTGGCGGAGCGCGTGAGTCCCAAGAAATCGTGGGAGGGCGCGGCGGCTTCCGTGGTCACGGCGGTCCTGATCGCCGGCGCCTATCTGGTCCATTTCGTGCCGTACGTGGGCATTGCGGAAGCGATTCTGCTCACCGCGGCCGCCAACGCCGCGGGGCAACTGGGCGACCTGTGCGAATCGGCGATGAAGCGCGGCGCGGGCGTAAAGGATAGCGGCGCGATTTTGCCGGGGCACGGCGGATTCCTCGACCGCGTCGATAGCACGCTTTTCGTAATGCCGCTGGTATACGGCTGGGCTATATACGGCTCGCCGCTACTCCGAACGCAGGGCCTGTGAGGGTTCCACCCAGGTGGCGCGCCGCGGGAAGGTAACTCGCCATCAGCGCCACGGCGCCCAATACGGCGGCGATCACAACATAGGTTTCCGGATCGCCGGGCTTCACCTGGTATAACAACGCTGCGAGAGCACGCGCAGCCCGAATGCGCCAACCGCGCCCATGGCGATTCCCGCGCCCGCCAGAACGGCGCCGCGCCGCACCACCAGGTTCAGCACGTCCATGGAGCGCGCTCCCAGCGCGATGCGGATGCCGATTTCGCGCGTGCGCTGCGTTACCGGATAAGAGATCACGCCGGCGAAACCTCTACCTAAAACCGTCCCGCTTCTGAGTTGTCTGCCCTCACAGGAAGCGAGAGAGCCGCCAGCGGCACATAGTATTTATTCACGCCGCAGAGCCACATCGGGTTCTACTCGCTGGCAGACTAATGGAATGTGACATTCGTCGATGCCTCAAAATGACGGTGATTCTTGTACTCCGCAATCACACGATAACTTGTACCACCCTGTGTGGATACAAGTAAGTCCGACGCGATGGGAACAATGTGGGAAGTTCCTCCGATCGTCACGTAATCCCATGAATCCCCCCACATTACCCGATCCACCCCGAATTTCTCGGGGAAGCCACTGGATTCGTCCTCATACCGGATGACGCTGCCCCGGGCGGGATCGACCAAAATGCGGCCGGTCCGGGCTGGATTATATAGGTGGTCGTTCCATGTACATGGGCCGAAACAC
Organism: Bryobacterales bacterium; assembly: GCA_003135055.1. Classification (GTDB taxonomy): domain Bacteria; phylum Acidobacteriota; class Terriglobia; order Bryobacterales; family Bryobacteraceae; genus PALSA-243. The sequence continues at coordinate 16,749 of PLDF01000349.1, read as the reverse complement.
GCATTCGGCGGAGAAATGAAAAGGTACGCCAACGCCGGTTTGCCGCTCGCTTCCTGGCTTCCGGCGAAATCGATTTTGGTGGGACAGGCCGGGTCGAAGAGCGGCTTGATCTGGGCGCCGAAACCGCCCCAAATGATGCCGGGAAGTTTCCCGAACGGCTTGACCCACGGTTTGCCGTTCTTGCGGATGTTCACACGAGTGAGCTGACCTTCCTTGAAAGCGATCTCATCCTCGATCGTGTCTTCAAGCCGCCACGGTTTCCCGGCATCGTCGCTGATGTAGCGCCTGGCCGTCTCATCGGCTACAAAATTCTCCCTCTTCGAGAGATACTCCAGGTTCGCCTGGCGCACGCGATCCAGTTCGGACTGCTCTCCGGCTGGAACGGCTGTACTCGGCAGCTTTAGCAGGTTCTCTCCTCGTTGCCACGATAGCAACTCGATCGTCTCGGCCCGCTCCTCGGGCGACGCCGTCCGCACAAGACGAAGACTCTTCAGTTGCAAATGGTAGTGACGCCCCGCTTGCGCATCATACACAGTCTTGGCCGGCGTGCAGGTGATCTCCACCTGGTCGGCGACATTGTAAGAGACGGCAATCCCGCCCGGCAGCACGGCATCGACCACCAGGCCATCGGCCATCCGGATCGAGATCGATGCGTGCCTGACGCGTTCGAGACTCCCGGTAAAAACACGATCCGCGGCGCTCACAGGAAGCGAGAGAGCCGCCAGCAGCACCCAGGATTTATTCATGTCGCTAAGCTAGGGCCCTCATCCGGATCGAACCCGCAATGCGCGCCGCGCCGGCCCGCGGACGCGACCGGCGGAAACGCGCGCCGAAAACAGATCCTTCCTCTTTCATGGCCCGATGGAGGTCGAGACGCGCGAATCGCAGCGCTGGCAGAAAGCCGAACAGCTTGCCGGTCGCGATGGAGAATCATTCCGTAAGCCAGCGGATGGCTGGCGTGCTCCCGCGCCTCGCAGCTCAATGAAAATGCCAACGCAAAGCAGATTGGTTTCAAACTCTTGCCTTTAGCGCCGCAAAGCTGGAACTGGTAGCCTGACGGGATGTATGCAGAGCACTCCATCTTCCAAATGACTTGCATGAATCTGAAATGCCACCAGAGCTGAAATCAAGGGTTGGCAATCCTCATGTGAAAAGCCTCGGGGTATCACCCCGCGGCGTGAGCGCCACACTGTGCCGCTGTATCCCGCTCTGCTCCGAGTGTCGTCCCAGTGGTCCAACTAGAATAAAGGAGGAATGATCAGGAAATATTCGCTTTTGATCGAAGGCGACGAATCTTGCTACAGCGCACAGTTCCCGAGTTGCCGGCCATCCTTGTCACCGGGAGATCGGTGGAAGAGTTGACGCGACGCGCCACCGAGGCGATTCAGATGTACTGGGAAAGTGTGCAAGCTGAGGCCTCGCCGACCGCTTTTCTAAAGGAGATCGAAGTCGAGATTCCAGTTGGATGAAGCGCAATCCAGGCCGGCAACTCGAACGCGTCGATCGCACGCTCTTCGTAATGCCGCTGGTATACGGCTGGGCTATACATGGCTCGCCGCTACTCCGAACGCAGGGCCTGTGAGGGTTCCACCCAGGTAGCGCGCCGCGCCGGAAGGTAACTCGCCATCAGGGCCACCAGGCCCAACACGGCGGCGATCGCCACGTAGGTTTCCGGATCGTCCGGCTTCACCCGATACAACAGCGCGGCCAGAGCGCAACAGCGCGGCCAGAGCGCGTGTGGCCGCCAGCGCCAGCGTTGCGCCGATGAGGATTCCGGCGCCCGCCAGAGCGGCGCCGCGCCGGACCACCAGTTTGAGCGCGTCCAAGGAGCGGGCCCCCAGCGCGATGCGGATGCCGATTTCGCGCGTGCGCTGCGTTACCAGATAAGACATCACACCGTAGATGCCAATCGCGGCCAGAACCAGCGCGATGGCGGCGAATACGGCCAATAGCAGCGCGCTGAAACGGGCTTTCGCGGTGGATTCGCGAGTGCGCCCGGTCATGGTTTTGACGTCGTAAACCGGGACATTCCGGTTGAGCGATTGCACCTGCCCGCGGACGGCATCGGCGAGCGCCAGCGGGTTCCCGGCGGTGCGCGCGAAGACAAACCAGGCTGCTGCGCGGCGATTGCAAATACGAGACGTACACGTCGGGCTTGGGCGCTTCGTCCATCTGCCCGTAACGGACGTCGCCCACGATGCCTTTCGAGCCTATTGGCGATCGGCTTGCCGATAGGGTTCTCGCCCGGCCAAAACTTGCGCGCGGCAACGTCGCTGACAAGCACAACCTTCGGCGCGCCTTGCCGGTCGGCGGTTGTGAACCAGCGGCCGCGCAGCAGGGGAATCTTTAGCGTCTTGAAGAAATCGGGCGAAGCGAAGAGGACGCCGACGGATGGCTCGGCGCCGCGAGGGACCGGCGGACGGTCGCGAAACCGGATGATGGTGACATTGCATCCGCCTGCGAGCGCGTGGCAGTTTGCCATCCCGGTCGAAGTGACTCCCGGAAGTCCGGCAACCCGCTGTTCCAGTTCGCTGAAGAAGGCCGTGGATCCGTCATGGGACGCGCCGTGGCCGGCCGCTGCGTCGGGCAGATTGATGCGTACGGTGAGGACTTTTTCCGGATCGACGCCGCTTCCGGTTGCGATCGGCCGCCCGAAGCTTTTGATCATCAGCCCGGCGCCGGTGAGACTGCTACCGCCGTGGCAAGGCTCCCGTGCCCAGCTTACCGACGCGCTCAAGGCCGCCGGCGCGATACCTCGCGGATTCCTCACCGGCTGATGACGGCCACGAAATCGCGCTCGGGGACGGCGTCCTCTTGCGGCAGAAACGTGCGGCCTGCTTCGGCGTTCACGCCCAGCACGGGAGAGTAACCGGCGCCCACGATGTCGCCGCGCAACCGCTCCGCTTCGCCGGCGCCCGTCAGATTGAAGTCGACCGTGCGATAGATCGCCGTGTGCCGGTAGACCTTTTGCAAATGGCCGAAGGTCTCATACTTCGGATACGACCACACTATGTCGCCTGGCAGTTTGCGGCGCGCGCCGGGTGGGCGATGGCGGAACAGTGAGCGAGACTTTCATCAGGCGGCCGGGATCCGCGAACGGCAGCGTGCGCAACAAGGTGGCGTCTGTAGATGGCGGTGTTGGCCAATGCCCACGGCCAAGGTGAAGACAGCGGCGGCGGTAAAGGTCGGTTGCCGCGCGAGCGTGCGCATGGCCTAATGCAGATCCTGCAGGACGGTTTCCATGGTCGCCTCGGGACTTAGACGAGTTGGAGGCGGTAAGTTTGGGGGGGAAGTGAAGAAGCCGGGCGGGCGATTAATGGGTGGCGGCCCGGCTTCTGGGACAAACGACCGCCATTCGTCCTCTGTCCGCGACCGTGCTAGCGAGGCACGACAGACCACCAAACCCGATGGTCTGTCCCACTCTCTAGCGCCAGTGGCCGTCTACCAGGACGTATCCGCCATTGCGGTGAACATAGCGGTGCGCTACCCAGTGTTGGTGCGGTTGCGGCGGCATCTGCCAGCTTCCGGGGCTCCATACATAAGCGTTGCCGTCCCAACGATGATACCCGTTAACCCACACGTGATCGCGGCTGGGAGGCGCCCCGCGATGCTCGACGATAGCGATGGGCGGACGAAGACGAATTACAACGTCAGCAGCCGCGGCGCTAAAAGCCAGCGCGCCGGCGAAAACAATTCCGATCAACTTTTTATGAAACATGGTTTCCCTTTTCTTGTTACATACCGCACACCGTCGCGGAACTCCGCGAAGCCGGCGGCTTACTTCAACAACTCTCCTTGGCACTCCGGATGCTGGCACTGGCAAGCCAATTCAGTTAGTTTCTTCGCACTCTCGCAGGAATCGCTGCAGTAAGCTTTGCCCTCCGGAGCAATACAGTTACATGCCGGGTGATCACACTTATTCTTCGTACTCATCGAAAAGTCCCTCTCACCAATGTCTTTAGCCGCCAACGTTGCTTCTGGCTTGGGCCTCGCTTGAAGAGTAACATCTATACGCCTCGGGCGCCGTACTCATTTGATCGCTGGGGTCCGGTTGAGTACAGCGCGTGCGTCATGAGTGTGACCGGCCGCTCACCGGCAGGCAATTGCAGGGCGACGATGTCCTTAGGCCGAGCCCGGCTATAATGCTCGCAGCATCGAATGGCTCAAACAACGCTATCGTCGATTCTGCAAGGCGGCGATCGAAGATCGCCCGGCCGGTCGAATGAGGTGGCAGCGCCGATTCTCGGCCAACCAAAGCGCTTTGCGGAATTACTGGAGTGCTTATGGTGCGACGATCCGGCAGTCGCATGCGCGCCGCCGACGCGGCGGAGAAAGCTTCGGCGCAAAGAGCCGGGCTTCTGCATCCCTTCCAAGCGGAACTGCTCGGCCTCGCCGGGGAAACCGGTCAACCGGAACTGCGATGGCGCCTTACACTCATGATTCCCCGGCTTCCATTGACGCCTACGGAACGCAAACGGGCGATTGCGCCGCTCAAAGAGTTCCTGGGCGACCGTAGCTCGATTGTGAAAACTTGCGCCCTCCAAGGGCTCGCGGAATGGGCGCAAGGTTCTCCGGAGCTTCGATGGGAGGCGATTGGCGTCATGGAGCAGGCTTCCCGTACGGGGACGCCGGCAATGAAGGCGCGTGCTCGAAAGTTGCTGCCGAAACTTCGAGGCTGAACCGGCGGCGGAAGGATTTGGCGCCCGCAGGAGTGCGAGCCTTGCGCGGCAAAAGACGCCTTCACGCGAGTGTGAACGCTGCACGCCGGAGTGCGCCGCATGAGTGCGCGCGCCGCAAACACGTGCGCTCGCCAGACATGCTGTTCGGCAATATATCGTTAACAACATGTCCCCGCAATCCGAACGCGACATCAAGAAGGGCTCGGCGGAGCTTCTCGTTCTGGCGCTGCTCGACGGCCGCCAGCGCCACGGATACGAGATTTCCAAGCTCATCGAAACCCGCTCCGGCGGTTGCGTCCGTTTTTCGCGTCGCATCGCTCTACCCGCTGCTCTATCGCCTTTGAAGATCGCGGCTGGATCTCCGGCCGCTGGGTGGAAAAGGCCGGCCAGCGCCGCCGCCGCTACTATCGCCGCTACTATCGCCTCACCGCCGCCGGCCGCCGGATTCTCGCCGAGCGCCGCACCGGATGGGGACGCTTTCGTGGAGGCCATCCGCCGCATCACCGGAGTGGAATATGCCTGATTGGCCGGCCGCCGTCATGGCCATCGTGCTCTTCACCGCCGCCGATCCCGAAACAGCAGTGGCGCCGGCGCGGCAGATTATCGCGCAACTGGACCCCGACCTGCCCATCTTCGGCGTACGGACCATGGCCGCGCAGCTCCAGCATTCGCTTTGGAAGCGCCGCGCCTACTCGTGGCTCTTCGCAGCCTTCGCGGCGGTGGCAATTGTGCTGGCCGCCGCCGGAATTTACGGCGTAATCTCATTCGGAGTGAGCCGCCGCACGCGCGAAATCGGCATCCGCATGGCTCTGGGAGCGCGGCCCTCGCAGGTGCTGCGAACCGTGCTCGCAAGCGGCATGACGGTGGCGGGCATCGGCGCCGTTGCCGGACTGATCGCCTCGCAGTTCACCGCGCGGCTGCTGCAATCGCTGCTATTTGGGGTGAGCGCGCACGATGTGGCCGCTTACGCCGCAGTGGTTGCGGGCGTCGCCGCGATCGGTTTCCTGACCAATTACATTCCCGCGCGGCGCGCGTCCCGCGTGGATCCCGCAAACGCGTTGCGCTTCGAACGATAATTGAGAGATGAACCAGTTCGACAACGCATTCGAGCAATTCAAAGTTCACGGCAAAGACCTAGCCGCCAAAATCAAGGAGCTCATCCACGAAGGCAACGTGCGCCGCATCATCGTTAAGGACGAGAACGGCCACACCTTCATGGAGATTCCACTGACGGTGGCTGCGATTGGGGTGATCGCCGCGCCGCTGCTTGCCGCCGTCGCAGCCATCGCCGGCATGGTGAAGAATTTCACGGTGGTAGTGGAACGCAACACTCACAGCGCAACCGCCCCCAAGCCCGAATCGGCATCCTCCACCGATTCCAGCGTGGGCGCAACGGACGAGCAGGCCGATATGGCCGGCACGGTTTCGCAAGCCGTCAACGACGCCGCGGGTACCGGCAAGCCGGACGCACAGGGTGGTTGAGCGCCGCGCGCGGTGGTGTGACCGGGTGGTTTTGTGCTTTTGCCAGCAACCACTCCCTTACGGTCGTGGCTCCGATCAGAGCCGCGCGCGTGAGCAAGCGGTCTTGCGGCAGCACCGAATCTCACGGGCGGGGGACTAGTCATACTGAGTGGCAACCGCCTAAACTACGCGCCCGCTTCCATCGTGCCCTTCAGCCCTAACTCTTCGGCGCGCGCCTGCATGGCTTTGACGCAGAATTCGATGTGCTCGTCTAGCGGCACGCCGAGTTCCTGCGCGCCGTCGATAATGTCCTGCCGGTTTACCGAGCGCGCGAAGGCTTTGTCTTTCATCTTCTTCTTCACCGACGCCGTATCCACTTCGAACACGCTGCGGTGCGGCTTCACGTATGAGATGGCGGTGATGAATCCCGCCAGCTCGTCGCAGGCGTAGAGCGTCTTCTCGAGCGGGGTTTCGCGCTTCACGCCCAAATGGTTGGCGTGCGAGAGGATGGCGCGGCGGACCTCCTCGTCGATGCCGCGCTCGGCCAGAATCGGCTCGCCCTTCTGCGGATGCTCTTCGAGCGTGGGATGGATCTCCCAATCGAAATCGTGCAGCAGCGCGGTAATCGCCCACTTCGGTTCGTCTTCGCCGTGCTTGCGCGCATACGCGGCCACGCAGGTTTCCACGGCCAACGCGTGCTTGCGCAGTCCTTCGGTTTTTGTAAACTCGCAGAGCAGTTCCCAAGCTTGTTCGCGGTTGATCATCGACATCATCATAACCGGAACTTACTCATGTGAGGCGGTGTCTACTTTTGCAGAGCAGGTTGGGCGAGGGTCGAGGGAAGAGACAAGAGGCCAATTGGGGGCGGACGCCCTAGAGCTGGTCCGCAACTTGCCCGGCCGCAGGTTAGCAATCTGCCCTACTCAATTTAGAACCTCCGGGCGCACGAGGCCCCAAGTGTGTCCGTACAAGGAGAGTAACCATGTTCGAACAAGCTACGCTATCGAGCGCCAACGCAGGCCGCCGCGCATGGACCACCGGACTGGGCTTCGCGGGTGAAGCCGCATTCGTCGCGTTCATCGCGCTTGCGCCGATGATCTGGCCGGCGGCAATGCCGAAGCCGCAGGCTCTGCTGATGCTACTCACTCCGCCGGCGCCCGTGCCGCCGCCCGCAGACGTGGTGGTCAAGCCCCGCGCAACGCACGCGCCCATCACGCCGATGCGCTTCACTCTGCCGACGCGCATTCCGACGTCGGTACTCATGGCCGTGGATGAGCCGCCCGCAGTCGTTGGCGGCGTTCCAGGCCCCGGCCCGGCTAGCGGCGAGCCCGGCGGCTTGCTTACAGGCATCCTGAATGCCCAGCCCGCGATTCCCACGCGGCCGCTCGCAGTGAAACCGCCTGACGCCGGGCCCGAGGCCACCGCACCCCGGCGCGTCCGCACCAGCAGCATAGAGCTGGCTCGCGTGATCCATCGGGTTGAGCCAGTCTATCCTCAAATGGCGAGGATGATTCACGTCCAGGGAACCGTGGAACTCACAGGCGTGATTGGAACCGACGGCCACATCCGCGAATTGAAGGCGCTCAGCGGCAATCCGCTGTTAGTCAAAGCGGCGATCGACGCGGTGAGTCAGTGGATTTACGCGCCGCCCATACTGAACGGAGAACGGGTGGAAGTGATCGCGCCGATCACCGTGAATTTCCGCCTCGACCGATAAACGCTATGCTCGAAACGTGGACCTGATCCACATCGTCGATGCCGCGTTGGCGGAAGCCGCGCACAAGGCCGGTCCGTGGCTGGTCTGCCGGCCCGGATGCGCGGAGTGCTGCATCGGCTCTTTCGAAATCAGCGAGCTCGATGCGGACCGGTTGCGTGCCGGCTTTGCGGAACTTGAGGCGCGCGATTCCGTCCGCGCGGCCAGAATAGCGGATCGCGCGAAGCGCTTCGCGCAACTCGCTGAAGAGGAAGCCGACGAGACTGCGTGTCCCGCGCTCGACCCCGAAGCGCAGACTTGCGAGCTTTACGAATCGCGCCCGCTCACCTGCCGGCTGTTCGGGCCGCCGGTACGCGGAGCTTCGGGAGCGGTCGGCATTTGCGAGTTATGCTTCGAAGGCGCGAGCGAAGAGGAGATAGCGGCGTGTGAGATGACGGTGGATGCCGCAGCGCTGGCGCAGCTTGAGTATGATCGCGACGACACTACGGTTGCGGAGGCGCTGGCGGACTGACCGGGCCTAACCCCGGCATAACACCTCCGGTCCCGGCTCAATTCGAAAGCGCATTCACACGAGCGCGCCTCCGATAAGCTGGTATTCCTCACCACAAAAAGTGCGGCGCGCTTTCACCTGGACTGGCCGCTGGCAGAGCTGGAATCGGAACTGGACCCGCAACGGTTCTTCCGCGCGAACCGCGCTTTCCTGGTGAATATCGACGCGGTTGCGCGCTGCCGTTCCTACGGCAAGGGCAAGTTGCTATTGGATCTCAAGCCCGCGGCCGCGGAAGAAGTGGTGGTGAGCCAGGAACGCGCGGCGGCATTCCGCAAATGGTTGGGCGAGTAAGCTCACGCAGCGGCCAGGCCCTCGACGCCGTTCAGGGTGCAAATATCGAGCAGCGTATTCAGTCCATAGGCGAAGAGCTCGCCCTCTGCCGCGAGAAACCCGGCAGGCGTTAGCCGTTCGATGAAGGCGGCGCGGTCGCCCGAGATCCTCGCGCGGTTGGCGGCAACGCTGGTATAGCCTTTCAGGTCGCGGCTCTTCTGTTCGAGCGTCAAATCGAGCCAATCCTGAAATGCCTGCAGGTGAAGGCTCGCAGGCGTACGGGCGTCCCTGCCCGGCCCGGATTGCTCGCGATGCTCGGCTAGGAAACACAACCGGCCAAAGACGGTGGGAATCGGGTTCGCTTGCGCGGCTTGGTCCGGCGCGGCGGATGGCAGCGGCGGATGGGCGGATGGCAGCGGCGCCGCGGCGGATTGCAGCGGCGTCGGCGGGGCGTATGGTTGCCGCACTGCCGGGGCAGATGGCTGCGGCGCTGCCGGGGCAGATGGCTGCGGCGCTGCCGGGGCAGATTGCAGCGGCGCCGGCGGGGCGTATGGTTGCCGCACTGCCGGGGCGGATGGCAGCGGCGCTGCCGCGGCGGATGGCTGTGGCGCTGGTGCGGCGGATGGCTGTGGCGCTGGTGCGGCGGATGGCAGCGGCACTGCCGCGGCGGCTGGCTGTGGCGCCGCCGTCTCCTGCTCCTCTACGAAACAGCTTTCAAAAGCGCGGTCCAGAATCTCATCGGTCAGCGCGTGAGGCAACTTTTCAAAGTGAATCAGGTTGAGCGCGTGGAACAGCAAATCGCGCGGATGGCAACGGCGTAGCGGCTTGCCCGTGCGGCGGAACCGTTTATCAAAAAAACGGCCCAACAGACCGGGCGAACAGGGTATGCGGCGCGCGGCGCAGGCGCGCTCGAAGATCTGCGCAAACTCGGCCTCCGAAGGACTGTGCAACAGCAGCTTGTATTGAATGCGGCGCAGAAACGCTTCGTCGCCCAGATTGGACGGGTTCAGGTTGGTGGAAAACACCAGGAACGTCTCGAACGGCACCGTCATTTTTCCGCCGGTCAGGAAGCTGAGATAATCCACCCGCCGCTCCATAGGCACAATCCAGCGATTGAGCACTTCGGCGGGCGTGGCGTGCTGGCGTCCGAAATCGTCAACGAGGTAGATGCCGTTGTTGGCCTTCAACTGGAACGGCGCTTCGTAGATTTTCGATGTGCGGTTGTGGCGGAGATCGAGCATATCGAGTGAAAGCTCGCCGCCGCTGACGATGAACGGCCGTTTGCACTTTACCCATCGGCGGTCGTACGAGCGATCCACGGCGATGGTCAGCACGGAAAGCTCGTCGTTGTCCAGGCGCTGGTGAAAGATCGGGTCGAAAACCTGGATGATGTTGCCCTGGCATTCGATCGCGTAGGGCAGAAAGACGGGCGAGCTTTCGAGATTGTTGAGCTGCTCCACCAGAAAAGTCTTTCCATCTCCGGGCTTCCCATAGAGCAGCAACGAATTCGCCGCGCTCACAGCCGGCCCTATTTGCGAGAGAAGGCGCTCCGTGACCACCATACTGGCGAAGGACTGGCGCAGCGCTTCTTTGGTGAGCCATCCCTCGCGCGGCCGCTGGAGGCGCACCATTTCGGCGTACTGTTCCATCGGAACCGGCGCCGCCCCGGCGTATTGATTGGCGTCCAGGTATTCGCGGGCGCGGCTCCGTCCGGATTCGGTCAGCGCCAGCAACGATGAGATTCTGCCCACCCCCAAAGACCGCTTGACCTGTATCTGATGCTGAAGAATCAGAGCTTCCAGCACCTCTTGAATCACGCTGAACCTCAGCGCCATAGCCTGACACAGATCCTGGCCGTAGAGTTCGCCGCGGAAGTAGAGGATCTTGATGATCAGATGCTCCACAAGCGTGACCGTGAGGCCGGTTTGTTCGAGCGATTCGGGTTCGGGCGGGGCGCCTGGTTGGCGGTCTTGAGTATCCATTGGGTCTGCAGTACCTGTGGAATCTTAGAAAAGTATTGTTCTTCTATTATTACTTCTGCGGGTAAGATTTTGGTGGATTTCCTTACCGATTCTATTTGAACTAACTTGTGGCCAGCCAACAAGTTGCTTTTAGTTAAGCATGTACTTTAGGTACTGGGGATCCATTCAACGTTGGGCCGCGCTTTCGCCTGCCGGCCGCTATGGCATTTCCCACCCGCATCCCGTGGTCACCGAGGCAACTTTTTCCGATGAATCTGAAGGTGGACGCCGAGCGCCGCGAAATCGTAACATTCACTATTGGTCCAGCGGATCCTATGCGAGACGAATGCCCCATCGACAGCCGCTCCGTGAACCGGTACGCCCAGCCACGATTGCTGCCCGTGCGTTCGTGTGTACTGGACATAGTCCGGGCGGAGGGGGCGGATAGGACGGCGATCGTGGTCACGTACATGAATGGCCGGTAGCGCTTCTGGGGTGCAGCTATTTCTCGCACAGCTCCTTCCAGTTGCCTTCATCCACGTTTTGTACCGCCGCGGAGCAGCACCTCCATCAGCCGCATCATCCGGGCGTCGTGAATCTTAATGCCGGCAAAACGGACCCGCCGGCATACGTTCGGCTGATGGATCGGGCGAGAAGGCAGGCGGCTCATTGCGGCAACGAGCTGAGGAACGACTGTGAGAACGCCATTGTGAGAGAGAACCACTAGCCTAAATTGGCGAATTAGGATTGCAGCTTGCCGGCCAGGGGGCCGGCTGCGGACCAGGGGGTCCGCCCCATAATTAAATGCAGACTATCTGGTCAGGGCCAGCGCCCAAGAACCGAGCGCACCGGCAAATAGCCCGAGCCAGCCCACCGGTCCCAAAACGCAGGAACGGCAAGCTGGCGGACCATGCAGTTAGTTCCCGTTATACGGCCGGCAACGAGAATTTTGTTTTCATTGTGTTGACAAGCCCATTCGATTCAATCGGCCGCCGCGCTTTCTGACTCCTGGTCTGTGACTCGCTCCCCTCCACGAGCAGGGTAGAGATCGCTGACGCGCCAAAGTCACAGACCTGTTCAATCCAGCGCCGCCGGCAGGGCTGACTCCTGTCTCCTGACTCCCATATCCCGCAGGGATATCAAGGGCGAAGCCTTTGCCTAGTTAGTCGCCGAATTCGATCTTAGTGGCGGATCCGCCCAAGGTGATGGAGTGAACCAGCTCAGTCGCGCCGGATTCGGTAGAATCCACGGCCGTGTATTCGAACTTCTTGGCGCCGTTTTCCACCTTAACAGTGGTGCTGAAGCTGTGCCGCTTGGCGTCGGTGAACACGGCATTGGCGCCATCCACCTTCAATTGGTAGTTGCCGGCGAGCAGTTGCAGCGATCCAACCTTGGCAGGCTTGGAAAGAGTGACATTGTAGGTTTTGCCGCTCGCGAAAGCGAGACTGGCCAGAGCAAACACACCGATCATTAGCGTTTTTTTCATGATATTTAGGACATCTCTCCGTTGAATTTTTGGCGGGTCGAAAGCGCGAACTACAAGGGTGACGCTCGAGGACCGTTGTGACTGTAAGCGCGTTCACAGCTTACGTTTATAGAATAAGCCAGAGCTCCCCGAAAGGGAAATCGAATCTTTCTATGGTGGTTATAAGAGCGCTCTAAGCAATTGAAAATGTGCGGTCGGCTGCTCTCTCACATGCCGTAGTTACCAGATCGCCAAACCACTGGAGCGCCAGTTCATGGGCCGCATCCTCGGCATATCCGCGGCGCCGGCGCTCGGTATCGATGGCCGGGTCGCCAAGAATAATGTCTTGCGCATAAGTGACCAGCCCCGCATTCTCCATGGCGCCGAATCCGAAGGTGAGGGGAATCGCGGCCTCGTCCAGCTTCTCGTACGGATAAGGAATGCCGAAATAATTTTCCAGCCGATCGAGGATGGGGCCGGTGACCTCGGCGGCGTATTTCGCCTGGTACGCCTTGCCCTTGGGCGTGACGATGCGGACAGCGACATGGTTCTTGCCGGCTGTACCCGCGGGAACGATCTCGAATGGACCCACGGCGAAAGCCACCAGATAACTGGGCAGCGGCTTGGTGGGCGCGAAGACCACCTTCTTCATGCCGTTCGGTTCGCCGCTTTCGGAAACCTGCGGCGTGTTGGAAAACGCCAGTTGATCTTTCTTCACGTGCAGCGTCACTTGCCATGGCGTTTTGAACTCCGGCTGATCGAAGCAGGGATACGCGCGGCGCGCATCGATGCTTTCGAATTGCGTGACCAGGCAGGTGTTATCGCCATCGCGGCCGCTGAAGATTCCGGCGCTGCTCTTATCGCTGATCTTGCCCTTGCATTGAATGTGCAGCCGGGCCGCGCCCGCGGGCAAGGCGGCGGGGACGCGAAGCCCCACGAATTGCTCGCCGCCCGGCTCCACTGTGGCGGCTTGCGTCTTGCCGCCGGCGGTCGCTCGCGCTTCTGTAATCGCGATTTCCCGCGCGTTCAGCCAAATCATGGATGCAGGTTTGGCGAGTGTGACATCGATATCGATGGCCCCGGAAAAACCTGCCATGCCCGGCGCAAGCGTGAGGTCCACGGCGTATTTTACCGGACGGATCTCATCGCCCAAACGAAGCTTCGGCGGCGTCGGCAGCCAGGCGAGCAAGCGATATTACAAGAGTTAGCGGAAGCAGGCGGCGCATTTCGCACCATCGTAACAGACCGCGGACTCGTGTTTTCGCGTCTACTCTACCGGCTCCGAATCGGAGCCACGACCGTAAGGGAGTGTCGTCCAACAAGAGCGCAGAATCACTCTGTCACAGTACTGGGGCCAGGGTGTTGGCGCCCGGAAACCCTACTTGCCGCGCTGCAAATTCTGCACCACCGCGTCCACCCTTTCCCGCAACCGCGCGCTGGTATATGGCTTCTGGATGAATCCGGCAAGCCCGTCGTCCGAAAACCGGCGCATGGCATCGGTCTCCGTATAACCGCTGGACAGCATCACCGTCACATCCGGCCGAATGTCGCGAAGATGCCGTAGCGCCTCTTCGCCGCCCATCACGGGCATCGTGAGGTCGAGGATGACCAGCGAAATGGAATCGGACATCCCACGGAACACCTCCACCGCCTCTCTGCCGTCGCCAGCGAGAATCACACGATAGCCCCGAATCTCCAGAGCCGCCTTGGCAACCTTGCGAACAATCTCTTCGTCGTCCACCATCAGGACGACGCCCTTGACGGCGCCATTACTATCAGCCTTTTTGGACTCGCATTCCTCGACAACCTCGTCCCGGCGTACCGGGAAAATCACTTTGAACGCGGTTCCCTTGCCGGCCGCGGTGGCCACGCGAATCGCGCCATTGTGCGCCTTCACAATCCCCATGGCGGCCGCCAGCCCCAAACCGCGTCCGGTGAGTTTCGTGGTGAAGAATGGGTCGAAAATCCTGGCCCGCGTCTGCTCGTCCATCCCACAGCCATCGTCTTCCACCTGGATGAAGACATAATTCCCCGCCTCAATCTGCGCCGCGGGAAAAGCCGCGCGAAGGAAATCGCCGTCCAGCCAATCCGCGCCGGTCTTCACCACCACCCTGCCTGGCCGGTCTTCGCCGATGGCTTCGGCGCCGTTGATCACCAGGTTCATCGCCAACTGCTGAATCTGGCTCCGGTCCGCCTCAATCGGGGGGATGCGTCGCTCCAACTCCAGGCGGACATCCACAGTCTTCGGAATGGATGCCTTCACCAGCGTGCTGATCTCGGCCACCACGTCCGAGACGTTCACCGGCCCAACCACAAATTGGCAGCGGCCCGAGTAGGCCAGCAATTGTCTGGTCAGATCGGCCGCCCGCTCGGCCGAAAGCGTGAGTTCGGCCAGGTACCCCCGGGCGGCGTGCGCGTCGGCCAGAGTTTCGGCCGCCAGGCTGGCATTTCCGATAATGCCGGTCAGCAGGTTGTTAAAATCGTGCGCGATCCCGCCGGCAAGCACTCCCAGGCTTTCCAGCCGTTGCGCTTGCCGCATCTGCTGTTCGAATGCCCGGCGCTCGGTAATATCGCGGGCCACGTGAGACGCACCCACCAGCGCGCCCTCGCGGTTGCGAATCGGTGAAATCGTCAACGCCACGTGAATCGCCGCGCCGCCTTTTCGCAGCCGCGTGGTTTCGAAGTGCTCCACTCGCTCGCCCCGCCGGATCTTGTCGAGAATCTGCTCCTCCTCATTCTCCCGTCCGGGCGGCAGCAGGAAGGTCATGTTCCGCCCTGCCACCTCGTCGGCAGCGTATCCATAGACGCGGGCCGCCGAAGCGTTCCACGTCTGAATGACGCCTTGCAGGTCTTTGCTGATGATGGCGTCCTCGGAGGATTCCACGATCGCCGCCAGTTGCGCGTTGGCCGATTCCAACCGCTTGCGCTCGGAGATATCGCGCGCCACGTGAGACGCCCCGGCGATACGGCCGCCCTCGCGGATGGGCGAGATGGTCAGGGAAACATGCAGCCGCGCCCCGCCCTTCTTGATCCGGACTGTCTCGAAGTGCTGAACCCGCTCGCCCGCGCGAATCCGCGCCAGGATCGATTCCTCTTCGTCCCGGCGCTCCGGCGGAACCAGCAGGTAGATGGATCGGCCGATCATTTCTTCCGCCGTATACCCATAAATCGCCGCCGCTCCCCGGTTCCAGGTCAGAACTGTGCCGTCCGGATCTTTGCTGACGATGGCATCTTCCGATGATTCTACGATCGAGGCGAAGCGCACCAGCGCGCCAGGCGGCTCGCCAGGGATACCGTCGCCCTCGGAATCGGCAGCCGATTTTGTGTGCGTGGAATGCATGCTTCAGGGCGGGGTACGCTTTAGCTTGCCCATCGCCGTCAGTGCCGTGGAGCGGCACGCGGTGAGCCTCGTTACTACCTTGCCCACGGGTGAGCGAATTCGCAACCCAGGCACAGGCTGGAATTGTGAGCAAGTGCACTGAATCGAGCTCAATCGGTGGGTAGAAGCATGGTTCCTTAGTGAAGTCGGATACTGTTTTCAAATAATGCGCAATCGGGGTGATACCCGATTGATTGGACTCTAGCTATCATAGGGCGAGGGGTGATAGATGTCTTCCTTGCCGGTGGCCGCGGAATCCGCGCCGCCGAAGCATAGGGTTCAGTTTTACGGCCGCAATGACGACGCTTTGGCCGCAAACGTCAGCCGTTATCTCGGGGACGGGCTGCAAAGAGGCGAAGGTCTTGTAGCGATGGCCACGCCCGCGCACATTCGGGCGTTCGCCAATCGGCTTGCGGAAGACGGATACGACCCAACGCGCGCCATCAGCAAAGGTCATCTGGTATTTCTGGGCGCCGAGGAAACCCTCTCGCTATTCATGGTCGATGGACAACCCGACCGCGACAGTTTCCGGAGCGCACTAGGAGTTGTGTTTCGGCAGCTTCGAAGGATGACCGGCAACCGCGAAATCCGCGTCTATGGCGAGATGGTCAGCCTGCTTTGGAACGCCGGGAATTCCGCCGCCGCGGTGCGGCTGGAACACCTCTGGAACGAAGTGCTGAGCGAGAACGGCTTGCAGCTTTTCTGTGCCTACCAAATCGATGTCTTCGGCAAGGAGTTTCAAGCCGGCGTGATCGATGAGATTTTGTGCGCGCACACCCATCTGGAGCCCGAGGGCATTAACGGGGATCTGAATGGCGCGGTGAGCCGCGCCATGCATGAAGTGCTCGGCGCCAAACCCAGGGGACTGCCACGGCTTGCCGATTCCCGCGCGGCATCTTGGGAGGTTCTGCCGAAGGGCGAAACCACCGTGCTTTGGATTCGGGACAACCTGCCCGAATACGCCGACGAGATTCTAGCGCGCGCCCGCGGGTATTACCTGCTCTCACCGCCAAACTAGCCCCCAACGCGGAGGCGCGGTTGCCGCCGGCTCGCGTCACTCACCGCCAAATCGGTCTTCAACGCGGAGGCGCGGAGCGGCGGAGGAAACGCGGAGAAGACATTCCCCTGCTCTGATCTTTCCGCTGCCTCCATCCGCTCACGTGGTCCCGCTGACTCGCCTGAAAATAATCGGCCGCCCCGATAGTCGAGAGATGCCAGATCTCAAGATCCCTCAAGGAACTCCGCGTTTTCCTCCGCCACTCCGCGCCTC
>PLDF01000157.1 GCA_003135055.1 Bryobacterales bacterium | reverse complement strand
CGGCTCGGGGGTGATCGAAGCCGGGTGCAAGACCGTCGTCGGTTCCCGGCTAAAACAATCGGGGATGTTCTGGACGGTGCGGGGAGCTAACGCCATCGTCGCCCTACGCTGCTGCCATCTCAACGGCCGCTTTGAGGACTATTGGGAAGCGCGCCAAGCGGCCTGATCTCCACTTCTATGTCGCGCACCCGCTTTCCGAAGTTGGCGAAGCGACATCTCTTCCACCAGGCGGCGGTGCTCGGCTGCGCTCACCGCCCGTGCTCCGGCGGACATCCTGGCGCGCAGTTCCTGAAAGTTCTTAGCCATGTTCATCCCTTTCCTTCTCGAATCGTCCTCAAATGGCGTTCGAACAGCCGGTCCGCCATAGGCACATTCCTCTCGTACCACCGGTCGTCGCCGGTCTTGTCCCCGGCGACCAAAAGAATCGCAGTGCGGCGCGGATCGAAGGCGTACAACATCCGCAACGGGTCGCCCCCGGCCTGGGCGCGCAGTTCTCGCATCTCCGGAAAGCGGGATGTCTTGACCTGCGAGCTGAAGGGAAACCCGAGATTGGGGCCGCGCTCCATCAAGAGGCTGACGCGAGCATCGACTTTTCCCTGCTCGGATTCGGACAAAGTATGCCACCACCGCTCGAACTCATCTGTCCCGATTCACCCCGTGCTCTCGCGGTTTACGTGCCTCTGACCACTCAAAACAGGCTGAGTCCCTATGAGGTCGCATTGCCCCAGGTTCCCATTTCTCGATTGCGAGTTCGTGGCCAACGTTCAAGGAATCGGCTCACTTCCCACAGTTCGTCTTGAGCGCCGAATTGGAAAAATTTCGGCTGCGGAAATGGCCAATCTCAGGCGCGCGCTCTCGTTTGCGCTGGAACTGGTGTGACTCGACTCATAAACTCGCCGCCGCGGCAAGCTTATGGGTCCAAGTGACACCACTATCCGAGGATCGTTCGATGGTCAGGGATGCGGATACCAGCGAAGGTGTATCGGCCCCGAACTGCGTTCGGCAAATATGAGCGCGTCCCCATCGGCGCTGACGAGGCGGCCGCCGGGAGCCGATTGCGCCGACTGCCAGGTGGAGGATGTGCGGTCGAGCGTCAGCAGGCTGTAGGTCAACGTATGACTCTGCGGGTCCAAGTTCGCGTGTTGAACGAAAACGTGGCCGTCCGAGGTGAAGGCCACTCGCAGTTCGTAGGAAAACGGGTCGAGCCTCCAACGGCCGGTCAGGTTTCCATCGAGGTCGAGTTCCACCCACTCCGTCTCGCCACTGTACATGCCGGAGACGACCCAAAGCCCGACTCTATTGTGAGCAACAGTTATACAGTTCGACCACTGCCACGTTTCATCGCCCGGCGGAAGACCGTGCGGGAACAGGGACCGGGGCAGATACGCACCGGCCTGCTGGCCATTAGGCAGAAACTTGCGAACGATCATGTAGGCGGAGTCGTCCCACATCTCCGCGTGACCGGCGCGCGTTTGGTAGCCGAGCGTCCACAGCGAATGGTCTTCAGCGAACGAGAGGTGCTGGGGCCGGTAGCGGCCGGTCTCAATGGTCCGCACCAACTCTCGGGATGCGCCGAACAGATCAATCCCGCCGGAGGTTTCAGTCCTCCACGCGATGGCAAGCCCGCCATCCGTATCGGCCGCAATCGCCTGCGCGGTTTTCTCGGGCGCCAGAAAGTAGGCAGCCGGGTAGCCGTCCGGCGTATAGATTGTCAGAGGATTTTCGCGCCCGGCCCAGTATATATAACCCCTGAAAAACGCCGGGACCAGCATTCCCGAGCCTTCCGCTGCCTGAGAGGTCACCTCACGAATCGGGGCATCCGCGGCTCCGGAGAGGCAGGTGAAAACCGTCAGAAGGACAAACAATTTCAGCACGGATACCTCCTCGCACCACTATGCTTGACGCGGACCATGCCCAATACGTGTAATACGACCCGCAAACACGTTACTGACAAGCCAGGCAATATTTCACTACTCAGAATACCAGTCTTGCGCTGAATCCGAGGGCGCTTGAGCGCGTATTCCGAAGAGTGGGGCTTCGGGGCTCGCGAGAAGTGCTCCAGGTCTGCTTCCGAAAACTGACCCAGGCAAGCTGTGGTTGAGCCCCCCAGGGATTTCATGGCCACATAGCAGCCAAGTTTGCACAGGGGGAGGTTCCGTGATGGCACTGGAGGCGCCTCGAATCGTGAAGACCCTATTGGGATTTCAATGGCTTACAAAGATCGAGGGGGCCGGGATTTCTTAACACCTTGATTGGCCCGCCGCCTGCACGCCTGCTTGTGGTTGGTATAAAATCTTGTCGTCCGAGGTGCGTGATGGCTCGGTGTGGTTCGCTCCTATTGATTTTGGTCGCGCCCGTTCTGCTTCGGGCCGGCAGTGCAGAACCGGCAGCGGTGTCTTCGCGCTTGGGCCTCGCGGAGCCGGGCTGGTTCAAGGTCAGTCACGGGTATGTCGTAGCATTCAACCGGACCCAGAAGATCCCGAGCCGCGATTCAATCGAGGTATTTGATCGCGAAGGGCGCCGCGCTGCGCGGGTAGATGTTCTGGGGCAACTTCCTGGAGCGGCTGAGGTCACACTCGACGATGTATCGGTACGCGAAACCAGTCCGATCGTTGCGGGGGCGACGATCCGTATGGCGGACGGCGGTCTTGAAGATATGTTGCTGTACTTCACATGGGAAGGGCTGCTGGTTCGCAGCGTCAGCATTCCCCCAGAGCAAGAGATCAATAATCTCGACCTCGACGAGAATGGAAACGTGTGGACCTTGACCGACTATCCTGGCCGGCGGGACGATGATACCGCTGGACCTCTTATCTTCGTTTACGATCACACGGGGCATCTCATGAAAGGTCTGCTCCGCCGAACGGATTATCCCGCAGGTTTCAAGGAAGGTCCGGGGACGGGCGGGCTCGTCGGGTTCGGGCTGACTCAGGACGGGTTCTGGTTTTGGCAGCCAGCGCGGCGTCGGATGACGGTTGTCAGCCGGGATGGACACGTTCTCAGCCAAAAGTTCGTCACTCTTCCAAGGTCACAAGTCCACAAGTCCCAGAGCCATCCTCCTGAGGCAGGTCTCGTAGCGTTGCTCCCATCCGGCCAGGTCGCGGCAGGGATCGTCTCGCCGTGGCCTGACGTCCCAACGGGAGCGTACTTGTCCAGGGGGAAACAATTTGTCAGAAGTTCCTCGCAGAAACTACGGCTCATCGGCATAGACGGTCTGGACTTCGTCTTTCTGAAGCAGTATGAGCCAGGCTCTGTCCAATTTGAAATCGTCCGGGAGCCACTATCGGCGCCCGCTGCGGTTTTGCCTTCTTCTATGAAAACTATGAATAGCTTCGTGGCGATGAATTAGCCCGCGCTTCAGGAGATTTCAGTGGAGTCACGTATCAAAACCGGTCCGGCAGCCAATGCCGACGAATCAGTGCATTGCAACAACGCCAGCGGCAAGGACATGGGTTCAAACCGGCGAGATTAAGGGTTTCGCCGCAAATGGACGTTTGGTAGTGCTCTGTGCTCCTATGTGACAGCGCCTGGGCCGGTTCAAATCGTTCCCGCCAAACGCGAGTTACAACAGGCAGCCCATGGGCACAGTCCAAAAGCGACCGCTTACTGACGTGCACGGCTCCGTTCCGGCGTGCGCGGCCGGGTAGATTCTGTTAACGGATCGCGCGCCGCCAATGACCCTTGCGCGTTTACGGCTCGATCCAGATCTGCACTTTATTGCTCTCATGCCCGTCGGCGGTGAGATGCAGCTCGGACATGCCGGCATTGATGATGGCGGGCAGTTGCAGTTCCACCAAATAAAAACCGACGTAGGTCGGCGCCAGCGTGGCGCGCGTTACCTGCACTGGGGCGCCGTCCAGAAACGCTTGCATTTGAGCGGCTACCTCAGGCGCGTTCTCCGGAGCGGGGACGCCTGCCGGCCAATCGGGCCGGACCCGGCCGAGACCGGTCATCATCACTCCCACGCGGCCGTTCGAATGCGCGGCGTTGCGCAGGTCGAGGGGCAAACTGGTATCGGCGTCGTAGAGTACGGGCACGCCGCGGCGTCCCACCAGAATCGCGGGAGACACCGGCTGCACGGCCAGGCTGGTGGTCATCAATCCGGCGGTGGTGTTCAGCGACAGCGTCACGTTCGGCCCCTCGGCTCCGAAGGGCACTTGAATCTGCGATTCGGCGTCTTTCGCAATTAGCACCGGATACGCCAAGCTGCCTCCGTTGGCGGAGTTCACGTGCGCGCCCAGCACGCTCAGCAGAGATCCGGGCGCGGCCGGCCGTACGGTGGAATCCGCCGCGTCCACAATCCGCAGGCTGCTCCGGCTGTGCGGCGCCGCGGCGGCGTAGACGCCATAGCCATCGAGCGCGATATACAACTGCACGCCCGCCGGGTCCAGCCGGACGTCCGTCGCAGGGGCCGAAGTCAGTTGGGCCGTGAGGTTTTGCCAGGCAACCGGATTCGATGCCGCGTTTTCCAGGTCGGCGTGTCCGTAAAATACGCCCTTATCGGTGGCCACGTAAACCGAGCCGGAAACCCGATCGGCGGTGATGCCACGCGCGGGCGCGCCCGGCAGGCTGGGCGAATCGAGCTGGTCCCAGTTGCCTCCGCTATTCACCGTGCGCAATACATGCGGCCCGTTTCCGGCGACCGCGGCAACGGCTACGTTCGCTTCCGCGGGGTCGGCAAAGATGCTCTCCACCGGGCCGCCGGTCAGGTACGGCAAGACGCCGAAGCTCCTGCCGCCATCCTGCGAGGCGAAAATCCGGCCATCGGCGGAACCGGCGTAAAGCGTGCTCTTCGAACTTGCCAGGGAGAGGATTTCGGTTCCCAGAATTCGCGAATAGCGATCCTTGTTGGCGGCATCGGCTGCTACGTCGTTCGCCATGGCTACCTGCCACACGGCGGAGCCAGGCGGCAATTCCAACTCGCCCAAGCCGGCGGCCTGAACGCGCGTTCCAGCCATGCCCGTGGGCGTCGAAACGATATGCTCCACGGAAAGATTGGGCAGATTCTGGTTCAACCCGGCCCAGGTTGCGCCGCCATCGAGCGAGCGCCACACGCCAGAATCGTTGGCCACTACCAACTGATCGGGATCGACCGGCGAAACCGCGACGCTGTGCTGCCTGGGCCCGATCACCGCCCGGCCGTGGTAGCCCGTCAAATTGACCCAGGTGCGTCCGCCGTCTTGCGAGCGGGAAACCTGCCGGCCTAAACCGAAGATGGAGGCGGGGTCGTTCGCCGCTATAATGGCCGCCCCGGTTTCGGGGAGCCGCACGGCCGTAGCGGGCGTCACGGCGGGCGCATCCTCCAAATCGGTGACTGGGGACCACGAGACGAAGTCGGCGGTTTCGAAGACTTTTCCAGACTGCGTGCGCGCCAACAGCGTGGAACCGCCTGGCGAGAACCACACCTGCTCCACCGGCCCCGTCGCGGGGGATGCCAGCGTGAGATTTACGGAAGCGCCGCCCACCTTGCGCCAGTCCGGTGGATTCTGCGCCGCGGCAATGGACGCGAAGGCTAAGACGGCCGCGAAGGCTAATAAGAGCGCCGGGACCCGCATTGTTCCTTTATGACACACAACTGAGTCTTATTTTACCCTATTTCAAGCCCGCAAATTCTTAATAAATCGCTGAATCGACACACTTTGTGAGCGAAATTTAATTGCGGCCTCACAGTTGCCTTGCAAGTTTGATGCTAGACTGAATCTGGTCGTAGCGTCGGGTGAGGTTTCGCACACTCGATTTGGGATCGCACATGCTCAAACGCCTGACGACACCGGGGACTGTTCGCGCCATTCTAATGGCTGCGGTAGCCGTGGTGTTTCTGTGTCCGCTGAGCGCGCAGAGGCCTGCGGCCAGGCTGGAAGCGATGGCTGGGCAGGTATCGATTCTGCCGGATGGGCACAACACCAAAGCTCTATTTGTAGGGGACGCGGTTCCGGCGCAAAAGACTATAGTGACCGGTCCGAATAGTTACGCCAAGTTTCTACTGCCCGACGGCAGCTACTTCGAAGTTTTCGAGAAGTCGCAAGTGGTCTTCCGGGAGGATTATCCGGCATGGGCGCATCTGTTGAACGTGATTATCGGGCATGTGAAGGTTTTCATCGATCATTCCAAAGGCCCGAATAGCAACAGCGTCACTACGCCGACCGCGGTGATCTCGGTGCGTGGAACGATTTTCGATATCGTAGTGGAAGACGACGACGGCACCACGCTGGTCACTGTGGACGAAGGGCTGGTGCAGGTCCGTAATCTGACCGCTCCGGGCGCCGAGCCATACTTGAAGCCCGGTGAATCCGTTCGCGTGTTCCGTGGGCAGCGCCTGATTGGCCAGCAAATCGACAAAGGCGGCATCGTGCAGAAACTGATTCGCGCCGCCACCGATCTCGCAAGAGTTTACGCGCAGCAGCATCCCGGCGGCATTCCCGTCGGTGGCGTAGGCGGACCTGGGGCCACCGGCGTCCCCGGCGCACAGGGCGATAAAGGCAAGGGCGGCGCCGCTCCTCCACCACCGCCGCCGGCGCCACCGTCAACCACCGGACACTGAGAGTGGCAGTCGGTAAGCCCAAAGCCCAGTGCCCTATCCAGCCGAAGCACGTTCACACGATTGTGAACGCTGCACGCATGAGTGCGTGCGCCACGGGCATGATAGATTGAGAGAAGCGCTATGTCCATTGGACTGCGACGATTCACGCTGATCGCTTGCGCCGTGGCGTTAGGCGCGCAAACGCCGCCGGTCCATATTCCGCAATCTGCGGCGCAACCTGCGGCGCCATCTGTGCGACCATCCGCTCAACAACCGCAGCCGGCGGGCCTTGAAACCGATTGGGAGATTGGCGCGGCGCTACAGGAGATTGGCGCTCACGCAACACGCTTGCTGCCCGCGCTCAACCAGATCGACGCCCGCTCGTGGGTGGATCAGGGCGCGTCGGAAACCTACGCCGAACAACTCCAGTCGGCCAAAGACCAGACGCAGTCTCTGGCCGATGGCGCCAAGGCGCTGGCGAAGAATCCCGAGAGATTGCCGGTGGCGCTGGAGTTGTACTTCCGCATGCAGGGCATCGACGCGATGCTGGCTTCGGTGGAAGAGGGAATGCGCAAGTACCAGAACCCGGCGAGCGCGCAGGCGCTGGCCAGCCTTCAGGCCGAGGCCGGCGCCAACCGCGACCGGCTGCAGCGGTACATCGTCAACCTGGCGGCCGAGCGCGAACAGGAGCTGCGCGTGATGGATCAGGAAGCGCAGCGCTGCCGCGGGACGTTGACCGCGCCCGCGAGCAAATCCGGAAAGAAGAAACAGTAATCCATGCCATTTACCTGCAGCATCTGCGGAGAAGATTCGACGCGCATCTGCGCCCGGTGTACGAAGGACACCTGCAACAACCATCTATGCGAGCGCTGCCTGCGGTGCAGCGATTGCTGCGACTGCGAGGTGTGGCTCACCGAGCCCGTACACGAGCCGGCGCGCGCGGTGTTTCGCAGTATAGCCAGTCAGCGGGAGGAAGAGGCGCCGGTTCCGATGCCCGCGCCAGAGCCGGAGCCCGATAGACCTAATCCCGAGCCCGATCCGTGGCCGGGAGAAGATCCGCTTCCAGCGTAGCTGAGCGGCTTCGGGAAAGCGGCAAAGCTAAAGCACCGCCTGAGGCATGACCTTCCTAGCGTTGTTCGCTGACCGCGAGATTCCGCGCTGCCGCGAAACCGCTTGCTGACGCGCGCGGCTTCGATCAGAGCCACGACCGTGAGGGAGTGGTGTCCAGCAAGAGCACAAAATCATCCGGTGATCGGCATAGGGGCGGCGGTCGCCCGCCGACCCCTGCCACACCACCGTGCGTACGGGTCCGTACACGGCGGTTCGATTGGTTACGTCAGCACTCCTCGAACAACGATGGAAGTCCGAGCGATTTGAAGTACGCATTGGAAAGCCCACAGACAGAGCCTTGGCCCGTGAGAGAGGGTGCGCGACATAGAAGTGGTGGAATCCGCCGCAACTCAATTATCGTCGATAGGCAAACCGCGTCCA